>CAZSTZ010000260.1:0-3270 GCA_964609515.1 uncultured bacterium | reverse complement strand
AAATCGTTCCCCACCGCTCAAAAATCGTTCCCCACCGCTCAGAAATCGTTCCCCACCGCTCAGAAATCGTTCCCGACCGCTCAAAAATCGTTCCCCACGGTTACTTCTTGGTAACAGGGAGGTTGTTGGCGGGCCCAGAAACCGGGTTTTTGCGCTTATTCCCGGTTTCTTAATTCTTTGGAGAAATCGTTCGTAGCGATCGCGCCTTTATTAGTCTTTCCACCCTTGAGAGAAAGCTAATAATCCCATTTGGGTAAGTAGCGCATTTACTTGCGATTGTTATTCTTCTTTAAACCACTCCATCCACCAGTACAAAACGACGCTATTCCCCAACCGATAAGACCAAAAATTGCGCTCCAAAATAAGGTAGTTATTGCGGGATGGATGGGATAGTCGGGTTTTAATTTAATTGGGGTTTGAACGTGGCCGGCGATGGCGGAAGCAGCGATCGCTCCCGAACCCAATCCCGCACCTAATAGTTGTATAGTTTTTTCTAAAGAGCGATCGCTTTCTGCTTGGTCTATTTCTGCGATACTTCTTGCGGTATTTACTACTTGTTGGAATAAATCTTGACCGGGAGATAGATAGTTTAAGTCGGTTTTGATTTGCCTTTGCCAGAGTTCGCAGCGAGTGAGAAATTCTTGCCAAGATGGGGGAACTTCTCCTAAATTAGCAATTTTTTCTTGACAAATTTGATAGTTGCTGGTATTAGTTTCGATGGTGGTTTGATGCGCTTTTAAATCTCGCAAACAGCGGGCATAATTGAGATAATTTTGAGGTAGGTTTTTGAGTAAATCTTTTAAGTAGTCGAGTCGTCCATCTGCCGTTTCTACTTCCTCGGAAAAATGACCGATTTCTTTTTCTAATTCGCTGTAGAGTTTTCTGCCTTGGAGATAGTTTTCGCGAGATTGTTGATAGACGAATAAGATTTTATGGCGGCAACAGAGCAAATCTCGCAACCATTCGTAGGCTTTGCCTGCTAATTCTACGGTATTTGCTTCGCTGTTATTTATCAATACTAAAAAATGGCATTTTTTAGCGATATTCTTTGGCTCGTCTTTATGTGTTGCTTCGTATTCATATAACAAACTGCCGAATAATTTGCCGACATTAACTAAAGTTGGTTCGGCATAATTGCTATCTTTGGTAATTGCTCGAACGTACTCGTCGGCTATTTCTTGACAGTAGCGATCGCCCTTATCCACTTCTCCATAAATCCAGATAGTTTGCCCCAGAGACGGGTTAATTTTATCTGGTAATAAAGCGTTAATGGGGAATTGTTGAATTTCGGAAGATTGCAGATAAAAATCTGATGGTTGCGGGGATAAAGTCAGGTCGGCAAAATAGGTATCGTGGAGGCGAAAAGGTAGAAGATTGCCTTCTATTTTCCAATCTTCTGTCGTATCGATTTTTTCAAAATTTATAGGGGATGAATTAGGAGTTAACCATCCACTTTCGTCCGAATTAGAATTTAGTTTTAGTTCTGGAAAAAGGGAGTTTTCCTCGCCAAATTTAGCTAACCCCTTCCAGAGTTTATCGGCATCCGCAGATAATTTTTCTGGAGCATCGGTGAGGCTGTGGCAAAGGTGATAAAAATAGAAACTGATGGTAAAGTTTTTCATGGTTTTGTTCTGACAATTGTTATGTAGGGGCAAAGCATTCGGGCGGTCAATTTTGATAAAAATCGTAAATTTTTCTGTCCGAATGCTTTCCCCCGTCTTGATTTTCGCAGGCATAGCGATCGCCCTTTAATTAGTAGGATAAAAAAGAGAGCGATCGCCACCGAATCTAATTGCTATTATTTTCCTCAACGGTTTTAATTAAACTTTGCCAGTGCTTCCTTGCTGCCTAATGATATTGGTCGTCAGCAATTTCTAAAGCAATGACATAGCTCGTATCTAGGAATAGCTTAGTCATCAGTTACCGCCATAGATATATGAATCGTGTTTTTCCGCAGCATCATCAATTCCAGATAATACTGGATTTGTCCCCAAAGCAAAAATTGGATCGGTGGGAGTAACGCTGAAAATAATAATCCGATCGCCCTCTTTTGTAATTTCCACCTCCTCAAATCCTTCTAACATTTCTTTGGGAACCACTACACCCGTTTCTGTGACTTTTACTTTCATGTATTTATCCTCCAATTTTTTAGGATTTTGGTATCTCAGAAACCTGGTTTCTCAAAATCGTATCTCAGAAACCAGGTAACTCATGCGAAACCTGGTTTCTATATCCCTACTAATCTAATTGTTGTTATTTTCCTCAGTGGGAGGGTTGGCAGCATAATTTTCTGCTGCTTGTTTTACCAATTCCACATCCAAAGCTAAGGCATTTGCTATCTGTTCGACAGTTAATCCGAGTGCCAACAAACGGGGCACAGATTCCAGCTTTGTTTCTAGCTCGACTTCTGCTTTGACATCTTGATAAAATCGCGTTTCTTTGAGATCTGCTAATCCAAACATGGCTTCTAACTCCTGATTAGAAAGATTGGGTAATTTATAGACGACTATCCTTTTAACCAATTCTACAACAGATTCGGCTAAAGCGTCATCCTCTAACTCTTCCTCTGCTTCCGAGACTAATTCGCGGACCAATTCTACGGTTTCCTCTTGGTTTTCTCGATCTTCTACGATTAACTGGATCGCTTTTAAACCCAAGGAGGAGTTGGCGGTGATGCTTAACTCATCTAAATAGATTCGTTGCACTCGCTGGCCTTTGAATAACTCCTTATATTGTTTCTCAACTCCTGGGTCTAAACTCCGGGTGGCAAATAGGGCCACTCCTCGCCAATTGCGATCGCTTTGATTCCGATATAGATAAAGGAAAACCTCGGCAAAAAACTTTTTGTAGAAATCGTCTTTTGGCTGAAATTGTACCTCGGTAAAATACAGAGGGCTAGACTTTCGAGAGCTTTTAAATAAACCATCGATGCGAAAGGTCGTTTCTTTGATTTCCTCGGAGGTAAATTCGTAGTTTTTGGCCTTATTGGGCTGGCCAATTAGCTCAAAAAATGTGGCCGGTAGCAGTTTGAAAAGAAGGTAAAAAATTGTGTCGGTGCGCACTGTTAAATATCGATGCCTCCTGCATAATTTTGCTATTTTTATTATACAGGAAAATTCACTGTTAATGATGGTTTACCAAACAAATATTTTGCCTTATGTATTTAGCGATAATTGTAGGTTGGGTGAAGTGAAACGGAACCCAACATCAGGTTAGACGGGAGCATCTCATATTTCCAAAAATACTTTTTTTCTGCTAAGAGTTCCCTCT
>CAZSTZ010000259.1:0-9552 GCA_964609515.1 uncultured bacterium | reverse complement strand
TTCTTGAATTTCGCTTTTTAAAGTGCCTATGGCGTCTTGTTTATAATGAATTTCTAAAGTCTTTTCAAGAGCGATCGCCAAAAATTTGTTGAGTTCCATTGTGTTGCTCCAAAATAACAAGTGATTGCGGGATTCCCGCGACTCCCCCGTCGCGACTGGGGGAAGTTTCGTCGCCCGTCCCAGAGCGACTCATCAGGCGGTTTTAAAAAGTAACGACGCTATCAGTAGTTATTTTTTCTGAATGTGCCCTTGAGGTTTTGATAAGGATATCTGTCGCTGATGTCGTACAGAGCGTCGGGTCTTTGCTGATAAATGCGGTAGCAGGTCTGCCCGGTGTCGGGGCAGAATAGTATTGAGTCTAGTTGGGGTAGTAGTCTGAGAGTGGCCACCATCTCGGCTTGGGTCTGCTTTAAGGTTTTAAAGCCGGCTTCTATACCATTGGTTGCTGATGCCGTGAATTTGATAACCAAGGTCTTTGAAGCGTTGGAGTGCTTCGGGGATATTTGGTATCACCTCGATGTCTTGGTTTTTGGGGTCGTCGTTGGGAATGGAGAAAGTTTTTCCGTCTTTGGGGCGGGTTAAAGTGTGGTTGATGTCGGTTAACAATAAGAGCATAGTGATGGTTAGGTTGCTTGGTTGTATTTTTTGGCTAATTGTTCGCATTTTTCTAAGCATTCTTCGTAGGAGTTGTAGGTTTCTTTAAAGGCTTTGTGGGGCAAGCCTTCGTGGTAAAACCCTACACCCCAACGGCAGTTGCTTTGTGGTCCGTTTTGAATTGGTACTAGGTTTTTGCCTTCTTTGAGAAGGTTTCCTATTGTTGTATGCTTGGTCATTTATTTTCTCGATTGGTTTCGGGGGAGGCACGCTTTGGGTCTAGGAGCGATCGCTTTCTATTAAATCAGCTATCAGCCGTTTTAAATCTTTCTGGGAAATGTAGGTCCATAACGAGTTTATAGTCTTTAGTAACCATTGTTCAAATCTCCAGATAACAAGTAGTAATTAACATCGCTCCTCTTTTCAATGGCCCGCCCGATAACTTTTGAATAAAAGCCCGGAATTGCAAAACCGGGCCTATTACTTGTTACCTTGGGCACTAAAAAGGAAGGAGAACGATAAGGAGGAAAAGGCCCTTATGCTAAAGGGCCTAATGCCTAATTAAAATGTAAAAGCTCACCTATCAAAGGGCCTTATTAATTGGCCCATTGCTTCAATGACCTTCACATTTATTACTGTAGCGGATGGTTTTAAAACTGTCAACCCTTAGTCAACGTTTTAAGAATATTTTTTTTTGGTCCCGGTCCACACCCTATACGAGACGCCGGTTTCAGGATATTATTAAGAAAAAATAAATTTGAATTCCTGACAGCCCATGAGTAAAAACAACTCTAAATGGCCCCCTTACTTCCCTTATCCGAGTTCTTGGTTGAGAACTCTCAGCATTATCCCCTTTGTCCCGGTCGGGGCTTTTAGCTCAGTCTTTTTAATGTCGCTTGTCTTGCTTTTTATTAACGACGCTATAGGGGACAAACAACTTGGCGTTTTAATAACTTTGCTGATACTAGCGGCTCTTCTGGTTTGCGCTTTTATCTACGCGCTTTGCCACCATACGATTATAAGAAAGTTAAAAGGGATGCCGACTTTATTAAGCCAATGGAAGGGAATTTACGCGATGATAACTTTAAACGTGGCGCTAGCTCCGGTGTGGATATTGGCTTTTCTTTTTAATGAAGAAGTGTATTATCGCGATGAATATTACAACACAATCAGAAGAGTTCAAATGACAGATACGGCAACGCAAATTGCATTGCTTTTGTTTTTTGTGATTTCAGCATCAATGTTTCAATTTGAATTTGTCAACCTCAATAACTGGCTAAAAAAAAGGGAAAGGCGACTTAAAAAGAAAAGAGAGCGAGAAGCGATAGAGCAAGAGATGGAAGGAATAAAAGCAGAAATAGATAGAAAAAGGAAGGAAAAGATAGCTAAATGCAAACGAAAGAGCTGGACATCTAAAAAGAAAAAATAGTTTTAACAACGTCCCAATAATCAATTAGGGCGTTTTTTTTAATATATTAAGACTGGTTATTGTTATTTGACGGTTTAGATTCTTTAAAGCTCGTAGTGGTAGCGGTTGACCCCACAAAAATCATCGGCAAAAGTTCGTGTAGCTCGTATCCCAATTCATTACAAATGGCTTCTAGCAACTTAATTGGTGCCGTTTTAGTTTGTCCGTCTTCAATTTTCTTAATATTACTATGAGTACACTCAACACCTTTTTCTATTAAATTATTGGCCAAACGACGGCGGGACATTTTTTTGGGTTTTCGGGTTTCCCTAATTTCTCGTAAAATGGCCCCGTCCTCTGGATACCAAAGAACATACTCGACTCTCTCTACAGCAATCATCCAATTTCCTTGATTTTTTTGTTGCCTTACTGTTGACATTTTAACAAACACCCTTTAGAGTAGTAGATGGGTGGAAAACCACCCTTAAAAACCATCAAAGGCCCCAACGTTTGAGACGCTGAAGCCCTTATATATCAGCAAACTGCTAACCCACCGCCTAAAGTGGCCATAAGTTTGCAATTCCAGTTTAGCGGATTAATGGCCCAGTGCCAAGACCCCAGAATGTGTATAAGGAATGCGGCGTTAAAAAAAATCCTAGTGCGGCGTTCCCAAAATGCCTAACTGAATGCTTAACTGAATGCCGCACTAAACGCCTAACTGAATGCCTAACTAACAGCGGTACTGTCACCGTCACTGTCACAGTCACCGAACCTAGAAAAATCAATAGTTTCCGTGTTTTCGTGACAGTGACAATGCACCATGTCACCAATCACGCCAGAAGTAACGGTAGTAAGTGGGCCAAACCTTGAAACGCGACCCAGGCGCAAATATCCGGGCTACTACGCCCGATACCAAGTAGCCAAATTACTAAAGCGACACAGGGACACCCTTAACCGGTGGGACACTTTACTACTGATAGCCAACGACGACTACAGAAGACTTAGCATGGGCCCGCGCAAGCCGTGGCACCCGTACCAAGTCGAGTTATTGGCAAAAATCAGCCAATACCAATTCAGAACCCCAGACCCCAGAATAAATCGGGACGAAGAAGAGCTGATGAAATTCATCATCGATCGCTCCGAAATCTGGACCGAAAAAAACTGGATTGCCAACAACTACCAACTACCAGACAATGACAACAACAATCAAAGAGCTAGCTAAAACCACCGGCATTGCCATATCCGAACTCGCAGCTAAAGCCGGCGAACTCGGTTTTAAGGGCGGTACCAACGCCCAGCTGCCAGAGGACATAGAAAAACAACTCGCCAATACCAAAACGGTCAATTCTACCAACGGCAACGGCAATGGCAACGGCAATTTCGCACTGTCCACCAACAACCAGACAATTGATTTAAGCAACCCCAACCTAGAAGAAGAGCTCAAAGTTGCGACAGCGATCGGAATTGCGAAGGCAGATTTGCTCTTGGAAGCCCAACGGCAAGCCTTTGAACAACGTTACGGGGAAGGAGAAGAAGAGATGGCCGATTACATCATCTCCCTCTACGGAGAATATCAAGGGGCACTCAACAGCCTACAAGCATCTCGCCCGCCCCGCAAACGGCAATCAATCTCAGAAAAATTCGCCGAACTCCAAGCCCAAATCGCAAAAAAATAGCCGCCCCCCTGCCACCGGGGGACGACATTTTAGGGCCGCAAAGTTTACATCAAACGATGAGGCCCTGTTAGTCACTACTCAGATAGACAATCCCATGATAGCAAAACTACTACGGGGATTCTCCAAATTAATTTTCGGAGAGGGAGCCTCGCGCTCTCCCTCCTTTCATCCACTCCCTCAACTCCCAACCCTGGGAGTAAGCCGCCAGGCCGTCGAAAAAATGCACGCTTGCGGCGGCATAATGACCGATGAGGACGTGGAGAATCTGGGAATCCTCAAAAAAACCAGCGACGCAGCTGCCAAAAATGCAAACCGCTATTCAGAACTAGCGATCGCCATCTCCAAAAACGAGATAACCATCGCCGACGCTTACGAAAAAGCCAGACAAGGTGCCGAAAAATCCCAAGTCAAGCAAGAAGTAATCCAAAATAAAGGCTGGCAGCAAAGCCAGCAACTTATCAACCAAGCAACCGACGCCATAGCCGCAGCCGGGGGAGGGGAACTATGAAAACCTTCATTAACGGTCTGCGCTATCTCAATCTACTTTTTGCCGGCACCGGTGGAGCGATCGCTCTCTGGCAAATCCCAAAGTTTTTACCCGAACTGATGCCCTACTGGATTTTCCTGTGGGTTGTAGGGTTTTTACTTTCGGGCATTTTCTGGGTGCGAGCTTCCTACAATTCAGAAGATGCCTCGCTGCCGGCCATAACCACAATCTCTCTTTTTCTGTTGTTAGTAGATGTGGCGAGGTTGCAATGGTTCTAAACAACTTTGAAGCCAAAGACGGCAGACTAGGAGCATGGATAGCCGCCGGCATCCTAACCGGGGGAGCGGCGATCGCCACTAGCTGGTGCCTCAACTCCAGAATCCCATTACTCAAACTTGTCACCGGTGCCGGCGGTGCCATCCTGGGGGGAATGGCGATTACGGCCTTAGTCGATTGCGACGATGCGGCACGATATAAACGAGTTGAGCGGGAAACTGACTATCAAAAATTCTTAGGAGCTTCCCAAGCCAGCCTCAGAAACGTACTTAACTATTTACTCGCGGCAGCCCCCCCGCCAACATCCCCTACGGGACAATTTCCAGCAGCAAACTTTGCCGCACTCCCCCCGGTTGGAGAAGAGGAAATCCCAGAACTAGATATCAGGATTTTACTCAACTACCCCACCGTGCGAGTCACTGGCCCCCAAGGCGCCGGCAAAAGTCGAATTGTGGAGGAAGTTACACACAAGCGCTGCGAGGCAGGGTACGAAGCAATTATTATCGACCCTCATTGCGAGTACGGCCAGTGGGAAGGATTAAAGGTAATCGGAAAGGGACAGGACTATGGGGCGATCGAGCGCTGGATAACCTGGTTTATCGGAGAAATTAAAGACCGATATCATCGGCGGGCAACCGAGCCAAACTACAATCCGCCCCCCATGACAATTGTTTGCGAGGAATTAACCGGCTGGAAAAAGAACGGGGTCAAAAACGCGGGAGAACTAGAACTAGCGGGCTATTCGGACACCCGCAAAATCAACATCGCCATAACCCTAGTAGCCCACGGGAAAACTTCCGAGCTAATGGGGGGAGGTAAGGGATTAGCGAAAACCAGAGAGGCCGGAGCGGCAGACCTCGAACTATTTGCCGAAATTGACCGGCACTCTGGCAAGGCAACCCCCAAACTAGAAGGAACCTTAAAACTCCCAAGTCAAGACCCCCAACCGGTGCGCATCCCCCATCTCGCACCCTTACCCCCCGGAGCTTTCCGCAGGTACGGAGAAAAAGCGGCGATTGCCCCATCCACTCCAATAACGGACAGCGACAACGTACAAAATCGCCTTACGCTGGAAAAAACCCTAACAGCCGAACCAACAGCAGACGCAATCCCACCCGACGAATGGGAAATTATCAAAATGGGAATGCATGGCAAAGAACTAACAACCCGAGAAATTCTCCGAAGCGCTCCGGGGCGCCGGTTGAAATTGAACGCCGAAAGTTGCTCGGCAATGTTTGAGCGTTGGGCCGAATTTGGTTTAGGCAGATTGAAAACTGAAAAGCTGCCGAACGGTACAACACAAAGCAAATTTATCTTTGAGCAAAGATGAAAATCTTTACGGCTGTAACTGCGATCGTGATTGTAGGAGCCGTAGCGGGAGGGATTAAATTAGCCAATTTAGGCCCTCCCCCCCAGGCCAAGGGGGACAACGCAAAATTAACACTACCCCAACCTACTCCTGCACCAATCAGGCCAAAACCAAAAGCAAAACCACCTGCACCAATATTCAGAGAACCGCCCCCACAAACTCCCCCTATAGGAGCTTTGATTCTTGGATTGGGAGCACCAACCGGATTAATATTTTTACTCAAATCAACTGAAGAAAAATGACACCTTTTATTCGTAAATCCGAAGGCATCGTCAATGACCGATGGGATTCTTTTTTTATTCGTAAATCCGAAGGCATCGTCAATTACCGATGGGATTCTAATAATTACCGATGGCATAAAATCTTTATTTATGCTGGTGATATTACCGCAGAAATTACCTATACTCGCCATAAATGGATTTTCCCAAATACCCCTAAATGGGGGTTTAAATATTTCAAAGATCAATCTTTTCGATTTTCCAACTACACCACCAGCGGATTAGAGTTTAAAATCCGTATTTATTTTGACCTTCCTTTTATCAGTGGAAGGGTGGACATTAGCCCCGAATATTTTAATTTAATTCCTTTTTAACCGACATGAAAAAAATACTATTTTGCGACATTGACGGCACCCTCCGCACTACCTCAAGCGGGGAAACTTTTGCAAAACATTCCAGGGATTATAAAATAATTCCCGGTGTCTATTTCAAATTAAGCCAAGCCATTAACGAAGGCTGGAAAATCCACGGCATAAGTAACCAAGGCGGAGTAGCCGCAGGTCACAAATCTTTGGAACAATGCGTCGACGAGATGTATTACACAATGGATTTAATTCCACATCTCATCTCGATTTTATTTTGCGTAGATTTTGAAGGTAAAAAATGTCTGGAAGTTTCCCGGATGAACATTTACCACATTAAAAACCTTCAAAATATCTCTGGTGAATTTCCAGAATTAATCGGCAGCTATCGCAAGCCAAAAGCGGGAATGTTAGAAATAATTTTGCGACGAGAAAATCTCAAAACACCTTTTGATTTTGATGAATGTTACATGATAGGAGACCGAAACGAAGACCAAGCTGCCGCCAGCGCGATCGGCATTCCCTTTATATGGGCCAAAGACTGGATTAACAGTTAAAAATATAGGGTGCGCACCGCGCACCTTATAACAATTAACAATCAACAATTAACAACTAACAACTAACAATAAAAACACCGATTACTATCCCTAATTTTTCGCAAAAATTAGCACCCCAGGGACTAGCAAAAACTGAGGTGCCGATACAAATCTTTACTGTTCCAACTAGGCACGGCCCATACCGTGGGCTTTTGGCTTATTTAATTTTAGGCGATCGCCAAACCAACCGCCACGGTATTATAGGCTTAAGGGGCATACTCCCTCATCACAATCCCTGAAATAGGCCAGGGTGCATTTTTTCTTAAATCACCCAAACCAAAAAACTGATGGACAAACGACCTAATTTTTCTCAACTTACCTTAGCCGCTTTACTAGGTGCGATTTCAGCGATCGCAATTATTGGGGGCACGATCGCCATATTATTCCCCGGCGATGCAGCGATCCAGGAACGAGGCAGCGGACGCTCTGAATTTATAATTGGCGATTCCCAAGAAACACAGCCGCCACCCAAACGAAGAACAGAAATTGCCCAACAACACCACCAAACGCAAACGACAGAAAAAGGCCCAACAACACCACCAAACCCGGGCGAAAATACCCGCAGAGAATAACAGATGAACGGAAAACAATTAACCTTTGACGATCTGGTATCGTCAGAGCCACCCCCACCAAAAGCCCAATCAAAAGCCGAATCAAAAGCCGATCCTTTCCTTATTGGAGCCGCTGCCCTTCTCAATCATTGGAGGGTTGAGAAAAAAACTCAAAAACTAGCATTAGGAATTTTAAATGGAAGCCAAATATCAACTAGAAATGGCTAAAGCCTTATTGGCCGATATTTCATCATCGCTTGATAGCGAGCGATCGCAATCGCAAAAAGCCATCAACAACTATCGAAAATTAATAACATCAGAACTTCCAGAGCTATTGCACAAAGACTTTGGAATACCCTTGCACCAACTCCCATCAAACCTTTACTTTAAGGCAGTTTGCGATATATGCGAAGATACAAGGTAAAAAGGCGATCGCCCCCACCCCCTGAATTTCTTTGGGGAATTTTCACACTATACGAAAGACAAAAGTTAATAAAGATTTTTGTCAACATAGGACAAGAAATTCTTATCTTTGAAGTACCAAGAACATGAACGAAGAAGCAACCATAAGCCTACTACTAATTATCTTTATCATTTGGTTAGTAGCGGCAACAATCAACGATTTTAACCGCTATTAGCCCCAAAAAAAAGCGATCGCTCCTTCTTATAAAAGGGCGATCGCGCACATTAAAAACAATAGGATTATATCATGGGATTTAAAAGATTAAAGAATCATAGAGGACAGGGCACTTGCCCAGTTTGTGCAGGAGAAAGAAAGGATTGTAGGCAATCTGATAATTACCCATATTTAATATTTTGCATGGGCAGCGTGCCTAATCCAGATTGGGAGTTTCAAAAATACGATGCCCACGGTTTCGGCATCTATTTAGAGAAAAAGATTAAGGAAGAGCAGGACGAACAAAAAAAGAAGGAATGGAAAGAACAACAAGAAGCAGAAAGAAAGGCTAGAAATGCCAGGGATAAGGAACAATTTAGTCAGTCCCTCTCTTCAACAGATCGGGACCAAAATTTTAGGGCGCTGCTAAAACAGCTTACCCTCGCCCCCCACCACAAAAAGCAACTATTAGAGCGTGGCCTATCTGAATCAGAGATAAATCTGGGTATGTTTAGGACGGTCTGCCAATACCAAACACTAGACAAGCCAGTCAGTCCTAAGTTGCCTGGAGTTGGCAAAAACGGAGACCGATGGGTAAATGCCGGTGGTTTATTGGTACCAGTTTGGCAGGGTCTAAACATTGTCGGGGCCCAAGTCCGGTTAGATTACCGAACTGAGGATAAATACCGATGGCTAAAATCTGGGGACAATTCAAGCCATCTTAATAATAACGAGATTCCCATTGCCATTATTAATCCTCCTAATGCCAATTCCGACACCATTGGATTTTGCGAATCAACCGGATTTAAACCCTTCATAGCGGCCCGAAGACTTGGGCATAAATTCATAGGAGCGAGTGGCAGAAACTTTAGAAGTGCTAAAAAGCAAATCTATAAGGTCATCAAAGATCACCCTAAAGACAAACCATTAATTTTATACCCAGACGCTAACTGCTTAAATGACCCGCACACTTTCCGACAATACCAAGGTCTTCATAGCTTCCTAACAGATTGGGGATATAAACTCAATGTAGCCTACTGGGGACATTTTTTCAATAAGAAAATCGGCGACATTGACGAATGGATAATAAACAACAAAGCCGAAGATATCGAGTATATCGACTGGGAAGCTTTCGCCTTTCAATGGAAAGTTTCTAAAGCTGAATACTATCGATTAAAAAAATTCAAACCCACAGAAACGGTAAATCAGCGCTATTTAACTCCCATTCTGCCCAAGAATGAAGAACGAGAAATTATAGCGGTTAAAAGCCCTATGAATACGGGCAAAACCGAAATCGTTCGCGTTATTAAAGAGACTCTTACAAAGCACGGCGGAATTATTTTAGGCTCAAGAAATAGCCTATTAATTCAAACCGGCGAGCGAATTGGGGTCTATCATT
>CAZSTZ010000258.1:0-9554 GCA_964609515.1 uncultured bacterium | reverse complement strand
CCCATTACCCATTACCCATTACCTCAATCAAAAATGTACCTCATTAGTCTGGGAAACGCTATAACAATTAACAATTAACCATTGACAACTGGCTTTTCAATTACTAATAGGAAAAGGATTAAAACTAATTGTTGGCTCCTCCAAAAGTTTAGGAGATTTATTCGCACAACTCGTACCCTTAACGTATTTTTCCACCACTTGCACGACCTTTTCTGGCGGCGAATATTTACTTAAAAAGTCATTAGCGCCCGTCAACTTAGCCCTAGTTCTATCTACCAAAGTATCCTGCATCGTTAAAAAAACTATAGGCGTATCTTGAAACATCGTAGTTTTGCGCAAAAAATAACAAACGTTATAGCCGTTCACTTTTGGCATTACTAAATCCAAAAAAATCAGGGCTGGTTTATGTTTTTCTAACTCTGGCAAACCTTGAAACGGATCTTGAATTTTCAGAATTTTATAACCCAGGGGCTTAAGAATTTGCTCTAAAAAATCTCCCACCAAAGGACTGTCATCAATACAAGCTATGGTTTGCTTCCTCGAAGTTACTGCTGCTGAAACCAACCTCTTCTTTGCCATTGGAGATGGCCAATCTTGCACCTTTTTAAAAGCAATAAAACCCTGTTTCTCAAAGTAATTTAAACTGCGAGTAGTTATGGATAAAGGCTGTTTTCTTTTTAAGGCAACATCCCAAATTGTATTATCACCATTTAAAACTTTATTTTCCAGCCAAAAAGAATCAGAATTAAGATGATTTGATAAATTAATAGACTCTTTGATTATGGGAGCTAAATCGGGATTTAGATGGGAGAAACCCATTTCTTTCCATTGTTTGGATAATTGATTCGCCGAAACCAAAACTTGCTGAATTTCTGAATTAGGAAGCAGCAAGTTTTGAGCAATTTTAGAATTGGGAGGCTTTAAAGAATGCCAAGTTCTCGTAAAATTAAATTCTCTAATAATAGCAAAGAAAACTTCATAAGCGATCGCTGTTAAAATAGCCTTAGCTTGGGGGAGACTCAAGCGATCTTCCTGGATTCCCTGATGGAGCAATTTGTACTCCCAGAGTCCCTCGTCCTCCAGTAATTTTACCCTTAGCTGAAAATCCGGCCAATGTCGAGCGATCGCTCTATACCAGCGCCTAGCTGGATGCAAGCTTCCACGAGCATACAAAAGCTGGCCAAACAAGAAATAAAGTTGCCATTCTTGAGTCCCATCCTCCAGCAATAATTTGCCGCTTACCCGCTTCTCGCCAATGGTAGCTAGAGTTTTTGCCAGCTTAATACAGCCTTTAGTATATGCCGACATACTATAGAATCCGTTAAACTCCGAGTTTACCTTTACTTCTTACCCTGGCAGTTTGCTATACACCTAATTATTTTGGTGCATTTCTTCCCAATTCCCGATTTCCAGTTCTCCATTCCCCATTTCTCCATTCCCCATTTCTCCAAGAAGTCTAATATTTTTAACAGCCATGAGATCAACTTAATTATTTAATAATTGCTCCCTCCTTGTCATCCGCCATGATACCGAATTTGCCAATAACCCATTCTTCAATTTCAGTATTTTTTCGTAACAAATTACCGCTCTTTTCTCAATAGAAAAAGCCAATTCCAAGTATTTAAGGAGAAAACGGGGTTGGGACCAAGGAAGATTTACCAAAACTTCATAATTTACTGGCTTCTCATCACCACTCGCGGCGCAAGTAGAAGGCCCGTTGCCGATGGCATCAGTCGGCCAATGCCCAAAAAATCCGATTCCGGACCGTAAACCCGCACCGCATCTTCCTCTCCCAGGTTTTCCTCGTAAGCAATGCGCTGTCCCTGACACCAATGAAGGCCATCTTCTGCAGAAAGAGCGATCGCTCGTAAATGTCCCAAAGGCCCGTCAGCAGCAACGGGGCGAAAAGTCCCCTCTTGTAACTGACTTGCCAACTCTTCTAAAGTCAAACTATCGGCCAAAGAAAGCCCACAACTTTCCGTTCGAGTCAAAGCAGCTAAAGTAGCGCCTCTATTTAGGATAGCTCCCAAATCTCTAGCGATCGCCCGAATATAAGTCCCCCCACCGCAAGCGATCGCCAAGTCTGCCTCGGGAAACTCTCCACCCCTAAACTCCAAAACTTCCACCCCATAAACCTCAACAGTTCGAGCTGGCACTTCCACGGTTTTTCCCTGACGAGCTAAATCGTATAATTTCTTGCCTTCTACTTTAATGGCGCTATAGCTCGGCGGTATCTGCTCGATAGTCCCCAAAAAATTTGGCAAAACCCTTTCAATTTCTGCCAGAGTTAAATCTGGGACCGGTTGAGAGACAATAATTTCTCCCTCTAAATCGTCCGTGGTAGTAGTCACACCAAATCTGACCGTCCCTCGATAAGCTTTTTTAGCTCCCATAAACTGCAACAATCTAGTGGCCTTACCGAGAGCCATCGGCAAAACACCGGTGGCCAATGGATCCAGAGTCCCGCCATGTCCCACCCGTTTGAGACCTAGGGAGCGCCGCACCTTGGCCACGCAGTCGTGGGATGTCATACCCGCAGCTTTATTAAGATTGAGAAAACCTTCCACTAATAATTAACAATTAATAATTAACAACTAACAATTAACAACTAACAATTAACAACTATCAAATAGTGATAAAGTCGCTGGAACTCAGCTCCCCTGGAGTAACATCAGCCAAAAACATTAAATAATCTCCTTCGTCGCCAGTTTCATCAATCCTAATAGCCGTACCGCTCAGAGTTTCTCCATCAAAGTCCTCAATAAAAGTATCTTCTAACTCCAAATCTCCAAAAGAAAGGTCATCTAATAAACCTATTTGGTCATCTTCTTCTAAAATAAAATCTGCGACAAAATCTGCCTCATTAAGATTCTGACCGCCGGTGGAACGACCGATAAAAAAGACATCTTCTCCAGGACCACCGGTTAACAAATCGGCATCGCGATCGCCATAAAGACTATCGTTACCATGGCCCCCCTCTAAAACGTCGTTCTCCTTACCTCCAAACAAACAATCGTCCCCTTCACTTCCATCCAAGAAATCGACACCTAAATTACCCAATAATAAATCGTCACCTTCATTGCCAAATAAATCATCAATATTCTTGCCACCCCATAAAGTATCCTCCCCCTCACCCCCAAAAAGGGAATCCTGGTCCTCATTACCGAAGAGTTGGTCGTCGTCATCCTCTCCGAATAAAGTGTCGTTATCTGCCTGACCGTAGAGGGTATCCTCACCACTACCACCTAAAAGGGAGTCCCGGCCTTCTTCTCCAAAAATAATATCTCTTTGGGCCCTACCCTCAAGGGTATCATCCTCATCGGTCCCCAAAATTTCGTTACCAGATGGCCCAGTAATAGGGTCGGTATTGGTCCCATTACCAGGGTTATTCCCACCGCCAGGATTGGTGTCGTCCGGTATAATAATGGTTGGGTCGTCAAAAACTGGACCTAGAACAGCCGTCACCATTAAAAACTCCTTAAATTTAAAATTGTGTTTTGTTTTTTATGCCTGTAATTTATGGCCCTACCAAAAAAGAAACACTCCAAAGTTCGCTAGTTCGCTAATTCCTGGAACTACTTGGCGAATTTTTCTGTTTTTGCTAAGTTTAAGGTATCTTGAGGGCAGCCAGTGCCAAGCGAGATTTGGGATTTTAGGCCAAAAGAACTGGCAACGATTATAAAAGCAACTCCTATAACTTGCATTCATTCAGATTAACACCATTACAAACTTCATCAGCTAATGTTTAACGCAACTGAAATCTTAATTGATGTCTTCGTCAAGGAATTACAAGCAGGCTACAGTCGTACTTATGGCGGCTTCAAACCGGACTATCCCGAAATAATCGCCTGGGCGGGCAATATGGCATTGGAGAATATCGCTAACTGCGATGCTCTCTACCATAACGTAGAACACACTATGTTAGTATCCCTGGTGGGACAAGAGATTCTGCGGGGCAAACACATCCGCGAGGGCGGCGTTTCTCCCGAAGACTGGCTCCACTATATCATTTCCCTACTCTGTCACGACATCGGTTATGTCAAAGGAGTTTGCCGCCAAGACCAAGAATCTGTTGGCCTCTATGCTACGGGCATCGACGGTGGCATGGTTTCTCTGCCAATTGGCGCCACGGCAGCGAGTCTCACCCCTTACCACGTCGATCGCGGCAAATTGGTAATAGACGAACGTTTTGGCGGCCATAAATTAATAGATGCGGAACAAATTAAGCGCAATATAGAACTAACTCGCTTCCCAGTTCCCGCCGCAGAAACCCATCAAGACAGGCATAATTATTCTGGTTTGTCAAGGGCGGCAGATTTAATCGGTCAGTTAAGCGACCCTAATTATCTGCGTAAAATTAGCGCCCTATTTTACGAGTTTGAAGAAGTGGGAACTAATAAAGTTTTGGGTTATAAATCTCCTGGGGATTTACGACGCAATTACGCTAAGTTTTATTGGAATGGAGTTTATCCTTACATTCCCGCAGCATTGAGCTATCTAGAATTAACTCAGGGAGGCAAACAAATTATTGCTAATCTCTATGCAAACGTCTTCCAAGTAGAACACGAACCCCTGGCTAAAGTTACTGCCAAACCATCTAGAGAAAACCTCTCTAACAATGGCAATAATGGCAAGAACGGTAATAATGGTAACGAAATAGCGACTACTACTGCCGGTCAATCTGTAGCTTTGCAAAAGAAATTTAGCGAGTTTTTAGAATTGACTTTGTAAAAAATAGTTATTTGTAAATTGTCAATTGTTAATTGTTAATGGTAAATACAATTGACAATTGACCGTTAGCAATTGACAGAAAAAAACAGTGGCAAAAGTTAGTTCAGAAATTAAACAAAGAGTCGAACAATTAAGGCTAAAACTGCAAGAAGCAAGTTATGCCTATTACGTTCTCGATAACCCTATTATGGAAGATGCAGTTTACGATCGCCTAATTCGCGAACTGCAACAATTCGAAGAACAAAACCCAGAGTTAATCTCTCCCGATAGCCCCACTCAAAGAGTAGGAGAAAAACCGGCGGCAAAATTTGAAACGGTCCGCCATAATATCCCCCTTTACAGTTTAGAAAATGCTTTTAATTTGGAGGAGTTAAAAGCATGGGAAAAACGCAGGCAGCGGGGTACCACAGAGGAAGAAGTAGAGGAAAAACAAGACAGAGAATACGTCTGCGAGTTAAAAATAGACGGTTCCGCTTTAGCCTTAACTTACGAAAATGGCATTTTAACCCGGGGGGCGACTCGCGGCGATGGTGTAGAAGGGGAAGAAATTACGCAAAATGTCAAGACAATTCGTTCGATTCCTTTACGTTTAAAAACCGATAATCCGCCAGCAATTTTAGAAGTGCGCGGCGAGGCTTTTTTATCTTTAGAAACTTTTGCCGAATTGAACGCAGAAAGGGAAAAAATCGGCGAGTATTTATTCGCCAATCCTCGCAACGCCGCAGCGGGGGCTTTAAGACAATTAGACTCGAAAAAAGTCGCGGAACGACGCTTAGATTTTTTTGCTTATACGGTGAGTTCCCCAGAAGGGATAAACTCTCAGTGGGAATGTTTGGAATATTTGACTAATTTGGGATTTAAAGTTAATCCTAATAGAAAACTCTGTAAGTCTTTGGATGAGGTGGCAGAATATTACGATTATTGGGATGAGAAACGACAAAATTTAGCTTATTTAACCGATGGGGTTGTTGTTAAGATTAATTCGCTTCAATTGCAACAACAATTAGGTTTTAGCAATAAATATCCTCGGTGGGCGATCGCTCTTAAATATCCCGCCGAAGAAGTTCCCACTACGGTAGAAGCGGTAACGGTACAAGTGGGACGAACGGGGGCTCTCACGCCGGTAGCGGAACTAAAACCGGTTCAGTTGGCGGGTACAACAGTTAAAAGAGCGTCTTTACACAATAGCGATCGCTTGACAGAACTGGATTTACATATAGGAGATACGGCGATAGTTCGTAAAGCGGGGGAAATTATCCCGGAAGTAGTAAGGATATTACCCGAACTCCGCCCCGCCAACGCCCCACTATTTCAAATGCCAGACAACTGCCCCGAATGCAGCGAACCGGTAGTCAGACCGGCGGGGGAAGCGGTGGTGAGGTGTATCAATGCTTCTTGTCCGGCAATTCTGCGGGGTTCCTTGTTGCATTGGGCCAGTCGAGGAGCTTTAGATATTAACGGTTTGGGGGAAAAGTTGGTCGGGCAGTTGGTGGATAGGGGTTTGGTGCGATCGCTTGCTGACTTATACGATTTGTCGGCGGAGGCGCTGACATCTTTGGAACGGATGGGGAAAAAATCGGCGAGTAAGTTAGTAGAGGCGATCGCTGCATCGAAAACTCAACCGTGGGAACGGGTTCTCTACGGTTTGGGCATCCGCCACGTCGGCAGTACCAACGCCGAATTGTTAACCCAGAAATATAGAAGCGTGGAGGCATTGGCAGAGGGGAAGGTAACGGATATCGAAGGAGTATATGGCATCGGTCCGGAAATCGCCCAATCTGTTTATCAGTGGTTTCGGGTTCCCGCGAACCAGAAGTTAATCGAGAGATTGAAAGCAGCGGGAGTGACGACGGAGGGGACGAAGGTGGAGAAGGTAGAGAGTGACGCCGCCCCAGAGAAGTTACCGCTAGCGGGCAAGACCTTTGTTATCACTGGAACCTTACCGACGCTGACGCGGGATGAGGCGAAAAAGTTGATTGAAAACGCCGGGGGCAAAGTAAGTAATTCGGTGAGTTCCAAAACCGATTATTTGCTGCAGGGAGAGAAGGCCGGTTCCAAATTGGAAAAAGCGCAAAAATTAGGAATTGCTCAATTAAGCGAAGAGCAGTTATTAGAAACGATCGGTTAAGATATTCGTGGAGATTTAAGAAACCGGGTTTTTCGCATATTCCCGGTTTCACGCGGGTGACAAAATTAATAAAAGGAGAAATAATTATGACTCAAGCAATAGTAAAACCAGAACTGATGACCTTAGAAGAATTTCTGGAGTGGTATCCAGATGACAAAGGTCGTTTTGAATTACATAATGGAGAAATAATTAAAATGCCAGCAACAGGAACTCACCAAATTGTAGCAGGAGAAATATCGACAGAATTTTCTGTAGAAATTCGGCGGTTAAAACTTCCCTACCGTATTCCTCGCGAATGTTTTGTAAAACCCATTGATTCCGATGATTCTGCTTTTATTCCAGATATTGCCGTTTTCGACGATCGCCTTTTAGAAAACGAACCGATGTGGCAAAAGCGATCGCTTATTACCAAAGGAGAAACCATTCCGTTAATCGTAGAAGTGGTAAGCACGAATTGGCAAGATGATTATGAAATGAAATTTAACGAATACGAGAAATTAGGAATAGCTGAATATTGGATAGTTGACTATTTAGGGTTGGGTGGGAGGCGATATCTTGGTAATCCCAAACAACCGACTATTTTTGTTTATAAATTGGTGGAAGGTGAATATGCTATTAATTTTTTTCGGGGGAGCGATCGCATCAATTCCTCAATTTTTCCCGAGTTAAATTTAACTGCAGAACAAGTTTTTAAAGTAGGGCAATAAACAAAAGTTTTATGGGGAGATGTTCGTGGAAATTTAAGAAACCGGGTTTTTGGGAAAAACCCGGTTTCTGGCGGGTGACAAAATTAAGAAACAGGTCCGAATAACCGTTTGCTTTTTCTATTTAATCATAGTAAGCTGTTTTTTGTCATCTGAGAAAGAACAACTGTACCTCATTAATTTGAGAATTGCTATAGCTGAGGAAAAAGTAGGTAAACAAAAAAAATCAGAGTTTTTTTCTACTTTTTAATTTTTGACCAACCATTTAGGATTGCTGTAATAACGATATTGACGAGGATGTTGGTTCAGCAATTAACAATTAATCAAATTAAACCTAGAATTAAACTCCTTGCGTAAAACTCCCAGATAGAGCTAACAAAGCCATTTCCCCAATAGATTCTGGCACACCATAAAAAGCTTGAGCGATGCCGCCACAAATACAAGCAATTGTATCGCTATCCCCACCAATAGAAATGGCATTTCTAATCGCATCCTCAAAATCTGTTGAGTCTAAAAATGCAATTATCGACTCCGGCACCGAACCCTGACAAGAAACATCAAACCGATAATTTGGCCGAATTTCGTCAATAGTTCGCTGGAGATTGTAGCCGAATTTTTCCTCAATATAAGACTTAATTTCGTCCTTACTTTTACCAGTTATTGCCAGAAAAATTGTTGCCGCAGTTGCTTGCGCACCTTTAATTCCTTCTGGATGGTTGTGGGTGACTTCAGCGCTTTTTTTGGCTTCTGTTAAAACGGTTTCTAAATCCTTAAAAGCAAATCCTATCGGGCTGACTCCCATGCCGGAACCGTTCCCCCAACTGTTATAAGGTTCGTTACTATAAGACCAGAGCCATTTTTTAAAATTGCCCCCGTAACCGACATTAGGATAGCGGAAACTGTATTGTTTAATATTTTGGCAATAGTCGCCATTCTTAAGAAGAGTATTTGCTACTGCTACGGTTAAAACTGTATCGTCGGCGATCGATTACTACGAACTATTGCAAATCGCGCTCATCGATTACTACGAACTATCGCGCTCGCGCGATTGCTGCGAACTATCGCGCTCATCGATTGCTGCGAACTGCTACTAACTGGTAAAACTTAGCCAGTTAAAAATTGTTTCTGGGGTTAATTCTAGTTCGATTCCGTTTAATACTGGTAGGGGAGTTGCACCTTGGAATAATTCCACTCTTTGCTCGGGAAATACTGCTAAAATACTTTCTTCTTCTGGATTTATTAACCATCCCAATTCAGTGCCGTTTCTCGAACAAAGCAGCAATTTATTAAGCACTTTAGTCATGTTTTGCTCTGGAGACAGAATTTCAATGGACCAATCTGGATGGGTTTCAAAGCGGTTAGCAATTCTACCCGATGGCAACAACGGTATTCTCTCCCACCGGAATACTGCAATATCTGGGACAATTGATTTGTCGTCAAAAGTGCAGCGCAATTCTGGAAAAGCTTTGGCAATTTTCTGAGTCTTAGCGACTCCATTGATAGCTTCGCAGAGATCGATTTGGATCGAGCTATGTTCTCCTTGTGGCATTGGTTTTTGAATGATGTCTCCGTTAATGTATTCTGATGCTGGTTTGGTTTCTGGACGTTGGAGAAACTCCTCTAAAGTAAGTTTCGTTTTGGTTATTGCAATCATGTCAGTTTTCTTTACAAGGGATTGCCGATAATTATAGCGTATTTTGGGAATGGGGAATGGGGAATTGGGAATGGGCAATAGTACCGGGTGCATCTCAATGCAAGTAAAAACCCAACAATTTAACGATTTTTGTCAATTGTCAATCGTCAATTGTTAATTGCGTGCCTTATTTTATCTTTTTGCTTTCTATGAGATGCTCCCCCAAAAACTATGGTATCATCAGGGGCGATCGCGCAGGAGAAAAATGTAAATTGCAAAATAAATTATGGATAACAGGCATCCTGCCTGTTCTACGGATAACAGGCAGGATGCCTGTTCTACGGATAACAGGCAGGAT
>CAZSTZ010000257.1:0-9583 GCA_964609515.1 uncultured bacterium | reverse complement strand
GCAAGTCTGCCCCCTCTCCGCAAGTCTGCCCCCTCTCCGCAAGTCTTTCCCCTCTCCGCAAGTCTGCCCCCTCTCCGCAAGTCTGCTCCCCTCTCCGCAAGTCTGCTCCCCAGCCCCTACTTGAAAGACTTCAACGCCCATAACATCTCAACCTCGGAAGTATAAGCATCGGGCCAAACCGCAGTTACTCCAATGCCCCGCATCGAATTTAACACCACCATAGCTTCTGGCGAAATATAGCCAGAGCGTTGTGCGTAAGGATAGCGCTCCAACCAAGAGACAAACTGCTCGATATCTAAATAAAAATAACCTAGCTCTGACTCGGGCAAAGAACCTGTAATCTCTAGAAAATTGGTACTCGCGTTGAGAGGATTGCTCGGGCCGGTCGCCATCAATTCCACGATAGGTTCGCCGGCAGCGATAAACGCCGTATTGTCGTCCAACCAACCGTGTCCTAACAAGGTACCAAATCCTAACATTTGCCATTGCATTACCTGTTTGCCGTTAACGGTGGTTGGTTTTAAACTTACTTGGACACTGTCAGTAGCGATCGCATCCAGCTTATTAAAAAAGGTTTCGGCAGTAGGGCGATCGCTAGTTTCGATAACCACGGCAGCTCCTACCCCTACTTGCCCCAACAATCCTTCATTAGAAGCGATCGCCCCCATCGCAAACTCCCCATCCATCCAACCGAAAACCTCCCTATCGACATCCAAACCAATATCGGTCAGTGCCTCCCTCAACAAATTAACCCCCAACATTAACATCGGTTCCTCTTCAGCTTGAGTCACAAACTGGGACCAAACTTGGCTAATACCCCCACCGCTAAACAAAGCCATAGTTTCGGCGGGAAAATTTGCCAATAACTTATCCCCTGCAAGTTGAGGCAGTTGGGGAACTGGAGTATGGAACTTAGTAACAGTTCTCAAACGAACCCCAGCATCATCCACTCCTACTGCCATAACCAAATGCTTAACAGAACCTAAAGCATTCATAGTCGAAGGCGACAACCGTTCCGCTGTCGGTGAATTAGCGTTTAATTCTGCCATCAAAGCGCCATAATCTGGCACGAACCAAGTAAAGACAGGATTTTTGACCCCCGCACTTTTAGAATAGATAGCAGCAGCATCGGGTTGACTTGCCAAAGAAGGCTCTCCCTGGAAAGTATCGATCGCTCGCCTCATCCCCTCAACAGAATCCGTTACAGCCAGATAATCTCCCAAAACAGCACTATTATAGCTTTCTGTCCCCTCTTCTGTTACTTCCCAAATCGCGACTCCTTGATATTCTTGTTCCTCAATTTTAGTATCTTCTTTACCCTTCAACTGATTAAAAAAATTCCAAGCTTTAATCTTATTTTTAATTCCTATTAATATTAAGACTTGGGCATCTTCTGCTATATTTTCTGCGGGATTTTCCCGAGGTAAAAGAGCCATAGTGATGCTACCCGCCCAAGGCTGAATATCCTTTTCAAAGCTAATATTAGCTTCTGCTAAAGCTTCCTCTTCGATTTCCTTGAAGCCACCAGCGATTAACCTTTGCGCTTCTGGAGTGCCCAACTCCTGCAATTGGGCCAAAGCTTCTGGATGGGGAGAAATAAATGCAGTCATCATTGCCGAAGCGGGTACAATTTTAGCGCTTGCCAAAGGTTTAGAAACTTTGATAGCTAAATTTCTAAAGTAAACATAAGTTGCCAGCCCCCCAGTAACGAGGATGGCAAGACCGACAAAGAGAAAATTGGATTTCTTAAACGACATTTTGAGTTCCTTTTTGTAGCAATATTTGGTATTAATGAGAATTATGGCAAAAAGTAGGAGTAAAAATTAATTAGATGAAAGTAGCCATCACAGGAGCAACGGGATTTGTTGGCAGTCGCTTAGTGGAGCGGTTGCACGAGCTTGGAGACAGTATCTTGGTATTGACTCGCAACCCGGATAAAGCGAGGCGAGTTTTTCCTACTTCAGCTTATCCCAATCTAGAAATTGTCGCCTATACTCCCAAAGAGTCGGGTCCTTGGCAGGAGTCTGTAGCGGGTTGCGACGCCATCGTAAATTTAGCGGGGGCTCCTCTGGCCGAGGAACGCTGGACGCCCGAAAGGAAGCGGGAAATTATGGACAGTCGCAAGATAGGGACGGAAAAAATAGTAGAGGCAATTGGGGCGGCGGACCCGAAACCGAAGGTTTTGGTTAATGCTTCGGCTGTTGGTTATTACGGGACCAGCGAAACAGCTACTTTTGATGAAGAAAGTCCTGCTGGGGATGATTTTTTGGCCGAGGTTTGTAAAGCTTGGGAGGCCGCTGCGGAACCGGTGAAGGAGGTGGGGACGCGGTTGGTGATTTTGCGTTTTGGGATTGTTTTGGGGATGGGGGGAGCGATCGCTAAGATGATGGCTCCCTTTAAACTTTTTGCTGGGGGGCCTATTGGTTCGGGCCGACAGTGGTTTTCTTGGATTCATCGGGACGATTTAGTTAATTTGATTGTGGAGAGTTTGCGCAATGAGAAAATAACGGGGGTTTTGAATGCTACTGCTCCCAATCCGGTTCGTATGGCTGAGTTTTGTCAAACTTTTGGTCGAGTTTTAAATCGTCCTTCTTGGTTGCCGGTGCCTGGTTTTGCGATTGAGGCTTTGTTGGGAGATGGGGCGATCGTGGTTTTGGAGGGTCAAGAAGTTCGGCCTCGGCGTCCTTTGGCTTCTGGTTTTGAGTATCAGTTTCCTACGGTTAAGCCTGCCCTGGAAGATATTTTGGCTGCATCTTAATTTTGAAGAGAACCAAACAGTTGTCGATTTTTGCTAATTGCCAATTGTTAGTTGTTAATCCTAAAACTGGAAAGTCTCAAACTATTGACAACTGGTTGTGGCCCGGGTGCTGGCTCAAACGAAAAGCCAAGCTTGCAGCTTACATTATAAGTCTCCCTCGTGGAGACTTATTTTTTGGGCAAATAAAACAGCGACTCGGTCGTACTTCGATCGCGAGCGCTCAACTATGGCCATAATGCCCGCCCAAAAAAGGGCCTGCCAACCCCTCGTCTTCCTCCCCAACCAATTCGATCGCGAGCGCTCAACTATGGCCATAATGCCCGCCCAAAAAAGGGCCTGCCAACCCCTCGTCTTCCTCCCCAACCCAAATGGCCCAAAAAAAGCATCAGTTGGCCCCATCACCTGCCAACAGTCCCATTTTTGTCCCATCTCAGTTCGCATCTTTAGACGTCCGCAAATCCCATAGCGAACGATATGTTCCGCTTAACCAATAAAAGACTCCCTCTAAATGGAACGTATATTCCACTTACTAGAAAAACCACGCGAATAATGTATTAGTTAACACACAAAACAAAGCAATAATACTCAACAAAAATAAAAGAAAAAAAAATGAAAAAGGAGGGTATAGTAAAAAAATCAAAAGTTATTAACTCAGTAAATTACGTCTATGATTTCTGACAATAACCCCAAGAACAATATCATTGATATTAACAAGTGAGAAAAAGCCGGACGATACGATTAATAAATACCTGAAGTTATTTAAGGAATCCCCAAATACTCGTGTGTCATCAAGAATTGGTGATGAAATGAGAAGAGAATTGCAGAACTTGCCTTCTTCAGAAGCTATTAAGGAGATGGAAAAATATGCTTGAAATCCAAAGTATCCTGGTGCTTCGTTTCTAATGATTGCTGCTTGGTATAATTGTTCGCGAGATTATGTACCTATCCTTTGTCAAATCCTCAATAGTGAAAGCCATAATGGTCTTCAGGAAAACGTTATTGAAATTTTGGATGAATTGCGCGATCGAAGAGCCATTCCTGGATTATCTAAAGCCTTGACTTACCGATGGTCGTATGATGCAGGGTTAAGCGTGCCAAAAAAAGCTCTTCTGGCACTAGCAGAAATTGAAACTCCCGAAGCGATCGCGATCGTAAAAGAAGCCACCCAATCTTCTGAAGAGCTAATTCGCGACGAGGCCAATATACTCTTAGAAGATTAGTCAGAGCGATGGACCCAAAAGCAATTAATGGAGAGCAAATAATTTAGCTAAATCGCCCTTGAGTCTTAGATCGTAATCTGCGATTTGGTGTGAAATGAATCGACGGTAAATTAATGGGACTTGGTGTCCCATTTTTTGATGCTACATTTTGAAGTGCGAAACGTGGGTTAGAGATTTTCAGAGAAGTCGTTTTGCAGAAGTTTTTGAGTTTTCCAACTGTGGAAAAAGAGATTTCATCCCACCGGTGAAAACGAGTTGGATTGGCAGATAGCCCACAATAACAATTAAGGGGAACTGATTGGAGGAGGAGGCCATTCCCGAACATAACAATCCTTTTGTTAGTGCCCAAAATCAAAGGCGGAAAATACGAAAAAAACAACGCAGGTCGGGAGCAAAATTAACTTAATTTTAGGTCAAACCTAAGTTAATTTTAAGTCAAACCTCACCTGAAAATTGTCTCAACCTAAGTTGAATTTACCCTAAACTTAAACTGATTTTACTCCAAACCTAAGCTAGTTTTTCCTCCTAGTGCTAAGGATGAAAATGGCAACGTCACTAAGCACGAGCCTAATTAGGAGGGACAAGGGGGACACGGGCGGACTTGCACCAGACAAGGGAGACAAGGAGGACAAGGGCGGACTTGCGAGGACATTCACCAGACACGGGGACACGGGGACACGGGGACTTTCGGGGACACGGGGACACGGGGACACGGGGACACGGGGACACGGAGACACGGAGACATCCCCTCCCCGCGTCTGGTGCGTCTGGTGCGTCTGGTGCGTCTCCCTTGTCTTCCCCCTTACGATAATTTCGATCGCTCGCTCTTTATCAGGTACATTTTTATTTTAGGGAACTCTTAACTCTTAACGGGCAACTAAGAACGAAAGCGCAGTTCCTTACCGTGTCGGGTATAGCAATCCGTGCAGGGTTTATGATTGCGGGCTAGAAACCCACAGCGGGGAGACGCAAGAAACCGGGTATTAATGGCGAAACCAGGTTTCTGGCGGGTGAGTTAGTCTTGAAAAAATGGCGAAGGTATTGTTTAAGAAAGCTGACCAATGGATTGCTATATAGCTTTTAGTTCATAGTTCTCCAGTCAAGTAAATCGCAAATATCCTGAGCTAAAATGTCAGGGTTGAAGGGTTTGATAATGATCCCTTTTGCCCCTAAACTACTCAAATATTCTTGTTCGTTTACCATCACTCTGGCTGTCAAAAAAATAGTCGGTATTTTTTGAGTTTTACCATTTTCTTGCAACTTTTTAAAGGTTTCTATGCCATCTAAAATGGGCATCATCACATCCAGTAAAATAGCATCGGGGTTCTCTTGCATAGCCAAGTCTATTCCTTCAATTCCCGAAGTGGCGATTAAAACATTCCACCCTGCTAATTCCTCTAGTATTATTTGCACTAAACGTTGGATATCCGGGTTGTCATCAATTACTAATACTTGTTTCTTCGTCATGATTTTTTCTCCTTGATTATCGGCTAGAAAATAGTTTTTTTGGTAGTGGTAGATGACTCGGGATGCACGTCACTTTTGTAATGAACCAAAAATCGCGGAGCGTTGCGAGGCAACGTTGCCAATCCCGCTTTTTGTTAGTTGTCAGTTGTTAGTTGTTAGTTGCATGCATACAGATTTTGGCAAAACTGACGTGCTCTCTGTTATTGTGGTATGGTAAAATAAAAACTACTTCCTTCATAGAGGGTACTTATTACCCAGATTTTACCACCATGTAACTCAACAATATTGCGAGCAATAGATAATCCCAGACCGGTACCTTCTTCATCGCGAGAATCAGAAGCATCAACTTGATGAAAAGGTTCAAAAATGCTTTCGAGTTTATCGGGAGGAATTCCCCTGCCTCGGTCTCTAACCTCGAACAAGATAGAGGGAATTTCAATGTCAAAGAAATCTTCTTTTTCTTCTGCGATAAGTTCGACCCTTAAGTCAATAGTTGAGTTTGGAGGAGAAAACTTAATGGCATTACCCAGGAGGTTAATTAATACCTGAATCAAGCGATCGCTATCTGCCCGAACTTCAAAATCTCCCTCGACAACTGATATGGTTACTTTTGCTTTGTCGGCCAGAATCTTTACCTGTTCTATAGCTTTAAGAATGATTTCTTGGGCACTCACCGGTTCTTTCATCAAACAAACCCGATCGGAATTTAAGCGCTCTAAGGTCAGAATATCCTTAACTAAATTCATTAATCGCTTGCTATTTTGTGTTGCTATGGCAATCAGTTGTTTGCCTTTCTCTGAAGTGGGGTCGATTAGATTACTGCTTAACAAATATAACGCACCATTAATGGAGGTTACCGGAGTACGCAGTTCGTGACTGACTACAGAAATAAACTCATCCTTGAAGCGTTCTGCTGCTTTGCGATCGCTAATATCATTAATTAAGGCAAAAAATCCCTTGACTTCTCCCGATTCAATCAGATGGGGGATATAACTAACATTAAACCAGCGAGAAGTTTCCATAAGGCCACCTTGCTTTTTTTCTCCCTCCAGGATGGATAGGGGTAATTCCAGATCGAAATTGACGCTCTCGCCGGCAAGTGCGGTTTGAACATACCTTTCAATTTGCGAGTAGATTTCTTCTCCTAGAACTTCTCGCAAATGCAGTCCATTCATTTCCGTTGCCGGTCGACCAAACCAATTTTCAGAAGTCTTGTTATTAAAGCAATAATACTCTCGGTCGTCCACATAAGAAATCCAGGCGGGTAAAGCATTGGTAATTAGATGCAATTGAGTTTCTACCCTTTTCATCTCGTTAATGTCAATAAAAGTCACAACCAACCCATCCGCTTCCTGGTAATTTTTCCAATAAGGATGAATTCTCATCAAGAGATGACTTCCTGTCGTTACAAGTTTTACCTCTTTCTCGACGGTATTTTCGGTTGCTAAAACAGACTCCAACAGTTTTATGAGTTCGGGATAGTCAAGATTGTTAGATAAATCTGCTAGGGGACGATTGATATCCCCTTCCCTCAAATTAATAGTTTGAGTCACGGCAGGGGTAAACTTGCGAATATTTAATTTTCGATCCAGAAATAAGACACCAATATCCGTACTTTGTAGCAGATTATCCATATCGTTGTTGAGTTCGAGCAATTCCTTAATTTTGGACTGATACTCGGCATTCACCGTGTATAATTCCTCGTTAACTGAATGCAGTTCCTCGTTAGTGCTTTGCAACTCCTCATTGGAGGCAATCAGTTCTTCATTGGTAGCCTGCTGTTCCTCGTTAGTAGTTTCTAATTCCTCTATGGTGGCTTGAAGATTCTCCCGGGTTTGTTGAAGTTCGTATTCCAGTTCGCTAATCTGAGAGACAGTTTCGCGATCTATCTCAAACTCTTGTATTTTTCGGGAACTTGGTAATATTTCTTCTTCTTCAAATACTATAACGTACATTTCTGACGCTGACATATTATCTAAGTAAAAAGAGATCCTGAAATTAATACTACAAATAGTATTTCCCACGCTTAACTTAATTCCAGTATATGAAACTCCTATTTTTTCTCGTTTTGCCCGATGCAAGGCAGTAGAAAGGGGTAACTGTAAGGCTTTGGGGACTATAGATGTAATCTCGAAATTAGCCTCGCCTACGGGAAATAGAAGCAAATTAGCTGAATTGTAAAAAGTGTGCAGCAGTTTATTGTTGGCATCGATCGCAACACAAGTGTGTTTGCGATCGCCAAAAGACAAATTAAATACCTCACCCAATAAGTTATCCCAACGAGGTTGGTTGCTCTGGAGACGACGAATTGGTAAAATCGGAGGATTAAAGCTTTGCTGGGTTATGGGTAATAAAGGAAGTTGACTGTTTCGCTGCTTTTGGTAAATTTTCCACTTAGAATTGATGGTAATAAAATGGGTTTCTAATTCTCCCAAAACTTCGGCACTGCCCTGAAATAAAAGCCCCTGAGATGCTAAAGAAAAATGGAGTATCCGCAAGACTTGCTGTTGGAGTTGAGGCTGCATATAAATCAGCACGTTGCGGCAGCTAATCAAGTTGATTTTAGAAAAGCCTGCATTCTTCGTTAGGTCGTGGGGTGCAAAGATTAACATTTCCCGCAACTCTTTTTTCACCTGAAAACCTTCCTCTTTCTCGATAAAAAATCGCTCTAGTCGTTCCGCAGAAACATCTTTACTAATATTTTTAGAGTAGATGCCCTTGGAAGCAGTTTCCAAAGCGCTGGTATCAATATCAGTGGCAAAAATTTTGACGCTAAAAGACTTATTGGTTTTGGCGATCGCTTCATTAACCAGGATTGCCATAGTATATGCTTCTTCTCCCGTAGCGCAACCGGCCACCCAGACTCGCAGTTGTTGGTTTTCCATATTAGCAAGCAGGGATGGCAGTATCTTAGCTTCGATAAAATGCCATGCTTCTGAATCGCGGAAAAAACGAGTCGAACCAATCAGTAAATCTTGAGTCAGCAACTTGCTTTCCTCTGGAGTTGCTTCTAGATATTGAATATAATCATCCAGTAAAGGATATCCGTTAAGGGAGCAGCGATGATAAATCCTGCGCTGTAAAGTGCCAATTTTATATTGGGAAAAATCTATTTGCTCCCTACGCGCTAGTATGGTTAAGATTTTCCTGAGTTTTAAGGTCGGGATTATATTATCGGTGATTTTATTAGGCAAAGGAATACTTCTCGAAATGCGAACTATTTCACAAATAGCCTCGGCTAAGTCCCGGGGCGATAAAATCTCATCGACTAAGCCCGTTAGTAAGGCACTTTCGGGCATCCCACTAAATTCCGCCGTGTCGGGAGACTGGATCAGGGCAAGTCCTCCTGCTTCCCCAATAGCCTTCAGTCCTTTAGTACCGTCGCTACCCGTGCCCGAAAGCAGAACTGCTATAGCTTGATGACCGTATTCAAGAGCGAGAGATTCAAAAAAGATGTCAACAGCACAGTTAATTATAGATCGATCTTGCTCCAAAAAGCATAGCTTTGCGTCTTTGACTATTATATTAGTTCCAGGAGGAATGACATAAATTGAATTAGCTTTAATTGTCATGCCGTCTTCAATGGCATAAACTGGAAGTTCGGTTTTTCTCTGTAGCAATTCTGCCATGACGCTTTTAAATTGAGGGGATAGATGTTGAATTACGATAAATGCTATCCCTACGCCTGAGGAAATATTCTCAAACAATTCTTCTAAAGCCTTGAGTCCGCCTACGGAAGCACCGATCCCCACTACAAATAAGTCGTCGGGAGCTTCAGGTAATAAGTTTTGGTTGTCGATTGGTTGATTCATTTTTTATTAGTTGATTGGATTGTTAATTGGTAGGTGCAGTTTTTTTGAGAAAGAGTATGACTTTTAGTGTGAGTGTAAGTATGATAAAAGGGAATTAAACAAAGATGCAGTCAGGGTCAGAAACCGGGTTTCTTAGAGAAACCGGGTTTCTTGGTCTGGGTCAGAAACCGGGTTTCTTAAGTCTGGGTCAGAAACCCGGTTTCTTGAAGAAACCGGGTTTCTAGAGAGCCGAATTGCTATAAATACTAGACTTTGGGTTTAAGTGTCTCATTCTAACACCTTAAATGCAATTTTTTTCAACCGAGCCGAAACCCGAGCCAGAAACC
>CAZSTZ010000256.1:5455-9642 GCA_964609515.1 uncultured bacterium | reverse complement strand
CTTTCCTAATTTCCAGTAGTTAGCTGTTTCTGGGGCGATCGCTTCCACCTCGTCTGCGTAAAAATATAGAGTCTCCATATTTTTACGCTTACGAAGCGCATCCGATCTGTTTGGTGCGCGGTGCGCACCCTACCCAGAGTTTTTCTGCTACGGCAAAGGCGCCGGTTTCAGACAATTTACCACATCGGCTAACACGCAAACCGGTAATTCCAAAGCCGTATCTCGTAAATTCGCACCCTCCAAACTAGCGCCCTCAAAATTAGCTAAATTAATATTAGTATCTATTAACTTCGCAAAATTTAGATTCGCATTAGAAAAGTTAGCTCCATTCAAATTGGAACCTCGCAAATCTGCATTGTAAAGAATTGCCGAAGCAAAATTCGCATTTTGAAGGTTAGAACGAAATAAAAATGCACCTCGCATATTGGCATTAGAAAAGTTAGCACCGCTTAACAGAGATTCGCTTAAATTAGTTTCGTAAACAATCGCATTTTCAACAATAGCTCCAGTTAAATCCGTTTGCCCTAAATTGGCATAAACTAAATTGGCATTGCTCAAATTTGCCTCTCGCAAATTACTACCATTTAAGTCCGCTTTAAATAAATTCGCCCCCGCCAGATTAGCACCTTCTAAATCTGCATCCACTAAAATAGCATTATGCAAATTCGCCCCCGTCAAGTCCGCATCAAAAAGTTTGGCACCCCTTAAATTAACGTTAAATAAATTCGCACCGCTTAAATCGCATCCCTCGCATTCATTTGTTTCTAATAATCTGAGAACATCATTGGGATTTTCTGCCCTACTGGGAAGTGCCAAACAAAGTTGGCTTAATAATAGGAATATTCCTAAGATTTTATATTTCATCTTTTCTCCCTGACTCCTAAACTATTTAGCAAAAAATACCAATATTTTTGGTTTCTTTTATTCTTATTTATTATAAGGTTATTCCACCTCGCGATCGCCCTAATTCCCAACCCAAATTTCGGCATTCTTTGGGCCAATCTTGCTTTTAGGCAAAAAATGGCCATCAAACCATACTCTAGTCAAAAATCTATCACGCCTTGGAAAAATTGTCAACCCCCCCAAAAAAACTCAAACATACCTATTAATAAAAATGAAATTTAACCCTCTTATTTACTAACAACTAACAACCAACAACTAACAACTAACAACTAACAACCAACAACTAACAACTAACAACCAACAACTAACAACCAACAACCAACTATTTAGTCGTCATCGTGTAAATCCCATCCCAATTCTCCGGTGGAGGATTTTTTAAATAATCGAGGGCGCGCTCGATATAAATTTCCACCGCCCTATCCGACGGTCGTACCTTTCCCGCATTTTCAAAGTAACTAATCGCCTCCCGGAAGCTTCTCTTAAGATAAGCCTTGCGACCTTTTTTATAAAGAGTTAAAAACTGTAAATTTTTCGGAGTCAGTGGCAAAGAGCGATCGCCAATCAACTCATAAATACTAACCCCTTGCTGTTTCCCCTTAACCCTTACCTTATCCAACTCCCTCACCCAAATTTTATCCTGACAAAGCTCGTAAGTAAACTCGCTCAAAACAATATCGCAACCATACAACTTAGTAATCTGTTCCAAACGAGAACTCAAATTCACCCCATCCCCAATCACCGTATAATCCATCCTTTTCTGGGAACCAATATTACCAGAAACAACCTCCCCAGAACTAATACCAATACCAATTTTTAACTCTGGATACCCCCGGCGAGATTTATTAAACTCCTTCAAGCGGCGGCGCATATCCAAAGCAGATAAAACCGCCATCAAAGCATGACTTTCTAACGGCAAAGGCGCCCCAAAAACCGCCATCAAAGCATCCCCAATAAACTTATCCAAAGTCCCCTCATAATTAAAAACCGCCTCCACCATCGTTTCAAAATACTGATTTAATAACTTAACAACCTCCGCAGCCTCCATGTTTTCCGTAATCGTCGTATAGCCCCTAATATCAGAAAATAAAATCGTAACTTCCTTCCTTTCTCCTACCATCATCGCATCATCTCCCAAAGCCATAACTTGCTCCGCAACATTAGGAGTCATGTAGCGGTACATCGTATTTTTCATCCGCTTTTCTCGACTGATATCCTCTAAAACTACCAGCCCTCCCCTTACCCCACCTTCAGGATTTGTAAGAGGATTAACCGTGAGATTTAAACTGCGTTCTAGCAAACTAATTTCCTCCTTGGGAATTGACAATTCTGCTTTATAATTTTCCTCGGAATGTCTTTTTCCCCACGGTAAATAAAAATCTGGATTTTCCCTATCTGGAACTGCTAAAATATAAGTATTTTCTCCATCTTTCTTAGAATTATTAGTTTTAACCCAAACACCCAGCATTAAATTTTGCTCGGGAACGTACTGTCTCGCCGCATTACTCAAACTATCTTCCAAGCGAAAACGCAAATTTTCAATCGGCAATATTTCCCAAACATAACGACCCACCAAATTCTCCTCCCAAATCTGTCTGTTTCTCCTCCCATTAGTCCCTTCCCTAACCGGGCATCCCAACAACTCTAAAGCTGCCTCGTTAATCGTCACTATTCTTCCTTGCATATCTGTCGAAATCACCACATCCGACAAACTTTGTAAAATGTCTTTTTGATACTGTTTTTCTACTAGAACGTTCTCGAACAATTGCGAGTTTTGCAGCGCGATACCTGCCTGAGCGTTAAACGCTCTTAAAAACTGTTCGTCCGAATTACCAAAACTTCCTTGATTCTTATTAATTAACTGCGTTACTCCAATCAATTCTCCCTTGGCATTGTACACCGGCATACAGAGAATATTTCGGGTGAAATAACCAGTTTTTTTGTCAGTCGTAGGGTCGAAACGAGGATCCGTATAAGCATCCGTAATATTTAAAGTTTCTCCAGTAGAAGCAACATAACCCGCAATTCCTCTGTTCGCCGGAATGCGAATTTCTACCATCGTTTCACCATCAGCTTTTGCAACTTTTGTCCAAAGTTCCGCCGTTTCTTTACTTAATAAAAATAACGTACTCCTATCTGCCTGCATTAAGTCTTTTGCTAAATCCATTACCGTTCCCAAAGTCGTTTCTAAGTCTAAGCTTTGACCTAGAGTTGTCGTCGCTTTTAATAATGCCGAAACCCCTCGCTGATTCCTCGCCGCTACATAAAAAGATTGACAGCTTTCTAAAATTACCCCCATCGAATCTGCAAAAGACCTGAACAATTGTTCGTCTTCTTCGTTAAAAGGAATCTCCCCCGCTTTATTTAATAATTGCACCACCGCCACCGCTTCATTTGGTTTGGTGGCACTGAATATTGGCATGCATAAAATTGTCCGCGTTTTGTAGTTTGGCGGTTGGTCTATTTCTTCGTTAAATAAAGGATGATTTTCCGCATCCGCTACATTTACCGCCTCCCCCGTAGTCGCTACATGACCTAAAATACCTACTGTCATCGGCAACCGTAATTCTTGGGGTTGAAGCGTTTCTTCTTTTACTGTTTTAAATAGGAGTTGTTTGCTTTCTTGATTTACTAGAAAAATTGTGGTTCTATCTGCTTCTAATATTTGACCGATTTTTACCGTAAAAGCATCTAATAGTTGTTCCAGGAGGGTTTCGATCGCCTCGTTGTTTATTAAATCTATCGCCCTCAAAAATAAATTGAATTCTCCCGTGATAAAATCTAACAAACAGATAAATTCTCCCACTGGCAAATCTTTGACGCGGGCAGCCAAAAGACCCATCCTATCTGCTTGAGTTAGTGTTGCCAGAATGCTACCAGCACTGTTAGAAAATGTCATCAAATTACGGGGGTGTTTGGAGGAGTTTCTGGAACAATTTTACGCGAGCAACCTTTTCTCTGTTACTCTCGTTCAAAAGTTGTTTTTTCCTTAGCTCCGGTTTACAATTTAAACAAGATTTTTTCTCGATTCTTTCGACCTTTTAGCTGCCTCTCAATTTTCAATAGAACCCAACAGAAGTCTATTTTTGCTAATGGTTAATAGAATCATGGCTAATTCCTATTTGCCAGGCTTTATGCCCACCTTACCATTTTCCATAGCCAGCTTAATTATTGCATATACCTCCATTAATAAGGTATCCCCAATTATTCTCTGGAACTCAACCCCATGCCCGCCCCCATCCCCTCCTCCTACTTAGGGCCATTATTAAAATCGCCGATTTTAAAAA
>CAZSTZ010000256.1:0-5355 GCA_964609515.1 uncultured bacterium | reverse complement strand
TTTTTCAGTAGAGGGGTTGTCATTTCTCTTTTCCCCTGTTATAATATTGTCTATAAGGGGGCGTTCGGCCCTGCGCTTGATTTTTTATTCAACGGCCCAAAAATAAGGTAGAAGGGGACCAAAACAAAACCTCAATCGCTAAAGCGATTACTACGAACTAGCTTTACCTCAATCGCTAAAGCGATTACTACAAACTAGCTTTTTTCGCCAACCATAGGCTTGATTAATTATTCAACACTTCAAAAAAAAGCTGGGCCTAAATTAGGCCCAGCTTTTCTAGTTCAAGCCACCATTGGCAAACGGGCAGAAATAATAGCTTGATAGTAATTTCGCAACTGTTGGGTAGCAGCAGACCATCCCCAACGTTCCGCTTCTTGGCGGGCATTATCGCGGAGAGTTTCTCGTTTTTCGGGACATTGCAAAAGCAACTTAGTAGCAGCGATCGCCCCCTCATCGTCGGCGGGATCGAACAGATAACCGTTAACCCCATCAGTCACGATATCGGGAATGCCCCCACTACGGGCCGCCACCACAGGAGTCCCCGCCGCCATCGCCTCCAGAAGCACCAAACCCAAAGTTTCAGTACGAGAAGGAAAAATAAAAGCATCAGCCGAAGCATAAGCAGAGGCCAACTCTCGACCCCGGAGGTAGCCCACAAAATGAGTCGGAGTGTCCGCAAAATGTTCTTCCAAAGCATGTCGGTGAGGGCCATCGCCCACTAAAGCCAGACGGGCGTTAGGGATGGCCTCCAGAACAGGTTTAATGCGATCGATTTCTTTTTCCGCCCCCAAACGTCCCACATAAATAAGAAGAGTAGAGTCTGGATGACCTTGAGAGAGGCGATCGCGCATTTCCGGACTGGCCAAGTGGGGTTGAAACAACTCCGTATCAACACCCCGTTGCCAAAGCTCTGCCCGTTCGATACCGTGATTAGTCAGTTCCTCAACCATAGCCGTCGAAGTGCAGAGATTGAGCTCTGCCTGGTTGTGAGCCCCTTTAAGCAACTCCCAGAGAAAACCCTCTAATATTCCCAAACCGTAGTGGTGGAGATATTGAGGCAAGTGAGTGTGATAAGAAGCCACCAAAGGAAGATTAAACTTTTTGGCGTAATAAATACCTCCCAAACCCAAGACAGCAGGGTTAGCAACGTGAACCAGATCCGGTTGAAACCGTTCTATTTCTTGTCCGATAGTCGGAGTCGGCCAAGCCAGTTTTAATTCTGGATAGAGAGGTAAAGGAAAACCATCTACCCCATAAATTTTTGCACCTTTATATTCAGTTAATCCTCCTTGGGGAGAAAAAATTAAAACCTCGTCTCCGAGACGTTGAAGGTGTTCGACAGTGTGGCATAAGCGAGTGACAATGCCATCAATTTTCGGCAAAAAAGTTTCGGTGAAAAGAGCGATTTTCATAAAAAAACAGTTCAGTCAGGAATCGATAATCCCAATTTTTCTATTATCTCAGAGTTCGCGACTGGATAGACATTTTCTAAGGGCGTAATTAAGTTAGTCCACTGACTAGATTCTTTATAACTTCGCTGCTGTTTTACGAAGTTTGAAATATCTTCGATGTTGAGAATCCAATCTCGGCTATAATTGCCTAAAATTTCTCCTCGCAATCCTAATTGAATTGCTCTTCGTTCTAGTTTTTCCCCCATTGGATTGCGGTCGGGGTCCCATTGTAGTCTGACAGGCGATCGCTTCCCGGCTTGTTTCCATTCTTTAGGGGATTGATAAATATTGGGAATAAACTTTGAATGCACTGCTTTAGATAATATTTCCTCAAAAGCAGTACGCTTTATAGTCACTGCAAGAGTTATTTCTTGTCCGATTTTCGTACCCCACCCAGAACGATACATCATCCACAAAAAATTGGTTTTTATCCAACTCATTCTTGTCAGTTTAAATTCGCCACCAAAATAACCGTTTGAAGCGGCAAAATTTCCGATTTTTTGATTGTAAGCTTGGTAAACAACGACAGAGTTTTCATCAAAATGCGCCAAAATATGCCTGCCAGTTTTAGGCAAATTGCTGCCTTGAGTTAAGTAAGTTTCCGTAGCTAGCTGCATTTTTTTTCTGCTAATAGCTAACGGCTCATAGGGACTTGCAATTTAATAAAATATCCATGCGTTGGGTTCCGTTGCACTGCACCCAACCTACAATTGGTACTCTATTTTTTTGCCAGTCCCTTAGCCATTAACAATTAGCAATTAGCAATTTTAGAGAAAACTTATCGCCGCCAAGAAACCTTAGGCAAAATTTGATTTTTATCCACTCGTTCTTTGTACTTAATAGCAAAATTGAGCAGAGAATCTAAGAGAGAGTCAGAAAGAAAATGAGGTTGCAAACCGAGGTCGAGGAGATTAGTATTTTTGGCATTTAAGTAGTGTTCTTCAAGCTCTACTCTTGGATTATCGAGGTGGCTGATTTCCACATCTAATCCCATAGCATTGCCAGCCTTTTTGACCATCATGGCCAAATCGCCCACGCTAAACAACTCAGTAAATTGATTAAAGACGCGGAAGTGACCAGCATCGGCAGGGTTAGCGATCGCCAATTCAACACAGCGAATAGTATCGCGAATATCTAGGAAAGCGCGAATTTGACCGCCTTTACCGTAAACCGTCAGAGGGTGGCCGATAGCTGCTTGAATGCAGAAGCGATTGAGGGCCGTTCCAAAAACGCCATCGTAATCCAAACGGTTGAGTAAAAGCTCGTCCATACCCGTTTCATCAGTAAGGACGCCATAAACCACACCCTGATTGAGGTCAGTGGCCCGGATGCCCCAGATTTTGCAAGCAAAATGAATATTGTGGCTGTCGTGAACCTTGCTGAGATGGTAAAAAGAACCCGGTTGCTTGGGATAGGGGAGGGTATCTTTGCGGCCATTATGCTCGATAGTGATGTAACCCTCTTCAATATCAATATTGGGAGTGCCGTATTCTCCCATCGTGCCCAACTTGACCAGATGGCAATCTGGGAAATCTTCCTTCATGGCATAGAGGATATTGAGAGTTCCCACCACGTTATTGACTTGGGTCATTACCGCGTGTTCGCGATCGATCATCGAGAAAGGGGCCGAACGCTGTTCGCCGAAGTGGACGATAGATTCAGGTTCAAACTCTCGTAAAGTCTTGCTGAGGAAATCGTAATTGGTGATATCTCCGACATATAAATCGATGGATTTGCCGGTTAAGTCTTTCCAGCGTTGGAGGCGCTGTTGAATGGGGGCAATGGGCGTTAGAGTCTCGACTTGAAGCTGTAGATCCCAGTGCCGCCGCACCATACTGTCTAAGATGCCGACCTCGTAACCTCTATTAGAAAGGTATAGTGCGGTTGCCCAACCGCAGTAGCCGTCGCCACCGATAACCAGGACTTTCATAAATTAACTTTGAATCTTGCTTGTTGATATTGGGTTAATTTATCAGGTCTTGGTGCTTTTTGAACCTTTTAAAGAGGAACCTCTTCGGCAAAGCTGGCCCAGCGAACGAATTCAAAGGGGCCAGCAAGAGCTCCCCAAACGTGTTCGTCCGTTTCTGGGTCGCGACCGCGATCGTGACTTATGAGTTTGTGTTGGTCGATTTCAAAATAGCTGTCCAAGTAAGTAGTTTTGTCGTTGCGAGTTACCATACAGCCCTTTCCTGGTTCTACTTCACCCCGGAAGCTATGGCCGGTCCATTTAGTAATGAAGGTACAGCTAGGGAGCTTTTTGATTTTTTCAGTTTCGAGACCTTGCAAGCGTTGTGGTTCGCGGGATGCTCCGTAGAATTGTTCTTGTTCTTCTATGGCGTAGTTTTCTATTTCGATGCAGTCGGTAGCGGGTACTAATTTTAGTATTCGGACTCGGTAAGGTCGATGGACGATGTAATCGTAAGCTTGTTCGAGGTAAAGGCTGATGCCATCGAGAAGTTCTGTGGGCAAGGGACGCATGCAGACCCGAACGTGGGCGAATAAGGGGGGGTTATCGAAGGCTTGTTGCTGGTTGCTGAAATCTGCCGCCATCCAGCGAGCCAGAGTAGCTACATCCGTAGAGTGGGTCATGTTAAGATTTTTTTAGATTTTATATTTTCGATGTTAGATCGAGCTAGCGATCGAGAGTCATTCTATCTGTCTATTTGCCAAGAGCTAAACTCAGCGATGGCCTAGTTTTCGGAGAAAATTGGCCGTAAGCTAAGGGAGCCAATTACTGGCCAATTGTCTGTATTAGAAGTAAAAAAGGGGCTTTTAAAAAGGGGTTTCGATCCGGTTGACAAAAATGGACCTAGTATGAAACGAATAACCAAGAAAATCGAAAAATTTTGTTTGCAAAATTTAAAGTCTCGAATATAATCTTGGAGAAATTACTCGCTTGGACAAATCTGGCCAATGAGCGAAGACTTGAACATTCTATTTAATGGAGACTCTGATGGGATTATCGACCCATTAGGTCTTTCAGCAGACAAAACCGATACAAATCAGAGTCCCATAGGCTCTGAAATTACAGCTCTACAGTTAGATACCCCAACCATTGCCTTTACGGTTGATGACGAAGGCAACGTCATAGAGCTAGTTTCCTTCGATGGCTTACAGCCCCAAGAGAACCAACCCTTTGTTGGGACTGAGGAAGCCGATTTATTTAACGTAATCCCGGTAATGGCAGGGGAAGCAGAAGTAGCGAATAAAATCGCTAACTTTGAATTTGGGATAGATGCCATCTCTATGCCACTAGAAGGGGTAGGAGACAGCGAGTTAAATGCTTCAGAAATCAGGGAAATAGGTGGTAAGCGTTACAGGGTAGTAGAGGCAGTGTCTCCTGAGACAGGTCAGCCATTTAAAACAGTGGCATTGATCGAGTTAGCAGAAGCACCACAGATCGTTGGCAGTCAAGTCCCAACTCCTGTACCTTCTCCAGGTCCAGGTTTAACTCTATTTAGCCCTATCCAAAGACCTGTTGCGGCGACAGATTTCGATCTAGGAACTCCTATTGGTTCAATTCAGCCAACTGGAGTAGTCCAAACCACCGTAGAAATTCCCGTGTTTGCGGGAGGACCTGGAACACCTGGCGCTCCCGGTCCTCCCGGTCCTCCCGGTCCTCCCGGTCCTCCCGGTCCCGCCGGTCCCATTGGTCCTCCCGGTCCTCCCAGTGATATTCCCGGTCCTGTCGGTCCCGTTGGTCCTCCCGGTCCTGGGGGCGCTCCGGGTCCCGCCGGTCCTGTCGGTCCTGTGGGCGCTCCCGGATTAGATGGGGCTCCGGGTCCTGCGGGCGCTCCTGGTCCCGCTGGTCCCGTTGGTCCCGTTGGTCCTGTCGGTCCCGTCGGTCCTCCTGGGGCTCCTGGATTAGATGGGGCTCCCGGTCCTGCGGGCGCTCCTGGTCCTG
>CAZSTZ010000255.1:0-9660 GCA_964609515.1 uncultured bacterium | reverse complement strand
CCAAGCAGAAACCATTATAACACCCGCCGCCGCAAATCCAATGTCAGCGGACACTCCCCACTCAACCGCAACGGCGGCAACTCAACCTCCCCGGGAGTATGCCCCATCGGCACAAACCGCTCTAACATCCGCGACTCGGCCTCCCGCAGGTTCACCGGAAAGCGATCGCTCCCACCACCATTAGGACGCTCCACATAATAACGACAACCGCCAAGCGATCGCTCCGTCCGAACATCCACTACCTCAAACAACAAGGGACTGTGTACCTCCAAAGACGGATGCTCGAAACTGCCATAATGTCGCGCCCGATAGCGAACGGCCCCCACATACTCCCCCGGAACTCCCGTTGACTTTAACGGCACCTGGCGGCCGTTGCACAAAACAACGTATCCCAAAGAAAAACAGTCCTCGTTGGGCGACTGCCCCAACGCCCCGCGCAAAGTTACCTGCAACTTTTCCATCGAATCATCCACCATCCGCGCAGTTCCCGAACTCGTCATCTCTTCTCCCGAAACTAACCAAGGTTCGATCGCGTGGCGCAACTCCAATACCAACCCTTCTTTATGTACTTCGCCATAAACCGGGAAGCGAAACTCCAAAAACGGCGCGAACCACTCAAACTCGAACCCGAAACCGGCACCGCGCAAATCGGCAATAACCGTTTTTAAATCCTCGGCGATGTAGTGGGGCAACAAAAAGCGATCGTGCAGCATCGTCCCCCACCGAATCAAATCTCGCGTATAAGGACGTTCCCAAAACCAAGCAACCAACGCCCGAATTAACAACATTTGCAGCAAACTCATCCGGGAGTGGGGCGGCATGGCAAAGGCGCGAAACTCCAATAACCCTAACTGACTCCGATAGTTGCCAGCGGGAAACAACTTATCGACACAAAAAGCGGAACGGTGGGTGTTGCCGGTGACATCTGTTAAAATATTGCGCAAGAGGCGATCGACTACTTCTGGCGGTACCTCCTGCCCCGGTTGCAAATAGTCAAAGGCCAACTCCAACTCGTACAAACTCTCGTGTCGCGCCTCATCCACTCGCGGCGACTGGCAAGTTGCCCCGACGAACATACCGGAGAATAAATAAGACAAACCCGGATGATTTTGCCAATAACTAATCAAACTCCGCAACAGATCCGGTCGTCGCAACAGCGGACTTTCGGAAGCTTCCTTGCCGCCGATGGTAATATGAGCGCCCCCGCCGGTACTGACGCGGCGACCGTCTTTCATATATTTCTCGGTTCCCAAACGGCACAAACGCGCTTCCTCGAACAAAGTCTCGGTAATCTCTTTTAATTCCTCCCAGTTTGCTGCAGGATGAACGTTCGCCTCGATAACTCCCGGATCTGGGGTAATCTGAAATCCTTTAATGCCCGCATTAGTCGGAGGCGTATAACCTTCGATCGCTACCAACACCTTCGTTTGGGCCGCAGTCTTTTCTATGGCAGCGACTAAATCTAAGAAACTCCTGGCAGAAGTTATTGGCGGCACGAATACTCGCAAATTTCCCCCTTTTACCTCCACGCTGAGGGCAACCCGAATCGAATTTTCCCCAGATTCTATGGGTTCGGGAGGAATGGCAGTCGGTTTATAATCTATCCCCACCCGCGCTTCCGGTTCCAACTCCGACCAGGAAAGGGAACTCAGAGGCAACCGAAATCCTGCGGGGGAGTCTCCTTTGAGTAGATACAATTTTTCTTCTGGCAACTTCCACCGACAACTGCTCCAATATAATTCTTCTGGAACAGACGTCTCGTCTGTTCTACGGGGAGATGGTTTTAAAACCGGCAGCAAGGGTAAAGTATAAGCTCCTATTGCTTCCGTTTCCCATTCGTAAGCGGTGATGATGCACTGGGAGTTAACTCCGAGATTTTTAACCAACGTTTCCATAAAAACCTTGGCATCGTTTTGGGTATAACCGTAGTCGCGGCCATCTTCTGCAATTAAAGAGCGATCGCCCCAAATAGCAACCCCATCCTCGCGCCAATAACACCCCAAGGCCCACCGGGGCAGAATTTCTCCCGGGTACCATTTACCCAAACCGTAGTGCAACATTCCGCCAGTTGTTTCTTGGTGTTTTTCGCTCGCACCTGCTCGGGGACTCGCGCCGTGCGGCGAAAAACAACGGCAAAACTTACTCTCCAGACGCCGCAATAACTCCCCGGCGATTTTCCGTTTTTCCTCTCCCAAGGCATTAAAGCGCCACTGCATCGATTCAAAATCATCGATAGAAACAAAAGTTGGTTCCCCTCCCATGGTCAAACCGACTCCCAAGCGCTGTAATTGGGTTTCGACGCGATCGCCCAGAGCATCGATTTGTTGCCATTGTTCTTCTGTATAGGGTTTGCCAAAATTTGCCTTGTCTTCGTAGCGAGAGACGGTGACGGTATATTCTAATTTCGACTCGCAAGGTTCCGTCGTACCCGCCAGAGGACTCGCCCCCTCCGGTTCCGCCGTTGCCGCCAGGGGAATGTGACCTTCTGCGGTGAGGAAACCGGAAGTGGGATCTAAACCGATCCAACCTGCCCCGGGCAGATATACTTCCGCCCAAGCGTGTAAGTCTGCCGTATCTTCTTCTACTCCTGGGGGTCCGTCGAGGGGGGGAACGTCCGGTTTGAGTTGAATTAAGTACCCGGAAACGAACCGCGCCGCCAAACCGTAATGGCGCAAGATTTGTACTAACAACCAGGCCGTATCTCGACAGGAACCTTCTTTTTTAGTAAGGGTTTCTTCGCAGGTTTGAACTCCTTCTTCTAGGCGGATTAGATGGGTGATTTCTGCCGCGAGTTTTTGATTTATTTCTGTTAATAAATTAGGAGTATAAACAGAAGATTGCCGATTATTTTCTACCCAATTTAGCAATAATTCTGGGGATTCGCTTATTTCTAAATATGGTGTTAATTCTTTAGCTAATTGAGTTTCGTAATTAAAGGGATAAGTGCTGGCGTAAGCTTCTACTAAAAAGTCAAAAGCATTAATGGGTTTGAGTTCGGCAATGAGATTAATTTCTGCTTGTAGTTTCTCTGTTTTGTTAGGAAAATTGAGCCTGCCAAATAAGTTACCGTGGTTGTCTCGGTACCAATTTAGGCTGTGTTCTTGGGGTTCTATTTTGAGGTTATAGCTGTGAATGGGAGTGCGATTATAGGGTGAAGGTCGCAGTCTTAGGGTATGAGGTCCGAGAGTTACTGGGTTGCTGTAACTGTAAGTTAGTTGGTGGTTGAGTTGGATTTTTGTTGGCATTATTTTTTGGGAATGGGGAATGGGGAATGGGGAATTGGGATTGATGTCCATTTTTTGTGCGCAATTGCGCACTTTTTGGTGGCCCAATCTGAGAGATGTCCATTTTTTGTGCGCAATTGCGCACTTTTTTGGGCCAAACCCGAGAGATGTCCATTTTTTGTGCGCAATTGCGCACTTTTTTGAGAACCATTAGTTCTCATTTTTGGGCCGTCCCTCAATGGCAATGGTCCCTAGATTTTACCGTAGAACGGGCATCTTGCCTGTTTCTGTCAGCTTGGGGGCAATTATTCATCTTTTGTTACTCTGGGAAATAAGTAATATCAATTAGCAATTAACAATTAACAATTAACAATTAACAATTAGCAATTAACAATTAGCTGAAAATTGAGGTTGAGGAAAATAGAGCGCAGGCCAGAAACCTGGTTTTTGCCAAAAACCCGGTTTCTCGATTCTATAATTTCTTTGTCCGCAGCGAGGGGGGGTGGGTGAGAGTTAAGTTTTATGTTTAATCGTTACGTCCCCCCGTGGCAATCTCTGGTTTTAGTTGAGTATATTGGAGTAGAAAAGTAGGTCGGGCTCCGTGAAACGCAACCCAACATCTTCATCCACTAATGATAATGTTGTTGGGGTCTCTGTGCAAACAGTGGCGATCGCTCTCAACAACCTTAAATTCTTACACCTCCTCGACTTCCCCAGAATAACCGCGAGAGGTTTGATGTTGGGTTTCACGGAGGTCCGCACAACCTACAAAATGCTTCATCATGCGCCAGAAACCGGGTTTCTGCGAGAAACCCGGTTTCTTAAGTCTTTGTGGGGCGATCGCTCTTTTGGTTTAAGCGTTAAAATTGTCTTCTAACTTATGCCGCTGCAAACCCCGTAAATTGTCGCACTATAGGATATCTCAATCCCAAACAATATCTTTTTTTTGTACGTCTAGTTTTACTAACTGCTTCGTAGATAGTCGGTCAAGTATCCTCACAAAACTCAGTTTTGCGGTATCTCAGAAACCGGGTTTTTAGCAAAAACCGGCTTTCTTGGCCAGTCTTCTCATAAATTCCTTATTATAGGAAACTGAAATAAGGAAGGAAAACTCCACCTCTTATTTTACAAAATGGCGTTTTTGTAAAATAAGGCTCCGACGGTTTTAATTATGGCCACCTAAAAGGCCCAAAAAAGGGCCAGCCAAATTGCCCGTTGCCCAATTTTGGGCCAATTTTCAGAAGGAATTTTTACCCAAGAGTCCACCAGAAAAGACCGACTTATAATGGAATTAATGTATTAAGATAGCTAATAGAAGACAAGCAATTAACAATTACAATTAATAACTATGACCCTAGAAGCAGTTTACGAAGGAGGAGTGCTGCGATTAATGCAGCCTATCGACTTGCCAGAGGGAACGCGAGTCGAAATTACTCTGGTTAAAAATAAAAAAACGCCCGCCGAGATTTTAGCTGCGATCGCCTCCCTACCTCTGGAGGGCGATCGGGATGAATTTTCGGGTCGAGATCGCGATAAAATTATTTATTCAATATAGTCTTGAGAAACCGGGTAATTTCTGCCAAACCCGGTTTCTGGCGCGGGCTCTATTTCAACGAACATCAATTCTCTCAATCTGTGAATAAACGTTAAACTTATCCCCCCTGAGAAACCCAATCAAAGTAATATTAAACTCCCTCGCCAAAGATACCGCCAAACTACATCGTGTTAAATTCAGGCAGAAACCTCACAAATTATCGCTGCCCCCGCCACCAAACACTTTTTACAAATAGGTAGGGTGCGCGGAGACGTCTTCTAACAGTGGGGGGTTAAGGGCCGGCATGGTGTTCAACCGCAGGAGTCCGAACCGTTTCCAACTCGCCCAGGTGGATGCATCCCAGGTTTTTTGGGAGCACGTCAGTTTTCTAAAATTAAGTTAAATTGAATCATTGAGATAAGCACAGCGGTGAGCTAAAACTTGAGGGACATTCTCTTGTTTCCACCGAGCTCCACTAATTTTAATTCTTCTATCAATTTGTTTAATCGTTGATTCTACTGCTCCCGAACCAATTGAGCAAATTTGATTGGAATAGTAACGATCGCCATCGAATTGTCGATGGCAATGTTTGGACAAATAATTACAAAATTTCTGAGCTTGAGGACGAGAACATTTCAGAAAAAGTTTTTGAGTTTCCTCTATTTTTCCCCTCCACAAAAGAGATTCTGCTTTTTTTAATATGCATCATTGAACCACCAACTTTGTACAGATTTTCTTTCAAATGAAACCCGTCGAGAATTTCTAAGCGCTGTTTTTCATTTCCTATTTTTTTAATAATGTTCCAAATGCCATCATGACCATCTCCTAAGCAGGCTATTTTCGACCCTAAAGGCTGTTGGTTTACCCAATCAATTAAGCTTTGATTCTCCTGAAACAAAGCCACTTTTACTTCTTTATTTAGACAGATTCCTTGATAATCTCGCCACTGACAAGCTTCCCCCAATGGTGTTCTTAACCTTACTTTGCCACCATCTACACTTAATTCCTTAATTTCATTTTCCACTTTAATCGTGTTAAATTCAGTTCGATTAACTAACCTTTCTTGTGTTTTAGATGAAACATAAATTCCTGTTAAATACTTGACATCCTGAGCCGTATTTTTCTAAGATACGTTGGCACTAATGCGCCGGCAACATTTTTCTAATAACGGGCTTAATTGAGTATGGGACTTTAGTCCTAATCCCTTGCTTTGTTTATCAGTTATCGTTAATTTTCCCTAGCAACTTTTCAATGGCATTTTTCTTCCTTTGTCTGTTCCCGTTGCTTTTTTGATAAAAAAAAAACCAATTCTTGGACTTACATGAGACCAAATTTTATCTCTTACTGCAACTTCAATATTTTCTAAATCTTTTAACTGCTCCGGTTCTGTTTCTTCATAAAGAATTTGAGCTATAGCATCTAAATGTTTAAGCATTTGCAATCGGGAGCAAGTCAGTTTTGAAGTTTTCCCAAAGACTTAACGCTTTTTGGTTCGGGGAGAATAGGGAATAGAGAATGGGGAATGGAGAATAGTCCATGGGGCCATCGTTCCCTTTTGGATTTTGAGCTTAACCTGCAACGGTTTCCTCGGGAGCCGTTGCACCATAGAATCATGGTTAGGATTAACAATTCCATCTTCCCTATTCCCTATTCCCCATTCCCTATTCCCAAAAAGCATTTACTTTTTGCTTCTCTTCAAAGTTGACGTGCAACTTTTGCAATCTCTGGTTCGGGTGTCATTCCCGCATCTCCTGGTTATTTGACTGCTTCACTTTACCACAAAATATCATTAGAGAGCACTCGCGCTCCGTGTTAAGCGCTTTTTTCCACTCCCTATTCCCTATTCCCTATTCCCTATTCCCAAAAAGCGCCCAATTTTGGGAAGAGCTTCAAAGGTGACCCGATCCCGGTTTTTTTGCTTTTTTTAATCTCAGTAATTAGGGAATTGGGAATTTAGAATTGGGAATTTAGAATTGGGAATTTAGAATTGGGAATTTAGAATTGGGAATTGGGAACTTGTTAATTAACAATTCCTCATCCCCTAATCAATGATAATGTCTTCCGGCGATTCCTCGGAATCGTACTGCCAATCTATGTCGGGAATGCCATTAAAAGCGTTTTTTAGGGATTCTTCCCAGACTTTACGAACTTTAGCTAAATAGGGATCTCCCAAACGCAGTTTTACTCTTTTTTGACTATTGAAGCTGTCTTTTTCATACAAAACCAGGTGAATGGGCGGACCGACAGAAATATTAGATTTCATGGTGGAATCTATGGAAACTAAAGCGCATTTAGCCGCATCTTGCAAGCTGGTACTGTCGTAGCGAATAGTACGGTCTAAAATTGGTTTGCCGTATTTGATTTCTCCTATTTGCAGAAAAGGGGTTTCTCTGGTTGCTCGAATAAAGTTGCCTTGCTTGTAAATTAAATACAATTCATGCTCTTGACCTTTAATTTGACCTCCTAAAATAAAGCTGCAAGTGAGGCTGATACCGTCTTGTTGCAACCAAGGACGGTCTCTTTCGAGAATTTTGCGAATTTTTTCGCCGATATAGCGAGCTATTTCGTGCATATTGGGAAGGCTATAGAGATTCTGTTCTTCTGGAACTTTGATATCTTTTTCCAGACAGTTAATTACGGCTTGAGTAATTGACAGGTTTCCAGAAGTACAAATCAAAATAGCTCGCTCTCCAGTAGAAGAAAAATCAAACAGTTTTAGGTAAGTAGAAATATTATCTACTCCTGCGTTGGTTCGAGAGTCCGAGGCCATGATAATGCCGGACTCGGTGATAATGCCAAGACAATAAGTCATTCGGTAATCGGTAATCGGTAATGGGTAATGGGTAATGGGTAATGGGTAAGAGATTTTAAGGGAAAAGTTTCTTAGAAGCCAGAAGGAGCTGTTGGCCTAGTCCATTTTGCCATGCTAAACCCTTGTTGGCTACTTTCCTTATCACTATTCTCAAATTTATTTTGTATCAAAAGATGCATAAACTTGTCCATTTTTATTAGTCTTATTTAACTAATTAAACTCACTCATACAAAAACTTTATCTTGCTAGGTCTAGCCATCTTCTTTAAGAAATGTTACAATTTTTAACAAATTGTTGAGAAGTGTTAAGCGCGTTCGCTGAAACCCTTGTTTTAGTGGCGTATTGAAAAACTGTTTTCAGAAAAGAAACTTCTCGAATGGCCAGGAGAGCGTAACTACCCGCCCGCTTTCTTTGGCGAGTAAAGGCGGAAGCTTGGCGAGTCAAACTTCTGCCCGTTGAGGAGAACCTAGCGGGATAAAAAAATATGAATACTGCTAAAACCTCAGACAAAGACGCTGTACGCACTTACCTAAAAGAAATTGGCCGCGTTCCTTTATTAACTCACGAAGAAGAAATTATCTTAGGAAAAAAGGTACAACGCTTAATAAAACTGGAAGAGACGAAAAAGACTCTAGCCGAAAAGTTAGGTCGCGAACCGTTAATAGCTGAGTGGGCCATTGCTACGGGAGAAGCGGAGACGGACTTGCAACGGGCCGTAAAAGAAGGAGAAAAGGCTAAACGCAAAATGGTAGAGTCCAATCTACGACTGGTGGTGTCCGTTGCCAAAAAATATTTGAAAAGAAACGTGGATTTACTAGATTTAATCCAAGAAGGCACCATCGGGATGCAGCGAGGAGTAGAAAAGTTTGACCCGAGTAAAGGCTATCGATTTTCAACTTATGCCTATTGGTGGATTCGTCAGGCGATTACTCGGGCGATCGCGGAAAAAAGTCGCACCATTCGCCTACCCATCCACATAACAGAAAAACTGAATAAAATAAAAAAGACCCAACTGGAACTAATTCAGAAATTTGGACGTAATCCTAGCACTGCCGAAATAGCAGAAGAATTGGGGCTAACTCCCAAACAAGTTCGAGATTATTTAGAACGGGCCCGTCTTCCCCTTTCATTAGATTTAAGAATTGGAGATAATCAAGATACGGAATTAGGAGATTTATTAGAAGACCCCACCGCTTCACCAGAGGATTATGCGATCGAGTCTTCCATGCGGTCGAAATTATACTCATTGATGGCCGATTTAACTCCCCAGCAACGAGACGTACTGGCCTTGAGGTTTGGCTTGGACAACGGGCAGTCTATGACTTTATCAAAAATTGGCGATTGTCTTAATATTAGTCGCGAGCGAGTCCGCCAAATAGAACGAGAAGCTTTGGGCAAACTTCGCAAGCACAAAAAAGAAATGAATGATTATTTGGTTAGCTAGATAACCTGCCTCTGAAACCCTGCGCAAGCCGAAATTACCGGGTTTCTGGGACTCTTTATAAAAATGCACGGTTATAGCATTTCCCGTATGGCTGAGGTACAAGAAAAAAACGCTAATAAAAAATGTACCTCATTCATTCGAGAATTGCTATATTCCCTGGTGAATTGAGTGGGAGCGATCGCTGATTCTGGTTATTGCTGCTAGATTAGTAAGTAGTCCAGTAAAACGTAAATTTTTTTCTCGGAGGTAGAAAGTGAAGAACCCATCGGATAGAGCCCCAGAGTTTTTGTCAGAAAATGGAGAGAACGTCAATTTGCTTTGGCAATACGTCCAATCGTTGAGCCCCGAAATTGCTTCTCAGCTTTCCAAACCTGGCTCTGGCGAGGTATTTCAGGTGATGGAACGAAATATTGTCGGATTGTTGGGCAATCTTCCTTCCGAACATTTTGATGTTACCGTAACTACCAGTCGCGAACATTTAGGTAGGTTATTGGCTTCGGCAATGGTGAGTGGTTATTTCCTCAGAAACGCCGAACAGCGCATGACTTATGAAAAGTCCATAGCTCTTTTTAATGGTTTAGAAGATTAAGTAATTAACAATTAACAACTAACAATTAACAACTAACAATTAACAACTAACAATTAA
>CAZSTZ010000254.1:0-9714 GCA_964609515.1 uncultured bacterium | reverse complement strand
CAGAGGTAGGAGGTCAGGGGTCAGAGGTCAGAGGTAGGAGGTCAGAGGTAGGAGGGGAGCTAGAGATAATAGTAGAGGATACTGGTATTGGTATTGCTCCCGAACAACAGCAACGAATTTTTGATGCTTTCACCCAAAGCGAGGGACAGAGCAACCGCAAATATGGCGGTACTGGTTTGGGATTGACTATTACCAAACGACTCACAGAAATGCTTGGGGGTACTATAGAATTGCAAAGCGAACCGGGTAAAGGCAGCACTTTTATTTTTCGCTTCCCCGTAGAAAAGGGAGATAAGGGGGACAAGGGAGACAAGGGGGACGAGGGAGACAAGGGAGACGATTTAGAACAGTTCCAAAAGGCAACCTTGCTGGTGGTGGATGATGTGGGCTCTAACCGGGATTTGATTGGGGAGTATTTTCAGGGTAGCAAACATACCCTGTTGATGGCGGCGGACGGACTCGAAGCAATCCAGATGGCGGTGGAATATCGCCCCGATGTCATTTTGTTAGACTTGCGGATGCCCAATATGGACGGAATGGAGGCGGCGCAATATCTTAAGGAAAAAGAGGAAACTAAGGAGATTCCTATTATTATTCTTACCGCTTCTGCTCTTCAACAGGATCGGGAAAATATGCGATCGCTCTGTTCTGCGTTCCTCTATAAACCGGTTACTAAAAAACACTTAATAGGGAAGTTAAAAAACATACTTCCAAAAAAAAGAAACCCGGTTTTTTCAAAAAACCGGGTTTCTGGGGTGCCAGAAAGCGAGGTCTCGGATGACGATAACGATAAGTATAACTACAAAAATAAGGCAAGGTGGCCCGAGTTGTTAGAAAAACTGTTAGAACAAGAGCAAACTTTATGGCCCGAAATGTGCAAAACTATGAAAATGCGAGATTTACAGCAATTTGCCGAGAAATTGCAGCAGTGGGGCAGGGACTATGCTTGCCCCCCGCTACAGGATTATGCTAAAATTTTAGCTATGCAAATCGAAGATTTCGACTGGGAAAGTTTGCCTCAAACTCTGACGGGCTTTCCAGAAGTAAAAGAACGTATAAAGGAGAATGGCTAATGCCAATTAGCTATTAACGATTAACCATTACTGATAATTATGAAACAATTATTAGCAACCGAACCAATCGATTTAACAAATTGCGATCGCGAACCGATTCATATTCCGGGGAAAATTCAACCTCATGGGGTTCTTTTAGTCCTTCAAGAACCTTCACTAAAAATCTTACAAGTTAGTAAGAATACAGAAAATTTTTTAGGTATTAATCCCGAGGCGTTAATCGGTCAAAATCTGAGTATTTTATTTCCCCAAGCAGAAATAGAATACTTAAAAGATTGTCTCTATAGGGAAGAGGATTTAGATTATTATAATCCCCTGCATTTTACTGTTAAGGTTAACTCTCAAAGGTATGATTTTTACGGAATTATTCAGAGAAACGCGGCTGAATTATTAGTTTTAGAGTTAGAACCAAAAATGGTAGTAGGGAAGAGCGATCGCTTAAATTTTTATCATTTAGTTAAACCTTCATTGGCGAAAATAATTAACGCCTCTAACTTCCAGGAAGCCACAGAGTTAGTAGTTAAAGAAATTAGCCAACTTACCCGCTACGACCGCGTAATGATATATCGCTTTGAACCCGATGAAAGTGGGGTTGTTGTTGCTGAAGATAAGTTACCTAAACTAGAACCATATTTAGGCTTGCACTATCCAGCTTCAGATATTCCTCGACAAGCAAGGGAGCTTTATTATCATAATTTGCTCAGGCTAATTGTTGATATTAATTATCAGCCGGTAGAGCTTTTTCCCGTTAATAATCCCCTAACTAATCAACCATTAGATTTAAGTAAGTCAGTCCTCAGAAGTGTTTCTCCCATTCACGTCGAGTATTTACAAAATATGGGGGTAGTTGCTTCTTTTTGTATTTCTGTAATTAACGAACAAAAACTCTGGGGTTTAATTGTCTGCCACCACTACCAGGCAAAATATCTCGATTATGAAACTCGAAAAGCTTGCGAACTTCTGGGACAATTTATGTCTTTAGAATTAGTTAAAAAACAAAAAAGCGATTTAGATTTGTATGTAGAAAAAGTTGACAGGATTCAACATCAATTAAAAACGGGACTCTCGGGAAAAAGCGAAGCTCTTGCGAAAGTTTTAAAAGAACACGAAGGTAAGTTATTAGAATTAGTTAGGGCAGAAGGGGCGGTAGTATCTCTTCAAAATAATTTAACTTTAATCGGTCAAACTCCCGATTTAGAAGCCGTAAAAGATTTATTGAAATGGTTGGGCGATCGCCACCAGCGAGAATTATTTTATACCGATTATTTAAGCGACATTTATCGCCCATCGCGCCAATACAAACATCTAGCAAGCGGCTTGTTAGCTGTTTCTATTTTTCTCAAAAATACCTCTTATCATATTGTCTGGTTTCGACCGGAAGTGGTTAAAACCGTACATTGGGCGGGAAATCCGAATAAACCAGTTACCGTCGATAATAATGGGGAACCGCGCCTCTCCCCTCGCAAGTCATTCGAACTCTGGAAAGAAACAGTAAGCGGCAAATCTTCTCCCTGGGAAAAGGTAGAAATAGAAGCAGCTTTGGAACTAAGAAATACTTTGATGTTAGCATCCTTAGAGCATTCGAGTTCAGAATTAGAAAAAGCAGTAGAAAAAGCTGAAATAGCCAATCAAGCTAAAAGCGAATTTTTAGCTAATATGAGCCACGAAATTCGTACTCCAATGAATGCCATAATAGGCTTTTGCGACTTGCTAAAAGACTTAATTACGGAACCCCGTCCTCATTCGTACATAACATCTATTGCAGCAAGCGGCAATACTTTGCTAGCTTTAATTAACGATATTTTAGATCTCTCTAAAATTGAAGCTGGCAAGTTACAGCTTACTTACCAACCAGTAAATTTACGGCTGCTAACAGAGGAAATCCAACAAATATTTTCTCAAAAGGCGATGGAGAAAAATCTCTCCTTGCTTTTAGAAATAGAAGAAACCGTACCGAGAGAAGTAATTTTTGACGAGACTCGCTTGCGGCAAATTCTGTTTAACGTTGTCGGCAATGGGATTAAATTTACCGAAACAGGAAGCGTCAAAATTTATCTTCGGAATTGTTCGGCTCAAAATTGTACCGTGGATAGCAATAAAACCTGCCTCGAAGTAATAGTAGAAGATACGGGAATTGGTATTGCCTCTAACCAATTAGACCGGATCTTCGATACTTTCATCCAAAGCGAAGGACAAAGCACCCGCAAATATGCTGGCACCGGTTTGGGACTAACTATTACCCGTCGCCTCACAGAAATGTTGGGAGGTAGGGTAAGCGTTGAAAGCGAACTGGGCAAGGGCAGTAGCTTTTCCTTCGTTTTTCCAGATGTCACTATTGCTGATGAGACTTTTGCCTCTGAAGCAAAGTCGGAGTGGGACGAAGATTTAAACAAATTTCTGCCCCTGACGGTTTTGGTGGTGGATGATGTCCAATCTAACCGCGACCTAATTCGAGGCTATTTTGAAGAAACTCAACATTCCCTGCTGATGGCCGAAAATGGTTTAGAAGCAATACAGATGGCCAGGGAAGAAAGCCCAGATGTCATCTTGCTGGACTTACGAATGCCAAAGATGGACGGATACCAAGTTCTTCAAGCACTCGCGGAAAAAGAGGAAACTCAACAAATCCCAGTTATTATACTCACTGCCTCCGCCCTTAAGGAAGATGAGGAAAAACTCAAACCCCTATCTTCTGGTTTCTTACGCAAACCCGTTAGTCGCCACCAGCTAGTATCGGAGTTGATAAGGGTCTTGCCTCATAAGTACAATTACTCTATTTCCTGGCCCTCGGCGTCGGCAACATCGCTGCCGCTAAATTTGCCTCTTCTGGGAGCGACAAATACTGGCGACAATTCCTTGGAGACGGCTCTATTTGAAGGTTCTTCAGAGGCAATACAGGAGTCTGCTTGCGTTTTAGAAAAATTGCCAGAATTGTTGGCAAAATTGGATGAAGAAGAGGAAACTATTTGGCCCCAATTGTGCAATACTATGAAAATGAGGGACTTGCGACAATTCGCAGAGCGTCTAAAACAGTGGGCCACTGAGTTTCAATGCAATCTCCTTTTAGATTATGCTATGACCCTGGAAAGCCAAATCGAAGCATTCGACTGGGATAGTTTGCCGAAAACTCTAATGTCTTTTCCAGAAGTTAAATCGCTAATTGCTAATGGCTAATTGTTAATTGTTAATTGTTAATTGTTATGACTCTATTTAATCCCCAAGAATTCCTGGTGTTAATTGTAGATGATGTTAGTAAAAATCTGCAAGTCGTAGGTTCTATACTCGACGATGCTGGCTATTCTACGACTTTTGCCCCAAGCGGCAGGCAGGCACTAGAGCGGGTCGAAACTGCTAGCCCCGACTTAATTTTGCTGGATTTAATGATGCCGGAAATGGATGGTTTGCAAGTTTGCGAACATCTAAAAGCAGAACCAAAATGGCAGGAAATACCAATTATTTTTCTGACAGCAAGTCACGAAAAAGAACATTTGCTTTTGGCTTTTGAAAAGGGGGCGGTGGATTATGTGACTAAGCCTTTTAATTCTGCCGAACTTTTAGCAAGGGTGAAAACTCATTTGGAGTTGAAACATACTAGGGACGAACTGAAAAAAACTATTGTAGAATTGGTAGAAGCAAGGGAAACTGCTCTGGAAGCAAGTCGAGTTAAATCCAGGTTTCTCGCTAATATGAGCCATGAAATTAGAACTCCTATGAATGCGGTTTTGGGCATGACGGAGTTATTACTTAATACCGAACTGGATTCCCATCAACTCGATTTCGCTCAAACTCTTAAGTCTAGCGGCGAACATTTGTTGGCTATTATTAACGATATTCTCGATTTCTCTAAGCTCGAAGCCGGGGAAATGCGCCTGGCAAGTCGCGAGTTCGGCCTCCACTCGGAACTTGAAAATATTCGGGATTTATTTGTTACGGTTGCTAAAAATAAGGGCCTGCAATTAGCTGTGGAAATAAAACCGGAAGTTCCCAGTTTTATTAAAGGAGATGATACTCGTTTGCGACAAGTTTTGACTAATCTAATTAGCAATGCTATTAAGTTTACTGATTCGGGGGAAGTGAAAATTGATGTGGCTCTGGATAAAAATACGGTGGTTAACGAGGAAAGGCGGACTTTCCGGCTTTATTTTGCTGTTAAGGATTCCGGAATTGGCATTTCCCCAGAAGATCGCCAAAAGTTGTTCCAGTCTTTCTCTCAAGTGGATGTTTCTACTACTCGCAAATATGGCGGTACGGGTTTGGGTTTGGTAATTTGCAAGCAGTTGGTAGAGCTGATGGATGGCGATATAGGGGTGGAAACTAACTTGGGCCAAGGTTCGGTTTTTTGGTTTACTGCTAGGTTTGAACGGGCTGCTGCTGTTAATGGCGCTTTGAAGAAACAGCAGCGATCGCCAAAAGTAACTGTATCTGTTAGTTCGGACAAATTCGCGGCTGAGGCTCTGAAAAATGCTAAAATTTTGTTGGTGGAGGATACTCGCATCAATCAAAAGGTGGTACTCCATCAGTTGAAGTTGCTGGGATACGAAGCGGCAGATTGCGTTAAAGACGGTCGAGAAGCTCTGGATAAATTGGCAGAAATTGATTACGATCTGGTGCTGATGGATTGTCAGATGCCGGTGTTGGATGGTTACGAGGCGACTAGATTGCTGCGGGAAGAAGAAGGCGATCGCCAACATACTCTAGTGTTAGGGTTGACGGCTTATGCAATGGAGGGCGATCGCGAAAAGTGTTTGGCTGTCGGTATGGATGACTATTTGACTAAGCCTTTAACTATTGAAGAATTATCGGCGGCTTTGAGAAAATGGTTGCCTTATAGCCAGGAGAAAAAAGAAAGCCCGCCAGAGCGAGAGCCGGCTCCTTTTATTGATAATGCTGAATCTCTTATCGATCGCGATCGCTTGGACCAATTAACGAGGGGAGATGTGCCGTTGCAGTTGGAATTGTTGCAATCTTTCGCAGATGACCTCGCTAAGGATTTGGCAGAGGCAAGAGCTGCTTTGGCGGCATCTGATGCGGAACATCTCGCCCAACAAGCTCACCGGATTAAAGGAGGGGCAGGTAATATGGGGGTTGCATCAATTCCGGAGTTAGCGGCTGAGTTGGAAGCTAGAGCCCTGGAAAATAATCTCAAGGACGCAAAGGAGTTACTCTTGAAGTTAGAAAAAGTGTTAGAAAAGCTTAAGATTTTAGATTTATCTTAGATTGATTTGAAACGTCAGCGAGTGCAACTTCTAATTTTTTCAACCTAAAACCTCTGACCTCTGACCTCAAAAACCTCTGACCTCAAAAACCTCTGACCTCTTGCCAGATGAGCTCTTGCCTCTTGCCTAAATTTACTTGTTTGCCGTGGAACCTTTTAATCCTGCTAATTTTTTAGTTTTAGTCGTAGATGACCTGAATATCAATCTCCAGATAGTGGGTGCTATACTGGATAGGGAAGGCTATGCCACTACTTTTGCTACTAACGGACAACAAGCGCTCTCGCGGATGAATACTGCTGTGCCAGACCTGATTTTATTAGACCTGATGATGCCGGAAATGGACGGGTTTCAAGTTTGCGAACAGGTCAGAACTCACCCAGAACGCCGCGAAATTCCCATTATCTTTCTTACGGCCAGTCAGGAAAAAAAGCATCTACTTCAAGCTTTCGATCGCGGTGCTGTCGATTATATTACTAAACCTTTTAATCCACCAGAACTTTTAGCTCGGGTGAAGACGCATTTGGAGTTGAAGCATACTAGAGATGAGTTGAGAAAAGCTGTAGCCGAGCTCGAAAGGTTGGCAACCACTGATTCTTTGACGGGTATTGCTAATCGTCGCTATTTGTTGCTGATGGGAGAAAATGAGTTTAATCGGGCTCGTCGATACGATCGCCAGCTTTCGGTTTTGATGTTGGATGTGGATCGTTTTAAGCAAATTAACGATACTTACGGACACGCTTTGGGGGATGAAGCTCTTCAGGCTATAGCGAAGGCGATCGTTTCTGCTCTGAGAAAGGGAGATTCTTTTGGACGTTTTGGCGGTGAGGAGTTTGTGGCGTTTCTGCCGGAAACTGCTCTCGATGATGCAGTGGAAGTTGCTAATCGCATCCGCACTACTATTGCCCAGTTATGTCTTTTTTCTCGGAAAAAACCGGTGCAAATGACTGTTAGTATTGGCGCGACCGAATACAGCAAGCAGGATGAAAATCTCGATAAAATCATACAACGGGCCGACCGCGCGCTGTATCATGCCAAGCACCGAGGTCGCAATTTAGTAGTCGCGATTTCACCTACAGATTTTAAGTAAAGCTATCTATGCTAGCAACGGTCTCAAGGCTGTTACAGCATAGCGATCGCTTATAACATATTCTCGTGCTATCCGTTGCATCTCCTCCGCTTCCAGTTTCATTATTTTCTCTGGATAGATAACAGATAATTCTGGATTGGCAATTGTGAAGTAATATCCATACAAACCTGCTAGCTGTCCTGGAGTCTCTGTGGAAAAAGCATAATCGTTACAAAGCAAGCGCTTGCAACGCGCTAGTTCTTCTTCTGATATCGGCCCATAGATAGATTCTGCAACTATTCGATTAATTAAAGTTTCTACGCGCTCTATGTACTGAGGCTCTAGCATAGCACTTATTGTAAATAAGCTCGAATCTTTTTGTAAGGAAAAATCGCTACTAATACCCTGCACTAATCCTAACTCTTCCCGGAGCGATCGCACTAACCGAGAACTCCGCCCCTGGCCCTGCAACACTGAGAACAAATCTAAAGCATAAGCTTCTTCTAACTTTTCTACCCCCGGTCCGATCCATCCCATCATTATTCGCCCGAGTTCGAGTCTTGGTAAATGGATTTCTTGACGGCGAATTTCTGTAATTGACGGTTTCTGTTCTATTTCCACTGGCGGACAGCCGCAACACCTTTCTGAAAATTCCTCGAATGCTTTCCCTACTAATTCTACTGCTTTTTCTCGTCCTAAACCTCCCACGATCGCTACTCCCATATTCTCCGGTTGATAGCGATCGCGGTGAAAGCACCGCATCTCTTCTGGCAGGCGTTCCCGCAGTAAGGTTTCTTTGCCCAATACCGAGCGCCCATAAGGATGATTCTGGTACATACTTTCCATCAGTGCTTGAAAACCGATGGAGTCGGGACAGTCTTCTGCTTCTCTGAGCTCTTCTAGCACCACATCTAGTTCGCGATCGAATTCTGCTTCTGGGATGGCTGCCCGCAACAGTATCTCTGCCAAAGCTTCTAAGGTTTCTCCTAAATATTGGACTGCTGTGGTAATGAAGAAATGGGCGTAGTCGTGGCTCGTTGCTGCATTGGCCACCCCTCCCCTATTTTCGATGATTCGGTCGAATTGGCCCGGCCTTAGTTTCTCTGTCCCTTTGAAAATCATGTGTTCGAGGAAATGTGCCATGCCAGACCAAGCATCGGGCTCTCGGCTAGCCCCTGCCCTGACCCAAACATCGACGACCACTACGGGGGTGGCCTTCATCTCTTGATGGATAATAGTTAATCCGTTATCCAGCTTCAAAACTTTTGCTGGAAACCTATCCGTGCATATTGGTGGTGACAATTGCTTTTAAGGTTTGTTTAATTTTTTCTTAAGCTCTATTTTAACTTAAAAAAGTTTTCTCAAAAAACTGTATTAATTTACACCAAATCGCAACAAAAGCAAGGCTCTTTTGCGGGCCTTGCTCTAGTTTAATCCCTCATCTTGCCTCTTGCCTATTGCCTATTGCCTACTCTTGCCTCTTGCCTTCTTCTAAAACTGATTGGCTTGACGGAGTTGCTGCTGCCTTCTGTTAAATTCTTTTTGTTCGGGGCTCAACCAAGCTGAGTCGATGGGAGGGCGCAGCTCCCACTGCAACTCGGCTAGTAGGATTAAGCAGGCTTTCATCACTAAGCCGGTGAAGATAAATTGCCAAGCCATAAAGTAGGGCAATAGGAAGATTGCTCCTGCATGGGCGAGACCGCATAGCAGTAAGGCTCGCGATCGCAGTCCTATTCCCGTCAATATATAACCGACGGCGCTCAATCCCAGCCATAAGGGACAAAGATTTATCAATATTAGCGGCAATCCCTGGAAGATAGCGAGGTCGGTGATAACTACCCCCGATATCGCCAGTAAGCCCCAAGCATAGACCACCCAACTAACCTGTTCGATTTTTGCCCAATGCTGACAGTGTCAGGGCTGTCATAGCGATCGTACTGCCCTATAAATATAGAAGGTTAGTGCGGACCAGATAATCGCCTGGGTCTGCCAGCTTATGGGGGAAAACTGTGCTGTGGTAAAGATTACAGCTACCACGGGTACCCACAGCATTATTCCTAAATCTACTCTCGTATAAGCGGTTTTATATAAAGATTTCTGTCCGAAGCGCAGGTTAACTTGCAAGAGTCCTTCTAAGTATTGTATATCTAGCGCTTGTTGTTTGGGACGTAGCACCGGACGGCTTGGATCGAAAAATGTCATCTTTTCTTTATTATTAAATAGTATTACAAATTTATGTTAATAATTAGGGTAGTAGTGAAAAAAACAAACATTGTCTGTGTTTTCGGTAATGGGTAATGGGTAATGGGTAATGGGATAACAGTAAGATGGCAAAAACATCTCGAAGAAATCGTTCAAT
>CAZSTZ010000253.1:0-9720 GCA_964609515.1 uncultured bacterium | reverse complement strand
GAGGTCAGAGGTAGGAGGTCAGAGGTAGGAGGTCAGGGGTCAGAGGTCAGAGGTAGGAGGTCAGAGGTAGGAGGGGAGCTAGAGATAATAGTAGAGGATACTGGTATTGGTATTGCTCCCGAACAACAGCAACGAATTTTTGATGCTTTCACCCAAAGCGAGGGACAGAGCAACCGCAAATATGGCGGTACTGGTTTGGGATTGACTATTACCAAACGACTCACAGAAATGCTTGGGGGTACTATAGAATTGCAAAGCGAACCGGGTAAAGGCAGCACTTTTATTTTTCGCTTCCCCGTAGAAAAGGGAGATAAGGGGGACAAGGGAGACAAGGGGGACGAGGGAGACAAGGGAGACGATTTAGAACAGTTCCAAAAGGCAACCTTGCTGGTGGTGGATGATGTGGGCTCTAACCGGGATTTGATTGGGGAGTATTTTCAGGGTAGCAAACATACCCTGTTGATGGCGGCGGACGGACTCGAAGCAATCCAGATGGCGGTGGAATATCGCCCCGATGTCATTTTGTTAGACTTGCGGATGCCCAATATGGACGGAATGGAGGCGGCGCAATATCTTAAGGAAAAAGAGGAAACTAAGGAGATTCCTATTATTATTCTTACCGCTTCTGCTCTTCAACAGGATCGGGAAAATATGCGATCGCTCTGTTCTGCGTTCCTCTATAAACCGGTTACTAAAAAACACTTAATAGGGAAGTTAAAAAACATACTTCCAAAAAAAAGAAACCCGGTTTTTTCAAAAAACCGGGTTTCTGGGGTGCCAGAAAGCGAGGTCTCGGATGACGATAACGATAAGTATAACTACAAAAATAAGGCAAGGTGGCCCGAGTTGTTAGAAAAACTGTTAGAACAAGAGCAAACTTTATGGCCCGAAATGTGCAAAACTATGAAAATGCGAGATTTACAGCAATTTGCCGAGAAATTGCAGCAGTGGGGCAGGGACTATGCTTGCCCCCCGCTACAGGATTATGCTAAAATTTTAGCTATGCAAATCGAAGATTTCGACTGGGAAAGTTTGCCTCAAACTCTGACGGGCTTTCCAGAAGTAAAAGAACGTATAAAGGAGAATGGCTAATGCCAATTAGCTATTAACGATTAACCATTACTGATAATTATGAAACAATTATTAGCAACCGAACCAATCGATTTAACAAATTGCGATCGCGAACCGATTCATATTCCGGGGAAAATTCAACCTCATGGGGTTCTTTTAGTCCTTCAAGAACCTTCACTAAAAATCTTACAAGTTAGTAAGAATACAGAAAATTTTTTAGGTATTAATCCCGAGGCGTTAATCGGTCAAAATCTGAGTATTTTATTTCCCCAAGCAGAAATAGAATACTTAAAAGATTGTCTCTATAGGGAAGAGGATTTAGATTATTATAATCCCCTGCATTTTACTGTTAAGGTTAACTCTCAAAGGTATGATTTTTACGGAATTATTCAGAGAAACGCGGCTGAATTATTAGTTTTAGAGTTAGAACCAAAAATGGTAGTAGGGAAGAGCGATCGCTTAAATTTTTATCATTTAGTTAAACCTTCATTGGCGAAAATAATTAACGCCTCTAACTTCCAGGAAGCCACAGAGTTAGTAGTTAAAGAAATTAGCCAACTTACCCGCTACGACCGCGTAATGATATATCGCTTTGAACCCGATGAAAGTGGGGTTGTTGTTGCTGAAGATAAGTTACCTAAACTAGAACCATATTTAGGCTTGCACTATCCAGCTTCAGATATTCCTCGACAAGCAAGGGAGCTTTATTATCATAATTTGCTCAGGCTAATTGTTGATATTAATTATCAGCCGGTAGAGCTTTTTCCCGTTAATAATCCCCTAACTAATCAACCATTAGATTTAAGTAAGTCAGTCCTCAGAAGTGTTTCTCCCATTCACGTCGAGTATTTACAAAATATGGGGGTAGTTGCTTCTTTTTGTATTTCTGTAATTAACGAACAAAAACTCTGGGGTTTAATTGTCTGCCACCACTACCAGGCAAAATATCTCGATTATGAAACTCGAAAAGCTTGCGAACTTCTGGGACAATTTATGTCTTTAGAATTAGTTAAAAAACAAAAAAGCGATTTAGATTTGTATGTAGAAAAAGTTGACAGGATTCAACATCAATTAAAAACGGGACTCTCGGGAAAAAGCGAAGCTCTTGCGAAAGTTTTAAAAGAACACGAAGGTAAGTTATTAGAATTAGTTAGGGCAGAAGGGGCGGTAGTATCTCTTCAAAATAATTTAACTTTAATCGGTCAAACTCCCGATTTAGAAGCCGTAAAAGATTTATTGAAATGGTTGGGCGATCGCCACCAGCGAGAATTATTTTATACCGATTATTTAAGCGACATTTATCGCCCATCGCGCCAATACAAACATCTAGCAAGCGGCTTGTTAGCTGTTTCTATTTTTCTCAAAAATACCTCTTATCATATTGTCTGGTTTCGACCGGAAGTGGTTAAAACCGTACATTGGGCGGGAAATCCGAATAAACCAGTTACCGTCGATAATAATGGGGAACCGCGCCTCTCCCCTCGCAAGTCATTCGAACTCTGGAAAGAAACAGTAAGCGGCAAATCTTCTCCCTGGGAAAAGGTAGAAATAGAAGCAGCTTTGGAACTAAGAAATACTTTGATGTTAGCATCCTTAGAGCATTCGAGTTCAGAATTAGAAAAAGCAGTAGAAAAAGCTGAAATAGCCAATCAAGCTAAAAGCGAATTTTTAGCTAATATGAGCCACGAAATTCGTACTCCAATGAATGCCATAATAGGCTTTTGCGACTTGCTAAAAGACTTAATTACGGAACCCCGTCCTCATTCGTACATAACATCTATTGCAGCAAGCGGCAATACTTTGCTAGCTTTAATTAACGATATTTTAGATCTCTCTAAAATTGAAGCTGGCAAGTTACAGCTTACTTACCAACCAGTAAATTTACGGCTGCTAACAGAGGAAATCCAACAAATATTTTCTCAAAAGGCGATGGAGAAAAATCTCTCCTTGCTTTTAGAAATAGAAGAAACCGTACCGAGAGAAGTAATTTTTGACGAGACTCGCTTGCGGCAAATTCTGTTTAACGTTGTCGGCAATGGGATTAAATTTACCGAAACAGGAAGCGTCAAAATTTATCTTCGGAATTGTTCGGCTCAAAATTGTACCGTGGATAGCAATAAAACCTGCCTCGAAGTAATAGTAGAAGATACGGGAATTGGTATTGCCTCTAACCAATTAGACCGGATCTTCGATACTTTCATCCAAAGCGAAGGACAAAGCACCCGCAAATATGCTGGCACCGGTTTGGGACTAACTATTACCCGTCGCCTCACAGAAATGTTGGGAGGTAGGGTAAGCGTTGAAAGCGAACTGGGCAAGGGCAGTAGCTTTTCCTTCGTTTTTCCAGATGTCACTATTGCTGATGAGACTTTTGCCTCTGAAGCAAAGTCGGAGTGGGACGAAGATTTAAACAAATTTCTGCCCCTGACGGTTTTGGTGGTGGATGATGTCCAATCTAACCGCGACCTAATTCGAGGCTATTTTGAAGAAACTCAACATTCCCTGCTGATGGCCGAAAATGGTTTAGAAGCAATACAGATGGCCAGGGAAGAAAGCCCAGATGTCATCTTGCTGGACTTACGAATGCCAAAGATGGACGGATACCAAGTTCTTCAAGCACTCGCGGAAAAAGAGGAAACTCAACAAATCCCAGTTATTATACTCACTGCCTCCGCCCTTAAGGAAGATGAGGAAAAACTCAAACCCCTATCTTCTGGTTTCTTACGCAAACCCGTTAGTCGCCACCAGCTAGTATCGGAGTTGATAAGGGTCTTGCCTCATAAGTACAATTACTCTATTTCCTGGCCCTCGGCGTCGGCAACATCGCTGCCGCTAAATTTGCCTCTTCTGGGAGCGACAAATACTGGCGACAATTCCTTGGAGACGGCTCTATTTGAAGGTTCTTCAGAGGCAATACAGGAGTCTGCTTGCGTTTTAGAAAAATTGCCAGAATTGTTGGCAAAATTGGATGAAGAAGAGGAAACTATTTGGCCCCAATTGTGCAATACTATGAAAATGAGGGACTTGCGACAATTCGCAGAGCGTCTAAAACAGTGGGCCACTGAGTTTCAATGCAATCTCCTTTTAGATTATGCTATGACCCTGGAAAGCCAAATCGAAGCATTCGACTGGGATAGTTTGCCGAAAACTCTAATGTCTTTTCCAGAAGTTAAATCGCTAATTGCTAATGGCTAATTGTTAATTGTTAATTGTTAATTGTTATGACTCTATTTAATCCCCAAGAATTCCTGGTGTTAATTGTAGATGATGTTAGTAAAAATCTGCAAGTCGTAGGTTCTATACTCGACGATGCTGGCTATTCTACGACTTTTGCCCCAAGCGGCAGGCAGGCACTAGAGCGGGTCGAAACTGCTAGCCCCGACTTAATTTTGCTGGATTTAATGATGCCGGAAATGGATGGTTTGCAAGTTTGCGAACATCTAAAAGCAGAACCAAAATGGCAGGAAATACCAATTATTTTTCTGACAGCAAGTCACGAAAAAGAACATTTGCTTTTGGCTTTTGAAAAGGGGGCGGTGGATTATGTGACTAAGCCTTTTAATTCTGCCGAACTTTTAGCAAGGGTGAAAACTCATTTGGAGTTGAAACATACTAGGGACGAACTGAAAAAAACTATTGTAGAATTGGTAGAAGCAAGGGAAACTGCTCTGGAAGCAAGTCGAGTTAAATCCAGGTTTCTCGCTAATATGAGCCATGAAATTAGAACTCCTATGAATGCGGTTTTGGGCATGACGGAGTTATTACTTAATACCGAACTGGATTCCCATCAACTCGATTTCGCTCAAACTCTTAAGTCTAGCGGCGAACATTTGTTGGCTATTATTAACGATATTCTCGATTTCTCTAAGCTCGAAGCCGGGGAAATGCGCCTGGCAAGTCGCGAGTTCGGCCTCCACTCGGAACTTGAAAATATTCGGGATTTATTTGTTACGGTTGCTAAAAATAAGGGCCTGCAATTAGCTGTGGAAATAAAACCGGAAGTTCCCAGTTTTATTAAAGGAGATGATACTCGTTTGCGACAAGTTTTGACTAATCTAATTAGCAATGCTATTAAGTTTACTGATTCGGGGGAAGTGAAAATTGATGTGGCTCTGGATAAAAATACGGTGGTTAACGAGGAAAGGCGGACTTTCCGGCTTTATTTTGCTGTTAAGGATTCCGGAATTGGCATTTCCCCAGAAGATCGCCAAAAGTTGTTCCAGTCTTTCTCTCAAGTGGATGTTTCTACTACTCGCAAATATGGCGGTACGGGTTTGGGTTTGGTAATTTGCAAGCAGTTGGTAGAGCTGATGGATGGCGATATAGGGGTGGAAACTAACTTGGGCCAAGGTTCGGTTTTTTGGTTTACTGCTAGGTTTGAACGGGCTGCTGCTGTTAATGGCGCTTTGAAGAAACAGCAGCGATCGCCAAAAGTAACTGTATCTGTTAGTTCGGACAAATTCGCGGCTGAGGCTCTGAAAAATGCTAAAATTTTGTTGGTGGAGGATACTCGCATCAATCAAAAGGTGGTACTCCATCAGTTGAAGTTGCTGGGATACGAAGCGGCAGATTGCGTTAAAGACGGTCGAGAAGCTCTGGATAAATTGGCAGAAATTGATTACGATCTGGTGCTGATGGATTGTCAGATGCCGGTGTTGGATGGTTACGAGGCGACTAGATTGCTGCGGGAAGAAGAAGGCGATCGCCAACATACTCTAGTGTTAGGGTTGACGGCTTATGCAATGGAGGGCGATCGCGAAAAGTGTTTGGCTGTCGGTATGGATGACTATTTGACTAAGCCTTTAACTATTGAAGAATTATCGGCGGCTTTGAGAAAATGGTTGCCTTATAGCCAGGAGAAAAAAGAAAGCCCGCCAGAGCGAGAGCCGGCTCCTTTTATTGATAATGCTGAATCTCTTATCGATCGCGATCGCTTGGACCAATTAACGAGGGGAGATGTGCCGTTGCAGTTGGAATTGTTGCAATCTTTCGCAGATGACCTCGCTAAGGATTTGGCAGAGGCAAGAGCTGCTTTGGCGGCATCTGATGCGGAACATCTCGCCCAACAAGCTCACCGGATTAAAGGAGGGGCAGGTAATATGGGGGTTGCATCAATTCCGGAGTTAGCGGCTGAGTTGGAAGCTAGAGCCCTGGAAAATAATCTCAAGGACGCAAAGGAGTTACTCTTGAAGTTAGAAAAAGTGTTAGAAAAGCTTAAGATTTTAGATTTATCTTAGATTGATTTGAAACGTCAGCGAGTGCAACTTCTAATTTTTTCAACCTAAAACCTCTGACCTCTGACCTCAAAAACCTCTGACCTCAAAAACCTCTGACCTCTTGCCAGATGAGCTCTTGCCTCTTGCCTAAATTTACTTGTTTGCCGTGGAACCTTTTAATCCTGCTAATTTTTTAGTTTTAGTCGTAGATGACCTGAATATCAATCTCCAGATAGTGGGTGCTATACTGGATAGGGAAGGCTATGCCACTACTTTTGCTACTAACGGACAACAAGCGCTCTCGCGGATGAATACTGCTGTGCCAGACCTGATTTTATTAGACCTGATGATGCCGGAAATGGACGGGTTTCAAGTTTGCGAACAGGTCAGAACTCACCCAGAACGCCGCGAAATTCCCATTATCTTTCTTACGGCCAGTCAGGAAAAAAAGCATCTACTTCAAGCTTTCGATCGCGGTGCTGTCGATTATATTACTAAACCTTTTAATCCACCAGAACTTTTAGCTCGGGTGAAGACGCATTTGGAGTTGAAGCATACTAGAGATGAGTTGAGAAAAGCTGTAGCCGAGCTCGAAAGGTTGGCAACCACTGATTCTTTGACGGGTATTGCTAATCGTCGCTATTTGTTGCTGATGGGAGAAAATGAGTTTAATCGGGCTCGTCGATACGATCGCCAGCTTTCGGTTTTGATGTTGGATGTGGATCGTTTTAAGCAAATTAACGATACTTACGGACACGCTTTGGGGGATGAAGCTCTTCAGGCTATAGCGAAGGCGATCGTTTCTGCTCTGAGAAAGGGAGATTCTTTTGGACGTTTTGGCGGTGAGGAGTTTGTGGCGTTTCTGCCGGAAACTGCTCTCGATGATGCAGTGGAAGTTGCTAATCGCATCCGCACTACTATTGCCCAGTTATGTCTTTTTTCTCGGAAAAAACCGGTGCAAATGACTGTTAGTATTGGCGCGACCGAATACAGCAAGCAGGATGAAAATCTCGATAAAATCATACAACGGGCCGACCGCGCGCTGTATCATGCCAAGCACCGAGGTCGCAATTTAGTAGTCGCGATTTCACCTACAGATTTTAAGTAAAGCTATCTATGCTAGCAACGGTCTCAAGGCTGTTACAGCATAGCGATCGCTTATAACATATTCTCGTGCTATCCGTTGCATCTCCTCCGCTTCCAGTTTCATTATTTTCTCTGGATAGATAACAGATAATTCTGGATTGGCAATTGTGAAGTAATATCCATACAAACCTGCTAGCTGTCCTGGAGTCTCTGTGGAAAAAGCATAATCGTTACAAAGCAAGCGCTTGCAACGCGCTAGTTCTTCTTCTGATATCGGCCCATAGATAGATTCTGCAACTATTCGATTAATTAAAGTTTCTACGCGCTCTATGTACTGAGGCTCTAGCATAGCACTTATTGTAAATAAGCTCGAATCTTTTTGTAAGGAAAAATCGCTACTAATACCCTGCACTAATCCTAACTCTTCCCGGAGCGATCGCACTAACCGAGAACTCCGCCCCTGGCCCTGCAACACTGAGAACAAATCTAAAGCATAAGCTTCTTCTAACTTTTCTACCCCCGGTCCGATCCATCCCATCATTATTCGCCCGAGTTCGAGTCTTGGTAAATGGATTTCTTGACGGCGAATTTCTGTAATTGACGGTTTCTGTTCTATTTCCACTGGCGGACAGCCGCAACACCTTTCTGAAAATTCCTCGAATGCTTTCCCTACTAATTCTACTGCTTTTTCTCGTCCTAAACCTCCCACGATCGCTACTCCCATATTCTCCGGTTGATAGCGATCGCGGTGAAAGCACCGCATCTCTTCTGGCAGGCGTTCCCGCAGTAAGGTTTCTTTGCCCAATACCGAGCGCCCATAAGGATGATTCTGGTACATACTTTCCATCAGTGCTTGAAAACCGATGGAGTCGGGACAGTCTTCTGCTTCTCTGAGCTCTTCTAGCACCACATCTAGTTCGCGATCGAATTCTGCTTCTGGGATGGCTGCCCGCAACAGTATCTCTGCCAAAGCTTCTAAGGTTTCTCCTAAATATTGGACTGCTGTGGTAATGAAGAAATGGGCGTAGTCGTGGCTCGTTGCTGCATTGGCCACCCCTCCCCTATTTTCGATGATTCGGTCGAATTGGCCCGGCCTTAGTTTCTCTGTCCCTTTGAAAATCATGTGTTCGAGGAAATGTGCCATGCCAGACCAAGCATCGGGCTCTCGGCTAGCCCCTGCCCTGACCCAAACATCGACGACCACTACGGGGGTGGCCTTCATCTCTTGATGGATAATAGTTAATCCGTTATCCAGCTTCAAAACTTTTGCTGGAAACCTATCCGTGCATATTGGTGGTGACAATTGCTTTTAAGGTTTGTTTAATTTTTTCTTAAGCTCTATTTTAACTTAAAAAAGTTTTCTCAAAAAACTGTATTAATTTACACCAAATCGCAACAAAAGCAAGGCTCTTTTGCGGGCCTTGCTCTAGTTTAATCCCTCATCTTGCCTCTTGCCTATTGCCTATTGCCTACTCTTGCCTCTTGCCTTCTTCTAAAACTGATTGGCTTGACGGAGTTGCTGCTGCCTTCTGTTAAATTCTTTTTGTTCGGGGCTCAACCAAGCTGAGTCGATGGGAGGGCGCAGCTCCCACTGCAACTCGGCTAGTAGGATTAAGCAGGCTTTCATCACTAAGCCGGTGAAGATAAATTGCCAAGCCATAAAGTAGGGCAATAGGAAGATTGCTCCTGCATGGGCGAGACCGCATAGCAGTAAGGCTCGCGATCGCAGTCCTATTCCCGTCAATATATAACCGACGGCGCTCAATCCCAGCCATAAGGGACAAAGATTTATCAATATTAGCGGCAATCCCTGGAAGATAGCGAGGTCGGTGATAACTACCCCCGATATCGCCAGTAAGCCCCAAGCATAGACCACCCAACTAACCTGTTCGATTTTTGCCCAATGCTGACAGTGTCAGGGCTGTCATAGCGATCGTACTGCCCTATAAATATAGAAGGTTAGTGCGGACCAGATAATCGCCTGGGTCTGCCAGCTTATGGGGGAAAACTGTGCTGTGGTAAAGATTACAGCTACCACGGGTACCCACAGCATTATTCCTAAATCTACTCTCGTATAAGCGGTTTTATATAAAGATTTCTGTCCGAAGCGCAGGTTAACTTGCAAGAGTCCTTCTAAGTATTGTATATCTAGCGCTTGTTGTTTGGGACGTAGCACCGGACGGCTTGGATCGAAAAATGTCATCTTTTCTTTATTATTAAATAGTATTACAAATTTATGTTAATAATTAGGGTAGTAGTGAAAAAAACAAACATTGTCTGTGTTTTCGGTAATGGGTAATGGGTAATGGGTAATGGGATAACAGTAAGATGGCAAAAACATCTCGAA
>CAZSTZ010000252.1:0-9829 GCA_964609515.1 uncultured bacterium | reverse complement strand
GCCATTCCCCATTCCCCATTCCCCATTCCCCATTCCCCATTCCCCATTCCCCATTCCCAATCTAAGATAAAAAAGACCACCCAAACAACCAACCAACCAACCAACCACCAACCATGCTAGCCAGAACTTGGAGTGCATCCATAGTCGGCATCGATGCCGTCAAAGTGGGAGTGGAAGTCGATATCTCCGGCGGACTCCCGAAAATTATCGTCGTCGGACTCCCAGACTCCGCCATCCAAGAATCTAAAGAACGAGTTAAAGCAACTCTCAAAAACTGCGGCTATGGCTTTCCCCTTCGCACAATTTTAATCAATCTCACCCCCGCCGACCTCCGCAAAGAAGGCCCCAGTTTCGACCTCCCCATCGCTATAGGTGTCTTAGCCGCCTCGGAACAAGTCAGCCCCGACCTCCTCGAAGATTATCTCTTTTTGGGAGAACTCTCTCTGGATGGTACTTTACGACCGGTTGCCGGAGTCTTGTCGGTCGCCGCAGCCGCCGCCAGTATGGGCATTAAAGGCTTAGTCGTACCCGCCGCCAATGCTAAGGAAGCGGCTGTGGTAAAAGGTTTAACCGTTTACGGCTTCGATAACATCTTTGAAGTGAGCGAATTTCTCAACGTACCCGATCGCTACTCCCCCATAGAAATAGACGTTAACGAAGTTCTGACCGCCAGCGAGTTTACCGGTCTAGACCTCAAAGACGTCAAAGGACAAAACCACGCCCGCCGCGCCCTAGAAATAGCTGCCGCCGGCGGACACAATTTAATCTTCGTCGGTCCCCCGGGCAGCGGTAAAACCATGTTGGCGCGACGGTTGCCCGGAATTTTGCCGCCGTTGAGCTTCGAGGAGGCTTTGGAGGTGACGCAAATTCATTCGGTGGCGGGGTTGTTGAAAGATAGAGGCAGTTTGACCAGCGATCGCCCCTTCCGTTCCCCCCACCACTCGGCCTCGGGTCCGTCTCTCGTCGGCGGCGGCAGTTTTCCCCGCCCGGGAGAAATTTCTTTAGCCCATCGCGGGGTCTTGTTCCTCGACGAACTCACGGAGTTTAACCGCAACGTTTTAGAATATCTGCGCCAACCCCTCGAAGATGGAGTAGTCACCATTTCCCGAACCCGCCTCACGGTCGAATTTCCCGCCCAATTTACTTTAGTCGCCAGTACCAACCCTTGCCCCTGCGGTTACTACGGCGACTCCATCCAACCTTGCACCTGTTCGCCCCGCCAGCGAGAGCAATACTGGAACAAGTTATCGGGTCCGTTGATGGATCGGATAGATTTGCAAGTGGTAGTCAGTCGGTTAAAACCCGAAGAAATTACCCGCCAGCAGACGGGGGAACCGACGGAGAAAGTGAGGGAGAGAGTAAAACTAGCACGCGATCGCGCCCGCCACCGCTTCCAAGACGAACCGACCATCGGTTGCAACGCCCAAATGCAAAGCCGACATTTTCCTCAGTGGTGCGAGTTAGATGAGGCGAGTCGGAATTTATTGGAAGGGGCGATTAGAAAATTGGGGTTATCTGCCAGGGCGAGCGATCGCATTTTAAAAGTCGCCAGAACTATTGCCGACTTGGCCGGCGACGAGAAATTAAAACCGGCTCACCTCGGCGAAGCGATCCAATATCGTATAATGGATCGAGTGCGGTAAAGCTTGACTTTACAATTAAGTTGAGGTAGAAAATGAATCGAGAATTTAACGTAATTATCGAGCGAGATGCTGACGGGTATTTAGTTGCTTCGGTACCCAGTTTACGCGGGTGTCACACTCAGGCTAAATCTTGGGACGAACTAATGGAACGTCTCCAAGAGGCGATCGCTGTTTGTTTGGAGTTAGAATAGGTAACAGACAATTCCCAATTCCCAAATTAAGAAACCCGGTTTCTCAAATAAACCGGGGGGAGCATCCCATATTTGTAAAAACATCGAATATTCGGTTTTTTATCTAATGCATCCCTTTTCCCTTCTTGCCTTTTCCCCAACTATTGCCACATGAGCTCTTGCCTCTTGCCTAAAAGCGTTTAATTTTTGGGTTTTGACTTGCATTGAGATGCACCCAAACCGGGCTTCTGGGAAACAATTATTATGAGGTAGAAAATGGTCGACCAACAATCATACAATAACTCGTTAAAAAACCGCCATACCGTGACTCTTTCCGATGAAGGATGGGAGGGAGTTAAAAATGTGGCTGACGGTTTAGATATTTCGGTGTCGGAACTATTAGAAAAAATCGGCAGTGGAGAATTAGCAGTTTTAGAAGCAGAAGAACTCGAAGACCTTTTAGATACCATAGATGGTTTAGAAGGATTATTGTCAGCAAAAGAAGAAGGCACCGTGCCTTGGGAACAGGTTAAAGCCGAATTAAATTCTTAATCCAATTATGTACGATGTCGAACTATCGAAAAAAGCACAAAAACAGTTAAATTCTCTGCCAACATTAGCCCAAGTTAGGATTAGAACTGCAATTGATTCTTTATCGATATTAAATAGCATCGATCGCTGTTTTTTGGGAAGTAGAATTTAGACGCGGACCAGAAACCGGGTTTTGCAGAAATTACCCGGTTTCTCAGATTTAAAAAAACATCAAACCTCTACCTCCTCATAAACCTCTGCCATCGTCATTTTCAACCCCACAGATTCTAAATTTAAAACATCAGTTTCCCCCAAACTTATCGCGTTCCAATTTCCCTCCTCATCTTGACGATAAATCTCAATCTTTACTCGGTCTTGAGAAACTATAACATATTCTTGAAGGCTCTGAATTTCTAAATAATTGACTAATTTTTCGTGTTTATCGATGCGTTTTGTTGCCGCAGAAAGCACTTCAAAAATCAGACAAGGACTTTTTAAAAAATATTTTTCCCGGTCTTGAGAATCGCAAGTAACAGAAACATCTGGATAATAAAAAATCTCCAATTTTTCAATTTTTACCTTCATATCGGAAGAGAAAACCCGACAACCAGTTCCGCGAAGATGCTGGCGCAATTTCATGTAAATATTGCCAATAATCAGATTGTGTTGTTGGCTGGCACCGGTCATGCCATAAATTTCGCCCGCTATATATTCGTGACGAATTTGGCTATTTAATTCTAGTTGCAGATATTCCGATACAGTTAGATTTAACGGTTGAAGTTGAGTTGACATAGTTTCAATTAACAATTAACAAAAACAGACAGGCAAGATGCCTGTCCTACGGAAAAACAATTTAATCTTCTCGGCGGTTCCCTCCTATTAACTCGCTATCGACAAATGTTTTAACCGTATAATCCACCGAGAGAGTTTTCGTCTCTCCTGGGGCAACCTCCACCTGCCAGCGATAACCCCCTTTTATCGGTGCGTTCCGTTCCTCCTGTTCGTACTTCTCCCACTCGGGCGAGACTTGGCGAACTTCTACATCTACCTTCTCCCCGTCCTGGGGCACCGGCAAGCGTTCCCGCACTTCAATAGGGGCGGGGCGCGACATCCGGTTGGCAATGTCGATTTTTATCTGGTGGCGCAGTTCGTTAAACGCTACTAAGGTTTCCCCAGAACGCGCTTCGCTAAAGGCCGTGTTGCGAGCGACTTTAATCGCCTGTTCCACTCCTAACCCCAATTCCATCTTCGCTTTTGGCGGTACGGTTTCGATATTCGCAGACAGGATGTACTCCCCATCGACGTAAACATCCACCGGACCGGCCAACAACGGCGCTTCCAAAGGATTGAGCAATTGGGCGATGCGGAAAACGTTGGTGTCGATGCGGGGAACGACGATATAGCGGACTTCAACATCGGCACTGTTGCGCAACAGTGCCACGGAATGAAATTGACCGTCGCAGGGAACGTCGATGCGCCCGCTGCCGATGTAGGCGTAGTCGAAGGAACCTGCGCCCTCGCGGACGTTAGTGCCGCCGGGAGGTAAAGGCTGTTTGGCGCAACTTGCAGCAGTGGCGATCGCCTCCTTCACTACCGGCATCACCTCGAACTTAACCTCCACTCGCCGCCGTCGGAGGATTTGTAAGTAGATTTCCTCTTGGGAGGCAACGGTTAACTTGCCCCGTTTCAGCTCGTCGTCGGGAGAACCGGCCCGCATCAGTCCGTAGGCGAGCAAATCAACAACTGTCTGGGGAGCGTCTCCCTTCTCCTTCAGGCCCCAGACACCATCCCAACCTTCAGAAGGCAGCGAGCTCTGCGCCAGAAGCTCTTTCAATTTTCGCGTTGACCTCTTGGCGCTAACACCAGCAGACCGACGGGCTCGTGACGCTTGACGTCTCTCCTGCGCGCTCTGAGTCTCAAACGGCGAATCGTCTCCTCCTAACTCCAATGTCGAAAGCTCGCTAAAATCAATATCTAGCTCGCCTTCCGCTTCGAGTGCCAAGTCTATATCCTCTTCTTCCTTTGTTTCCAATAACGACTCTAACTCGGAATATCCCCGCACGACAGACCGCAACCGAGACACTTCCACCTCGGGCAGTTCCTCGATCGCCAGAAGGAACTTCACCCCTGCCCGCGCTTGTTCCTTCTGGCGATCGAAATCTTCAAACAAAATCTCCGCCCCCACTGGCGGCAACCGCCAACCGGGTTGGCGGGGCAATTCTCGAACTCGCCCCAGACGCAACTCGGGCAACTCGGGCAGCTCGCACCAGTTAGTAGGTTGAGCCGTTGACAGTTCCAAACGCACCCCCGACCAATCTTCTCCGCTGCGCTGGCAGATTAAAGCGCGGACTGCGATATCGGCGCTATTATTCTTGCTATCCAAGCGACAGACATAAGTAGGAGTCCACCGCGCCCCGGGCACGAAATATTCCAACACCAACCGCCGCGCAGCAGTTTCCCCAGAACCGGAGTAGCTCAAACTCACGAGGGCCGTTTTCCTCAATTCGCGTTCTTTAACTTCCCTGGCAGTAGAAGCTTGAAGTTGTTGTTCTTCCAACTCCCGCCAGCGTTCCTTTGCCAGACGCAACCTTTCCTCGGTTTCCCGTTTTTCCTGGATGCGACTGCTTATCTGTTCGTCCTTAAAACTCGCGATCGCCAACCTGCTACCCAGAGGCGACGGCGGCGGTGCTTTTCCAGGTTCTCCATCGGGGCGATCGGCTACCCCTAAAGCATCCAGGGCCATCTTCTCGTATTCTATGAGGTCGAGAGTATCCTGCAACCTTTCCACCTCAGCTTTGGCCGCCCGCAATTCCTCCTTTAGGGGAGGTGTCGTCGTTTCCGAACGTTCCGGCACCGACAACCCGATACGGACATCGGTAGCGATCGCCCCATTAGGGTTATTATCCCCCTCAGTTTCCACCCGCACTCGCACGCTGGCATCGTCGAGAGCTAGTGGCAGTCCGTCTATTTCCACTTTTTCCGGCAACTTGCCATCGATCGCCGCCAATTCGGCAACCCGAGTCACCGTAGCGCCGGCGGCGTAGAGTTTTACTTTGTCGATTTTAGAGTTCATGGTAAGCAATTCACAATTAACAATTAACAATTATCCCCGTAGGACAGGCAAGATGCCTGTCCTGGATCTTGCCTGTCACCCGTTCCCGTAGAACGGGCAAGATGCCCGTTCTACGTTAAACCGTCAATTTTGCCAAGATACTCGCTACCTTCGCGCCGATATTCTCAACGGCTTCTTGTTGTTGGGGCTCCCTTAAACTGCCATCCTCGTTAAAAGCCTCAAAAGCTTTAGGAATCGCCTTTTGTTCGGGAAGTACCAGCACGCCGATATTACCCAAGATAGCGCGAACGTGAACCAAACCGCGCAGACCTCCCAAAGCTCCTGGAGAGGTACTCATTAGCCCCGCCACTTTATCGCGGAAACAAACCAACCCCGGTTCCCCCTCCTCCGGGCGGGAGGCCCAGTCGATCGCGTTTTTCAAAAGGGGCGTTATCGAACTATTATACTCGGGGCAAGAAATTAACAAGCCTTGATGAGCTTTCATCAATTCTTTAAATTGGCGGACATTGCTGGGAATGCCCTCCCTCGCTTCTAAATCTTCATCGAACAGGGGCATCGGCAGGTCGCGCAAGTCTAAATAAGTAACTTCTGCCCCTGCCTTTCTGGCACCGCTAGCCGCCACCTGCACCAATTTTTTATTATAAGAACCTTCCCGGGCACTCCCCGCAAAAGCTAAGATTTTAGCCATGTTTTGTTCCTCCAAGGTTACTGTTTAAAACCACCCAAAAACTCCCCTTTTGCGATTATAACACCCCTATCTCAGAAACCCGGTTTCTCGAACAATACCTTCGCCATTTTTGCGGAACAATGATAATTCGCACGCCAGAAACCCGGTTGGCAAAAAACCGGGTTTCTTAGAGCGGAAGAAAAGAAACCCGGTTGGCAAAAAACCGGGTTTCTTAACCTTAACCTCAACGTAGGTTAAGTGGAACGAAGATGTTGGGTTTCACGTAGGTCCGCACAACCTACTTGTCTCCCTTGTCTCCCTTGTCTCCGCAAGTCCGCCCCGCAAGTCCGCCGCAAGTCCGCCGCAAGTCCGCCGCAAGTCCGCCCTTGTCTCCCTTGTCTTTCATTTATGGCGGAAAATCGGAAAGCTGACCGATATCGTTGAGAATAATCTCCGGTTTATCCCGGTACATTTCCAGCTTGCCGCTGATATAAACGTAACCTCGCCCCAGACCGAAATAACGATTTTTTAACAACCTGAGTAAAGGTCTCATTTTACTGCTTTTAGCGTCGGGAATCCACAATTTAATCGAGCGATTTTTAGCACCATCTAAAATCAAAGCACCATTATCCAACCATTTAGTAATTCCTCCCTGCAAATCGTAAAACAAAGTAGCAAATTCTCTCTTTTCTGCAGCCTCTAAAATCTGGGGATAATCCAACCGCGCCGCCAAAACTCCCGCAGGTATGCCATAACTACGATAGCTGTCAACAATACCCGCCCGCAGCGCCCACCAAGGAATTAGTAATTGATAGTTGCGACTGGAACTTTTGATATTAGTAGCGGGGTTCCAAATTACTAAATTATTAGCTTGGGCTAAAGCTTCTGCTGCCAGCATTTCTCGATGATAAATGCGAGAATAACCGTATTTATAAAAGTAGGGACTCCATCCTTCTTTTATTAATTTAAGATTATAATTTTCCCCGTCTTTATGAACGTAACAAATGAGACGACCTTGGTGGTCGCGATATTTTTCCAAACAAATTTCTACAGAATCGTTGCCGTCAAATTCGATATCGACTGTTGTTAGTTTATCCTTAGGTAAAGCGAAGTATTGTTTTGCCATTTCCGTTGCCGCTTTACCCGCGTCGGTAACTGGTTTAGAACCTTCGGCGTAACTTTCTTCTGTATCGACATAATCCAAGCGAAGAGGTTCTCGCTTACGGTTAAGCAATACTTTAATAGTATCGCCATCCACTACTTTTGTGACTTGCAAATTTTCTATTCTAGTTCCCATATTTTTTATGGATAGGTAATAGGTAATGGGGAATTGGAAATGGGGAATTAGGAATTGGCCATGTAAATTTTTATTACAAAAACCGATTTAAAGCGTAAAAAAAAGGTTGTTTCTCCTGAGAGATTAATAGAAGGCGATCGAAAAGGCTCTCAGGGCCCGCTACCTTCAATTGTCCCACAAAAACGGCATTTTGTAATGCCAATTAGTGAAGCGGGACTCAACTTTTGAAATACGAGGGGCGTTTTCTAATGAAAATAGGCAAAATTATTTTATTAACATTCGTTTTAGTTGTAATTATTATCGGTGGAGAAAGCACTAAAAAACAAGAATTAGAAGAAGCAATCCTCATCCTATCAGAAACATCCCAACAACAAAATCAAAGTATGCCAGAAGAAGACGATTTACCCCCTTCAGCTTAATTATTCTTGATTCCCAATTCCCCATTCCCAATTCCCAATTCCCCATTGCTAAATAAATTATCCCCGTAGAAATTAAGTAAAAATCTCTACGGGGATAACAATCGTTTCGGCGGTCAAGAAACCCGGTTTTTTCACAAAACCGGGTTTCACCAGATAACAAAAAACCAGCTTTCTTGAATTGCTGTTTAACCGACTCGATTATTTAGTCCACTCGGTGTGGAAGAATTCGCCGCGAGGTTTATCCAGACGTTCGTAAGTATGAGCGCCGAAATAATCCCGTTGAGCTTGAGTCAAGTTTTGTGGGAGACGAGCGCGCCGATAGCTGTCAAAATAATCTAAGGAAGCGCTAAAAGCTGGAACGGGAATGCCCAACTTATTAGAAGTAGCTAAAACTTCCCGCCACGCATCCTGGCGATCGAGAACAGTTTGTTTCAATTCCGGTGCCAGCAACAGGTTAGGCAGGTCGGGATTTTCGTTAAAGGCATTCTTGATTTTATTCAAGAAACCAGCGCGAATAATACAGCCACCCTTCCAGATCCGAGCAATCTCGCTCAAATTCAAGTTGTAATTATATTCCTTAGAGGCCGCACTCAACAGCGCCATGCCTTGAGCGTAAGAACAAATTTTAGAACAATACAAAGCATCGCGGATTTTATTAATAAAATCCTTGACATCGCCCTCGAATTTGCCAGTGGGGCCCGTTAGTTGGTCGGAAGCAGCGATGCGCTCTTCTTTATAGCCAGAAATAATCCGACCGTTAACCGCCGCCGTCACGGTGGGGATGCAAACTCCCAATTCTAAAGCGCCAACCACCGTCCAACGACCGGTGCCCTTCTGGCCGGCGGAGTCCATAATCATGTCAACTAAATAGCCGTCGCCTTCGGGATCCTTCTTCTTAAAGATGTCGGCAGTAATTTCGATTAAGAAGGAGTTGAGCTCGTCGGTGGTATTCCACTCGGCAAAAATTTCGTGCAGTTGCTCGTTGCTTAGTCCCAGAGCATTTTTCAGCAAGTCGTAAGCTTCGGCAATAAGCTGCATATCGCCGTATTCGATGCCGTTGTGGACCGTCTTAACGTAATGGCCGGCACCACCGGGGCCGATATAGGTGACGCAGGGGCCATCATCTACTTGGGCCGCAACTTTAGTTAGTACGGGCTCCAATTCTTTATAAGAACTACTCGTGCCTCCGGGCATCATGCTCGGGCCATAAAGAGCCCCTTCTTCGCCGCCGCTGACTCCCATGCCCACAAAGCCGAGTCCGGTAGCTTCTAGCTCTCGGGTGCGACGTTCGGTATCCTCAAATAAAGAGTTACCGCCGTCGACGATCGTATCGTCTTTGTCCAACAGCGGTTTTAACTGTTCGATTACTGCGTCTACTGCCTTGCCCGCCTTGACCATTACCAGGATTCTGCGGGGCCTCTCTAAGGATTGGACAAATTCTTCTAGCGAATAGGCCGCTTTTACGTTTTTGCCTCGGGCCCGCTTTTGCATAAACTCCTCGGTTTTGGAGCTAGTACGGTTATATACCGACACGGGAAATCCTTTGCTCTCAACGTTTAGAGCAAGGTTTTCGCCCATGACGGCTAGGCCGATAACGCCAAATTGTTGTCCCATAAATGTACCGATTGTCCTTTTTGACTAAATAGTTAATTTCTATTTAGATTACAGGTTCAATTTTGGGAGTCTTGTGGTTATAAGGTTTTTTTTAAGATTTTGAGCATATTTGGCTACAAATTTTCTTTGGAAATGGGGAATGGGGAATGGGGAATGGGGAATTGGAAATTTTTCCTTGCTTGGTACAAGTCGGGCCTCGTGTTTTTGGATTCGATGCGCCCCAAAGGGATTTATAATTTTATTTGGGGACATTTTCAGCGGTTCGAGGTCTTGGGAACGTGCAGGAGCATTACCAATTACCCATTACCAATTAGCCATGACCCATTACCAATTACCCATTACCCATTACCAATAATAAAATTATGGATGAATTAAAATATCTGGCAACTTGGGTTAAGGAACAACACGCCCAAGA
>CAZSTZ010000251.1:4895-9889 GCA_964609515.1 uncultured bacterium | reverse complement strand
CAAAATCAAGCTTTCACCAACAGGCCCGGTTCCTTCTGGATGGGCAACACGTCCAGAAGATCGGTTTGAGCGCAATACTTGAGATCCTCGTAACATTCGAGACCTTTAAGACGCTTGCCGTGACTGGCATAGTTCATTAATTCAAAAAGCTGTTGCTGCCACTGGAGATATAAAGAGATCGCGCCAAAAACCTCATCGTTACCCGCGCAGTTGTCTATAGGATAACCCGCCTCCGTTATCAGACTTTGAGCGATCGCCCCCGCGCAAACAGTATCCTCCAGAGAGTAACTGCCTTCCCAACCAGAACCCAGGATCCAGACAGTTTCCGGCTGCTTTTCTAGCAGATATTTAACCGCCGAACTCCGGTTAACCAAAGCTGCCGCCAGAACCACCGGCGAATCTTGTACCCGCCGGAGACAGCGAGTACCGTTAGTGGTAGTCATAAATAAGCGCTTGCCAGAGACAACCTCCGGCGTAAAATTTAGAGGGGAGTTGCCCTCGTCGCAACCTTCAACCTTTTTGCCCCCGCGTTCCCCCACGCGAATGCGCTTATCCCCAGGCCATTTTTCGCTGACCGACATTAACTCGTTAACGTCGCTAAAAACTTGGACGCCTTCCGCCCCCGCATTGAGGGCAGTGGCCATCGTCGTCGTCGCCCTGAGTACGTCAACGGCGATCGCGCAGTCTGGCAGTTTGTCGGCGGGAGTTTCTTCTGGAGTATGGTAAATGAAAAGTTTCACGGCGAACCTACAACTAATAATGTCGATTTAGTATTGTACGATGAGATTGCAATTGTTAATTGATATTACCTTTTGCCTCTTGCCTACTTTTGCCTCTTGCCTTTTGCCTCTTGCCTACTTTTTGCCTAAGACTGGAACCACTGACGTTGTTCTTCCAAATAAGCCCTAGCCTCCTCAGTTTCCACTTGAGGGAACTCCTGATAAAACCGACTGACGCTTAAAAATGGTTGGGGAGTTTGCAAAACGATAAGGCGATCGCAATACTCTTGCAAAAAAGGCAGACTTTCCGGCGGGCCCACCGGCACGCAAATCCAAAGTCGAGTCGGTTTTTGGGACTTTACCGCCCTAGCCGCCGCCGCCATAGTCATCCCCGTAGCGATGCCATCATCTACTAAAATAACAAATCTGCCTGCGGGGCTAATTCCTGGAACTCCCGGAGAGATAGCATCCATTTGTTCGCGAGCTTTTTTGCAAGCTTCATCGACGAGGGTACTCTCCACCGCCGCATTTCCCGGCTTATTTTGCGACCAGAGGACGCAACCATCGGAAGTTACAGCGCCAATAGCGAGTTCTGGGTTGCCCGGAGGAGTAATTTTTTTAGCAGCGATCGCATCCAAAGGACAGGCGAGACTGCGGGCGATCGGTACCGCCACCGGCACGCCCCCCCTCGGCAGGGCGTAAACAATACAATTCAGCACCTCCTCTGGCGGAACGTCCAGATTAGCTATTTCCTTGGAAATTGCTTTAGCTAATTGTTCCCCCGCACTGGCGCGGTTTTCAAATCGAAAAATTGAAGTCACAAATCATTCCTCCTTTTATTATAATTAATAATTAACAATTAATAATTAACAATTTAGCAATCCTAACGCGAGAATCTCAAATCTCTAACCTCTAACCTCTGACCTCTGACCTCTTACCTCTGACCTCTTGCCTCTTACCTATTGCGTAAAAGCAACAAATTCTTGGTTTTATTCAAAATTGAGAACCACTCTGACAGCGTTCTAAATAAATTCGAGGAACTTTATCCCAGGGTGTAATTTTCAAACACTCTTCACATAAAAAAGCCCCTTCTTTAAATCGCTTCATATTATAACATAAGATTGCCCGTTCTAATAAATTCCTGGTAGCCAACTTGCCATCTCGAATTTTTGGGGAGTCGGCATCAAAAACCTCAAATAAAGTCACATACTCCAACTTTCCCTTAACCTGCACCTTATCTATCAAGCGAATTTTATAATTATTATGATTGTTTAGCTGCAAAAAAGTATTATGAGAAATTAACAAAGACACCCCATAAACTTTAGTCAAACTTTCGATGCGAGAAGCCAAATTAACCGCATCGCTAATTACAGTCCCGCTGATACGATTTGCACCTCCGACTATGCCTAAAATTAAAGAACCCGTATTAATGCCAATACCGATAGAAATAGGAGGTCGTTCCGGTCGCTGTCTGGTGGTATTATATTCATTGAGCAATTGCAGCATATTAATTCCTGCTTTAACCGCATCGTCCGCAGTGCCTCCAAATAATGCCATAATCGCATCGCCGATGTATTTATCAATAAAGCCATTATTATTTTCTATCGCCGGTTCCATCCGTTTTAGATAACCATTGATAAATTTAAAATTATCATCCGGTGTCATGGTTTCGCTTAAATTAGTAAAACTTCTAATATCGGAAAATAAAATCGACATTTCCTTTTGAACCGCATCGCCTAATTTGACCTCCACGATACTTTCATAACCCAAAAAGGATAAAAATTGATGGGGGACAAAACGACCGCAGGCATCGTTGAGTAGAAATTCATTGTCTAGAGAGTCTTCTAATTCCTTATTTAGTTTAAATAAATCTTCAGTATATTTGTCCCGTTCCGCTTCGATTTTACGACGTTCGCTAATATCTTGAAAAGTGGCGATCGCGTAAATAATATTTCCCAATTCATCTGTAATTGGAGTACCCATACTTTCAATCGGAATATTCCGGCCTTCTTGGATAATTTCTAAATCGTCAGCCATTACCTTATCTCCCTGTAAAGCTTGCATTATCGGCAACTTTTTAGCTGGATATAAATCCTTAGTGCCTGCCAGATAAATTGGATTACATTCTAAAAATTTTTCCATATTCAGAAAGTTTTGTGCCCCTTGCCCGAACAAACTACGACTGGTTTTATTCGTATAATAAAGTTGACCTTTCCTGTCTAATACTGCAACTCCTATAGGGAGCGCTTCTAAAAATTGATTTAGTTTTTTTTCGCTATCCCGATGCAGCCTCCAATTATGATAAATAGCAGCACTAACGGCGGCAACGGTAAAACCCAACAAGGGAGAAATTACGGGAAACCACCAACTTTGTAAAAAAACTAAATAACTGCCCCAAAATAAAATATTAGCTGCCAATAAAATGCCGAAAAGAGTCGCAGTCCATTTAATAAAAATATGCTCGTTAGACCGAGTAATTTCTAATAAAAACCAACTCAAAGAAGCTCCATTAAAAGACCAAATTACAATCCAAAACCACTCATATTTTTCTGGTAAAAACTTAATTAAATCTCGACCTTCTAAAGCGCCGCTTAAGATTTGGCTGAGTAAATTAGCATGAAGAACCACCCCCGGAGTCTGAGAAGAATGGGGCGTTAAAAAGAAATCGTTAAGACTTTCACCAACAGCGCCTACTAAGACTATTTTATTCTCCATTAAATCTGGAGGAATTTCATTAGCTAAAACATCTGTCAAAGTTATAGTTTTAAAAGCCTCCAAACCGCCGCGAAAATTTAATAAAATTTGGTAGCCCCCAGCATCCGCATCAACATAAATTCCATCGTTAGGTTTGAAGGGAATAAATATAGCTTGACCTAACCTCAGTTTTTGCTGAGAAGCATCAATAGTTTCGAGATTAATGCCTTCTTCTCCTAAATACATTAAAGCCAGTTTGGCGCTAATGCCTAATTTAGTCGTTCCTTCTTCGGTTCTAATCGAGAGCAAACCCCGCCTAACTTTTCCATCTTTATCTAATACCACATCTGCAAAACCTAATTGCCCTAGTTCCTTTAAAGCGGGAGAAGGATTAACCCGGTTGCCCGCAACTTTTTCGATGCCGATAAGATTGGGAGTTGACTTAAATATTTCTAGCAATTCCTGATAGCCTGGTTCTACCGGCAAATTGCGGTAAATGTCTATACCAATAGCTCTAGGATTCCGTGCTTTAATATTAGCAATTAATTTAGCCAGCATGGCATCGGAAAGAGGCCATGTCCCAACCCGATCTATGTCTGATTCGTCGATGGTGACGATGACAATGCGCGAGTCAACGGGCTCTTGAGGTCGCAAGCGAAAAAATAGGTCGATAGTGGCCCACTCTAGGAGTTGGAATAACCCGGCAGAGGCCCCAGCAAGGACTAATGCCCCAACGCCAGAGGCGATGAGCATTACCCCCCGCCACTTCCACAATCGCCGCTTGAGCTTTAACATGGGGCAGAGTTTATTTGAGACGTGACTGGACTTTCTTTATTATTACCTTGGCAATTGTTTTGCCTATTCTCAGAAACCCGGTTTTTTCAAAAAACCGGGTTTCTTGACGCTTTGACCTGCCGTGCCTAAGTACCAGCCCAAATTTATCAGTACCAGGGCAAATTTCATTAACGAACAGACGAGATGTTTGTTCTAAACGCATCTCCAAATATTAAATATTTTTGCCTACCTAACTTTTTTTAAAAACACCCTTGACAATCCCTTTTTTATTTGTTAAGATAAACTTGATGAGGAAGAACTACCTTATAATGTGAGGGGTTAAACCCCCTGGATGGAATCGCTGAAGCGATTGCTACGAACTCAGTTAAAAGAAATGGGTAACAGAGCGTTACCCATTAGCGATTAAGAATTTTCCGACTGTTGGTTGCGGTTTTTAACAACGCTCCAATCTGGAGGAGTCCCAGGAAGAGGTATTGTCTGATGCTTTCGCTCTTCCTCCAAGTGCTTCAATTTCGTATAATCGACCCAGTGAATGCAATCTACCGGGCAAGTGTCGATCGCCTCCTGAATTAACTCCTCGGAATCGCCATCCTGTTGAAAAACACGCGATCGCCCGTAATCATCCTCAATATAAAAAGTATTGGGGGCGACGTGAGCGCAATGCTTACAACCAATACAAGTAATTTCATCCACATAAGCTCCCTTCTGGCGCAACGCACCACCCAACTCCGGTTCCAAACCAGAGCGATCGCTCGCATCTCGCAAAAACCCACCTAACTCCGGTTC
>CAZSTZ010000251.1:0-4795 GCA_964609515.1 uncultured bacterium | reverse complement strand
TTAAGCGCTCCAACGTTGAACCACCAAACGGATAGAACCGTCGTGGTTTTTCTGTTGTTCGGAAATTTGGAAGCCCTGTTTGGCGCTTTCGTTTACTACAGTATGGTAAGCATAGCGCTGAGTTACCTTATTCAGGAAGCGATCGACAGACCAAGCTTGCTGCCAAAACTGCAAGTCCGCCACCAACTCGTACTCGCGACCGTTCCAAGCAAACCCGACATCGTAGCCGTTATCTTGTTCGACTACCACTTCGGCGCTAGTGGTTTGACCGCGATAACCCCGTACTTCTCTCGGGCCCGGTTTCCAGTCAATTCCTAAATCTGTTAAAGCTGCTTTCAAAGAATTACAATTGCGAATCTGGGTTTTGATTTGGCTAAAGTGTGACATGGTTATTTTTTAAAAGAAATAGACTGAACAGAAGAAAGAAAGATTAGAGACTTGACAAAAAATAGAGTACCTATCGTAGGTCGGGCTCCGTGAAACGCAACCCAACACCGATATCCTATTAAATTGCGAGTCCCTTACCAGTTGTTAGAAGCAGCAACGTTAGCAGTTGCAACCTCCCACTGATGTTGCTCTTGGGCGAAATACTCGGAAGTTGACTGCTGGGATAGCACCACTCCAAGTTCCGCTTCGATCGCCGCAGTTACCTCAGCACAGGAAGCGCCGATAATACCGGTCACTTTTTCTTGTACTCGGCCATCTGGGTGAATAACAAACTCCAAGGTTTCCATGCTCATTTTTGAGTCCTGGTTCTATGTTGTACGGGCAACTTTTGGATTTTAGATAAAGTCCAGTTGCCTTTAGTGGGGATTAATGGCCTTGATTGGCCCCTTTCCGGTCTTGCTGAGAAAACAACAAGGTTCATAATTTGGAGGCTCAATTGGCCTCATAACTTAATAAAAGTTATTATAGTCGGAAGTAGCAAATCAGTTATTTGTTAAGTTTCGCGGATCTTTTTCAATACGTCAAGGCATCTGAAACAATGAAGGTTAATGGCCGACGGTGTATTGTCCGCGTTTGGCCGAAAAGAGTACCCTCTTTTTAAAGAACAAACTAAAAAAAATGAATATGAGTAATAACCAACCAATTCGCGTAGGAGTCCTGGGTTTTGGCGGTCTGGGGCAAGCGGCAGCTAGAGTATTAGCGCCAAAAGGAGAAATGCTCTGGGTGGCGGCAGCAGATAAAAAAGGTTACGTTTATAACCCGGAAGGGTTGAACCCCGAAGGCTGCATCAATGCTTATCAACAGCAAGGTTCTGTGGGCCATATCGAAGCTGGCGGCGTCCTCAGCAGTCGCAGCATTGAAGAGTTAATAGAATCGGCCCGTAACGTCGATGGTTATTTCTTGGCCCTGCCAAATTTGCCCAATACTTTCATGGCCGAGGTTGCCAGAAAATTTATTGCCGCAGGTTGGCAAGGGGTGTTGGTGGATGCCATCAAGCGGACTAGCGCTGTGGAACAGTTGTTGGCCATGAAGGATGAGTTTCAGGCCGCAGGCATTACTTACGCCAGCGGTTGCGGGGCCACTCCGGGATTGTTAACCGCAGCAGCAGCGATCGCCGCCCAGAGTTACGCAGAAATTCACGGCGTTACGATAACTTTTGGCGTGGGCATCGCTAATTGGGAAGCTTACCGGGCCACGATTCGGGAAGACATCGGCCATCTGCCCGGTTACGACGTCGAGAAGGCTAGGGCCATGACCGATGGGGAAGTGGAGGCTTTATTGGACGAGACTAATGGCCTGTTAAAGTTGGAAAATATGGAACACGCCGACGATGTGATGTTGGAGTTGGCGGGTATTTGTTCGCGCGATCGCGTCACGGTGGGAGGCATCGTCGATACTCGCAACGCGAAAAAACCTTTAAGTACCAACGTGCAAGTTACCGGTCGCACTTTCGAGGGGAAAATTTCGACTCACACTTTTACTCTGGGAGACGAAACGAGTATGGCAGCTAACGTTTGCGGTCCCGCTTTTGGCTATCTCAAAGCGGCGGCATCTTTACACCGACGGGGGATTTACGGTTTGTTTACTGCTACGGAACTGATGCCCCAGTTTGTTCGATAGATAAGTTGAGGTTGGATGGAGAAACCGGGTTTTTTGCCAACCGGGTTTCTGGTGGCAATAAAACCGACATCCGAGCGACACTGACACCTAAGAAACCGGGTTTTTCGCAAAAACCCGGTTTCTGCTGGGGCCAAAAGCGCGTTGGCGAAGCGCAAGCGGCATGCAACATCGCTCAAAAATTGGCGAAGGCATTGTGCGAGAAACCGGGTTTCTTACATCAATACCTTCGCCAAAATAAAAAAATACCACTCGTAGGTTGGGTGGAACGAAGTGGAACCCAACAAATAGGTCGGGTTCCACTCAAAATCAAAAAGGGAACGATGGCCCCATTCCCCATTCCCCATTCCCAATTCCCCATTCCCAAAAAGCGTTAAGTCTTTGGGAAAACTTCAAAACTGACCTGCTCCCCATGACTTTTTTACAACTCCAAACCTCTCGTATCTCCCTGACACACCCACGCGCCCCAAAAATAAGGATGTGCTAAAGGTTGAGGTTCTGCCAAAAGCTGCTTTAACACTGGGTTCGACTCCAACTCCTCTAATACATCCTTCCCTAACTCCGTCTTTGCCAACTCCTCCACGGTGACAGTTCGCAAATAATTCTGGGCTGCCTGCAAGGCGTCGCCCCGCCCCACACCTTGGCGGAGGTTGTGGAAGAAACGTTCCATTAATAAGGCCGTGGCCCTGGCGGGTACGGACCACAAACTCATTATTAAGGTCTGGGCACCGGCGATCGCAAAGGCGCGACGCATCCCAAAGACTCCTTCTCCCATGCGGATGTCTCCCAAGCCGGTCTGACAGGCCGATAAGACTGCGAGCTCGCAGCCCCACAAGTCGAGGGCGGCGATGTCTAGGGCGTGGACTACTCCTTTTTTACCCGCCCCTTCTGGCAGGGGGCGACCCGATAACCAGGTGTTGGCGGCGGCGAGGGCGATGGCCGAACGCAACATCGGGTTTTTCAATTTGGCGGCGGGGCGGCGATCGCCTAACATTGCCGTTGTCGGGGTGGGGGCGAGCATCTCTTCTACTTGTTTTGCCATGTTTTGCAACCGGTTTGCTTTTGTCTCGCAGCCATTATTGATGTCCCAGGTTGCCAGCGCTTCCATTATTTCTGCTAACTCCCGATCCACCAGTGCCGAGTTGTTTTCTAATATCTTTCGTTTCTCCTCTGGTCTGCACTGCATCAACTTATCAATTAGTTTGAAATACTCCTTATTCTCCTCGGCAAACTCGCCGTGGGTGGCAACGAGCAAAACCCGAGGGCAGTTGCCGCCAGTTAGGCGCGACTCGGCGGCATCCCGTTGTAGATGGGGTTTTACTCCTAAGATTTTGCCGGCGGTTTCTCCCAGGTAGTCGGTGCCCAAAGCGGGTGGAAACCAAGACTCCCCTGCCAGAGTTGCCGGCAGGTTCCCCTTGCCTAACTCCGAGGTGCCAGGGCCCGCTGCCTCCGGTACTTCCTCCAGGCCCCAATTGTAATCGGGGTCTGCGAGAATCAAAGGTGGGTCTGCCGGGCGGGTACTTCCCAACTTGCGGCGCAGCAGCTCTCGCCCGGCGCTCAAATAACTGATGTCATATTTATCGATTAACCGCTCTTTCTCTTCATTGTTTATTGGCAACACCTGAAATGGTATCAGATTCAAATTGCCATCGGGGGCGAAGAGCAAATGCTGACATCCCTCCACCGCTTGCCGCAGTTCCTCGGTGAAAATTGCCTGCCCCAGTTCTACCCCTACTGACTTGCTGGGTTTGTCGGTCTTTTTCTTTCGCCCTCCTAAGTTGCTGGTAGGTTTGCTAGCTGCTTGCCGAAATGTGGCTATTAAGCGATCGATATGTTCCGCGTCTCCCAAGTCAACGGCCCGCACTCCCTCCGGTTGCCCCGCAGGCAAGACGAAGGCAAGATATCGCGCCGGTTGCCACTCTTTCCCTTTGGGGGCATCAAAATCATACACCCGAAATCGCACGAACTCCAACAAAGCGCTACCTTCTGGCAATTCCAAGGCTACCGCCCGCCGATCGCTCTCTTGTTCTTGCAGTTGAATTTCTGGCACTTGGGATGCCAACCACCTCTCCAATTTCTCGGACTCCGCCTCCAACTCGGTCAAGCGCTGTCGGTGGTTGAGTTGTTCCTGGCGAAACTGTTCTCGGGTCATTTCCGGTTTTGGTTCCGGGGGCGAAAAGGTAAGCTGGACTATCCCTTCGTTTAACTGCCGCCACCGCTGGAAATCTGCTTGGAGATGGGGATAGCGCCCGCTATAGAGGGCATTGTTGAAAGCGGCGCTGGCGGATGCGGTCAACGACTTGCGTTTCAGCACTAGATCTAGGGCGGTCGCCACTGCTGCGGGAGAGTCCCAGAGCTTGTTCCTGACTAGGGAGAGCAATATTTCAAAGTTATATCGGATGCTTTCGAGATAGGCGAGGCGATCGCGTTCGGGACTGGTGGCAAAGGTGCGCCGAATTAAGCGGTCTTCCACTTCCATTGCTTTTTTCATCATTGCTAGGGCCTTGAGGGGGCGATCGGTTGCTAGGAACAATAGAGCTAAATTGTTCGTACTGGTGGCAAGGTGAGGATGGGAGTCTCCCAGGAGTTGCTTTATCAGTGCCAAGGCTTCTCGATACAATGGTTCCGCTTCCGTGTAGCGTCCCTGGGAATAATAGAGTCCTGCTAAACCGCTCATACTGGTGGCAACGTGAGGATGTTTTTCTCCCAGGAGTTGCTTGTACAGTGCCAA
>CAZSTZ010000250.1:0-9898 GCA_964609515.1 uncultured bacterium | reverse complement strand
TACCGGGGAGAAATGACTCCGTACCGGGGAGAAATGACTGCGTACCGGGGAGAAACGACTGCGTACCGGGGAGAAATGACTCCGTACCGGGGAGAAATGACTGCGTACCGGGGAGAAATGACTTCGTACCGGGAGCCCTCCACTTCCCCCCAAGAACAAAACATTTTTTGCCCCGTTGGCAATATTTGAGATTTATAGTATGCTGGAAAAACAAACCAATCTCAATTGTTCATTGTTCATTGATATTAGGAGGTTAATTGTGGCCGAATATCAAACTATCGACGAATTTCTCACGGACGCCCGAGTGGCTCTCGATAACAGCGGGGCTAACTCGGAAATTCAAGAACGTTTGGCCGTTTACGGCTATACTCCCGAACGAATGCAGGAGGGAAGGGCTCTCTACGATGAGGCGGTGGCGGCGACGCGACAGCAACAAGTAGAATACGGCGACAAAATAGCTGCCACTGCGGCTCTCGACGAAGCTTGGCAGCGGGCTAAAGCTAGCTATAACCCTTTGGCGCAAGTTGCCCGGGTTGCTTTCAAAAACGATACCGGCGTTACTACTAAACTGGCTCTGGGGGGACGACGCAAGCGCAGTTTATCGGGTTGGATGGAACAAGCTAACGTCTTTTATGAAAACGCTTTGGGCAACTCGGAGATTATGGGCGGGTTAGCTAAGTTCGGCATTACTGAGGAGAGACTGCAAGGGGGTAAAGCGGATGTGGAAGCTTTAGAGACATTAAATGCCGCCCAAGAGAAGGAAAAAGGGGAGGCGCAACAGGCGACTCAAAACCGCGATGAGGCGATCGAGGCTTTGGATGAGTGGTTGGGGGATTTTCTGGCTATTGCTGAGGTGGCATTGAGCGATCGCCCGCAGTTATTGGAAGCGTTGGGAGTTGTGGTGCGTTCTTAGGTTGCCGCCACGGATTCAAAAATGTGTAGGGGCAAACTTAACGGGCGTTTAATTTTCTTAAAAATCGGTGGTGTTTCTCTCCGAATGCTTTGCCCCGGTTGCGCGTTGAACCGAAGAAAACATTTTATCCACTGGGTTGTTGGTGAGAGAAAAGGGTTAGTTAGCAGCGGATTTTGAAGCGGATGTAGCGGATGGGTTGTTGGTGGATGAATTAGGTTAGTTGGCAGTTAGCTTGTCGCGAGCCCAGAAACCGGGTAATTGCGGCAAAACCCGGTTTCTTAATTCTATTGCGAGCAAATACCAGCACTCCTACCTCAACTGCGATAACAACGCCCGTATCTGCGGCGTCTCTAACAACTTCTGGGCGTCCGCCACCAACTTCTCCCCCCAGAGGTTTTCCCTGAGAAACTCTACATCACTTAAACGCCTATCTAATTTTAGCGTCCTCTCTGCCATTCCTAGAGCTTCCGGTTCTCCTTTGGCATACATCGCCACTGCAAGGGCAAGTCTGGACTGACCGTCTTGATTATCTGCTGCTGCGACTTGCTGCCACTTTTGGATAGCAGTTTCTATTTCTCCTTGTTCGTATTGGATTAAGCCGACTCCTCTTCATAACGCTTTAACTGGCCCAAAAACCAACCCTTAAGAAAATAATAACTCAAGTTCTTGGGGTCGAGAGCAATTGCTTCTTCAACAGATGCCAGCCCCTCTTCGTATCGGTTCAAAAAAGATAAAGCTTCACCATGCCAGTGCCAAACTGCTGCTAACTGTTCTGAAGTTGCCTCTTTTGCTTGAGTTGCCATCTCAAAAGCTGTCACGCCTTATCGTACTGACTTTCGGAATAAAACGCCAAGCCCTTAGCATACCAAGGAGCATAAGAACTAGGCTCCATTTCAATAGCTCTCTGTAGAGGCACCAGCGCTTCCTGTCCTCGCTCCAACCGCCACAACTGGTTCCCGTGGTTAACGCACTCAACTGCATCCCGGCATTCCCCTGGCGTTCCCACTCGTTTTAGCTCCCTCTCCAAAATCGCCTCAACCTCTGCCCTAGACGGCGACGGTGGCGGATCGTTTTTCACTTGCAACCAACTCCGATTTACTCCCAAACTATCTGCCGAACTCAAAAAACTCTTAATTGGCACCCCCAGACTCAAACCTAGATTAAGCTCCCCTACTTTGAAACCCGCCTCATCAAGAATATTGCCACCTTCGGCTTTTCCGTGAATCGCTACCAACCGCCCCCGGCTATCTAAAATCGGTCCGCCGCTCATACCGCCCGCAGTCAGATTAGTATAAATCAACCCGTAACCGTAACTAAAGGAATAAGCGGAACCTCTTACACCCTCGTGGAAGTTTGCGACGAAGACTGCCAAGACTTAGACCTGCGTCTCTACGACGAAAACGACAACCTTATGAGTTCTGATAACGACACTGATGACTACCCAATTGTTACCATAACCCCCCGGTGGAGCGGTCAATTTAAAGTTAAAGCCACCATGTACGATTGTTCCACGAGTTACTGTTATTACGGCGTCGGAGTATTTAGCAGGTAGAAATATAAGCGATCGCTCCTCCCCACCGCCCAAAGAAACCCGGAATTTCTGTAAAAACCGGGTTTCTGGTTTGTTTTTTCAAAAAAACCGGGTTTCCGGTTTGTTGTTCAAAAAACCGGGTTTCTAGATTTAGGGAACCATTGACAAAAGACTCAGATCGGAATAAAATAAAAGCAATCTCTCTTAGGTGCATCTGATTTCAGATAACTTAACAACTGCATCAGGCAATAGCCCCTAAAAAAAATGCGCTCCCTAAAAAAAACCATTTCGCGTCTGGGAACCAAACGACAAATCTATCGTTGCTTGCGAAACCTCGGTCGTAAATTATTTCGAGTTTTAGAATTTTTACTAATATTAACCGGCGTTATTTGTTTGCTATTAGCAATTATTAACATCGAAAATACCTTAGAAGAAAATACAGATTGGGGAAAATATTTTTTTCAATCCCTAGAAAACTCCCGAATTATTGGCACCTTAGAAAGCATTAGTATTATCACCGCCTTAGTAGTTTATCTCCGACGGGGCAGAAAGCGATCGCACTACGAAGCCTGGCAAGTTATCGATGCAGCTCAGGGCTTAGAAATCAGTCACGCTCGAATTAAAGCCCTCGAAGAACTAGCCAAAGATGGCATTAGCTTAAAAGGATTATCTTTACCAAAAGCCAATTTAGAACAGATAACCTTAGTAGATATCAACTTAAAAGAAGCCAACCTCCAAGGAGCTAAACTTATAGAAGCTAACCTCAAAGGCAGTAAATTTGAACTCGCCCAACTCCAAAAAGCAAATCTCTGGGCAGCCAACCTAGAAGAAGCTTTTTTCTTATTAGCTCAACTCCAAAAAGCTAACCTCACTTCTGCCAATCTGAAAAATGCCGATATGGAAGGAGTAAATCTCCTCGAAGCCGACCTGCAAAAAGCTAACTTGCAAGGAGCCTATATTTTAGGTAATCTTCAAAGCGCTAACTTTCAAAACGCCAACCTAAAATGGGCCAATCTCCAAGGCGCTTACCTCAAAAACGCTAACTTTAAGGGTTCCAATCTTCAATGTGCCAACCTTAAAGAAGCCAACCTGGAAGGCGTCAGCTTCGCCAACGCTAACCTACACGGAACTAACCTGCAAAATGCAAAGGGCATTCATCCAGCGCAAGTTATGGAGGCGAAACATTGGAAACTGGCTAAGTATTCTCAAGAGCTGGGGCTGGAATTGGGTTTGCCAGAATTTAGGGGGAAAGCAACGGAGAACGGGTAATTGCTTGTTTTGCGCGTTCCCAACTCCCTATTACCAAACTTTTTCCCTTTTGCCAAGTACCTTTACAGAATCTTTACAAGAATTTCCTAATTAATAAAATAAGAATTAAAAATAGCGAAAAGGTCCAATTAAGGTAGGCAATTCTGATGCTTTATGGGTAAACTAGATTTATAGTCAAAAGATGACCTGCATTAAGAGGAGAAACGGTGAAATTATGGCAAACATAACCAACATTAATCCTAGCCAGCCTAATTTAGTTGGAGCTATTTTAAATAAATTATTGCAGCCAATTCGTAACTATCTCGATGGCATAGAAATAGGCGATCGCGAACTAGCTAAGTGGCTCTGCGAGTTAATTCCCGCCCAATGTCCCTTCGAGCGCGACGTGACTTTATTCGGACGGAAATTGTTCCACATTCCCCCAATGTGCAAATTAAATCCACTTTATTACGAACTAATGGGGTTGCGCTTCCGGGCTCTGAGTTTTCTCGCAGATGAATGCGGAGAAGATGTAACTGCTTATTGCTAAAAAGCAAAACGATGCTTCAGTAAATACTCGTAATTTAGACTCAGAAAAAACCAGAATTAACGCTCGGATAAACAATCCTTATTAATTAATTTATAGCGTTTCCCGAACTTAAGAGGTACATGAACTCAAATTCTGTTAACCCACATTAAATTTTCTTTTGCTTCTTAACTCTTGCCATATGAGCTCTTGCCTCTTGCCTAATAGGACTGCTATAATGAGCGAACCAGTTTTAGTTAATCTCAGAGAAGCTTTTTTCAACGCACCCGGTTTTTGGCAAGGTAGCTTGTCTCCAAAATCGGGGAACTGGTGCAAGTTCGTAGAAAGTATCGATAAAACGCAAACAGACGGTTACTCCATAGAAGGCCCCTTCGTCAGTCAAATAGACGAACTCGCCCAACAGCGATCGGGCATCTACCTCCACTGCGAAAAGAAGGGACGCAAGCGCAAAGCTTCAGAACGACTTTATACATTACTTGAATTAGAACCTAACGGCGAGGTTCGAGTCATTAACGAGCTCAAAACCGCCAGCAAAGATTGGGCTGTTTTATTGTGGCCGGAAATAGAAGCTTATTTTGCCAAACAAAACGACTCGGTGGAAGTTCGCCGCCAAGAATTGCTCGCCCAGATACAGGCCCTAGAATTTGAGTTGAACCAGCGACGGGCCGAATTAGCTGCTTTGGACTGGGTGGAAGAAGAGGACTAGAGGATCCGTTGAGAAACCCGGTTTTTTCAAAAAACCGGGTTTCTGAGGTTTTGAGCATGAGTTCTTTGTAGGTTGGGTGGAGTGTAACGGAACCCAACATCTTCGTTGGGTTCCGTTACACTTCACCCAACCTACGGAAAAATGGCGAAGGTATTGTTCAAAAAACCGGGTTTCTGAGTTCTTTTTTTTAGTATGAGTACTCGTCATTAGTATGAACCACCAGCATAGTTGGCCATCTACCTTGGGGAAGAAATTATTAAAACATTGGGAAATAATCCTCTGCCTATTAAGATCCTCGTGTTACCTTCAAAATCAATGAGTCGTTTTACTCAGACGACAAAAACAGTTTATCAAAGGAGTTCTAATCTATGGTCTTAAAAGTAGGCATCAACGGCTTTGGCCGCATCGGACGTCTGGTCTTCCGGGCAGGCATCCTCCATCCCGAAGAAATACAATTCGTGGGCATCAACGATCTAGTCCCACCAGACAACTTAGCCTATTTATTAAAATACGATTCGACCCACGGTCGGTTTAATGGCCAGGTCGAGTCCAACGATGAAGGAATTACAGTAAACGGGAAATTTATTCCCTGTATGGCTCTCAAAAATCCTGCCGAATTGCCTTGGAAAGATCTAGGCGCAGATTATGTAGTCGAGTCCACGGGACTATTTACCACCTTCGATGGGGCCTCGAATCATCAAAAAGCGGGAGCAAAGCGGGTCATTCTTTCAGCCCCCACTAAAGACCCCGATAAGGTCAAAACTCTATTAATGGGAGTCAATCACGAAGAATTTGACCCCGCCAAAGATGCGATCGTTTCTAACGCCAGTTGTACCACTAACTGTCTCGCTCCCATAGCTAAAGTTATTGACGATAATTTCGGTCTGGCAGAAGGTCTGATGACCACCATTCACGCCATGACTGCCACTCAACCCACCGTTGACGGTCCCAGTAAAAAGGATTTGCGGGGCGGTCGCGGTGCCCCTCAGAATATCATACCTGCTTCCACCGGTGCTGCTAAAGCTGTGGCTTTGGTCTTGCCCCAGTTAAAAGGTAAGCTAACTGGCATGGCTCTGCGGGTACCCACTCCCGACGTGTCTGTGGTAGATTTGACTTTTAAGACCGATAAGTCAACCAGTTATAAGGAAATTTGCCAAGCGATGAAGGCCGCTTCGGAAGGACCGATGCAGGGTGTTTTGGGTTATACCGAAGAACCGGTAGTATCCACCGACTTTACCAGCGACAATCGTTCGAGTATTTTTGATGCCGGTGCAGGAATGGAACTCAATTCTAATTTTTTCAAGGTGGTTTCTTGGTACGATAACGAGTGGGGCTATTCTTATCGAGTAATTGACTTGATGTTGTACATGGCTGCCAAAGATGGTATTCTCAAATAGTGAGGGCTTGCTGAAAAATCCAAAAACCTAACGCTTTTTGGTAATAGGTAATAGGTAATGGGTAATAGTTAACAGGCATTCAACGATCCAAAATAAACCCTGTAGAACAGGCATCTTGCCTGTTAGCGGATCCCAAGCTTTCCTACCTGTGCCCCATTACCCATTACCCATTACCCATCACCCATTACCCATTATCCAAAATGATGTCCGAACTACCGCCTCTATCTGCTGAAACTATTTGGGCTATTCTCAATGAGGAGATTGACGATGCCACTGTTAACCAGATGGTTTGGTACTATCTCGGTTATCGCTACAATGCCGATAATAACTGCTGGGATTCTTCCCAAGTGGATGCTTCTTGGCGCGAGGAATATCCCCAACCTCCAGATTTTATCGAAAACCGTCCGCCCACGGTTAAATTAACTCGCTCTATCCCCAAAGAAAACAAGCAATTGTTGAAGGAAAAGCTCGGTTTTAAGGGCTATAAAATAGGCGAGTTTGGTCCGAGGCAAACTCGCCGCGCTACTATGGCTAACTGGCTTTTGGGCCTTATGGAAACTATGGGCGCATCTCAATGAAATAAGCAAACCAAACAGTTGTTGCTTTTTGTTAATTATTAATTGTTAATTGCTAATCCTAACCATTACCAATTACCAATTACCAATTACCAATTACCCAAAAGCGATAACTGTTTGGTTCTATTCATTCGTGACTGATTCCCCCAAACATTGACCTTGTTGTTCTGAAGTTAACCCCGCTCGATTATACACTTTCATCGGCACGCTCAACGATGCTGTTTCAATCCATCCCGTTTCCCCGGGTTGGAGCGATGTCAACAGCGGGGCAGAATCGGGCGATCGCTCTTCTGTTTGAGCAATTTGGCTGGAATTTTGAGGTGAGAACAATGCTTGGTAATTTTTGACGGTTTTTGGTTGGCTCGATTCGTTGCTGCTAGAAATAGAGCAAATTTTTAATTCCAACCAGTCCCCTTCTGACGCAATTTCCATTACCTGCATAATGCTGCCAGATGGAACGCTTCCTTTTGGAGTCGACCGGTCTGCTTCTAATAAGATTAAAGAATTTATCGACTCTGAAACCTCCCTCGTGTTGCTGGCGATCGCTATTAACGCTCCCTTTTTCAGATAAGAGGGTAGATTATTTTCAGGCGAATTGTCTTCTGGGGACTTATCTTCAGGAGTTCTAGGTGAGGGAGAAGGAGAAACCTTAGTATTATTAGTTTCGGTTTGATTTGCAGGTGCCAAGATTTCCCCCAACAGAGGTTTAAAAATATAGAAAATCAAGCCGAGCCATCCCAGTAATAAGATAATTCCTAATATATAGAATGTCTTAGTTCGAGCTGGGGAAGTCGATAGAGAATGTTTTTGAGAGCGAGCGTCTTTAACTTCTGTTGTTGCTAAAGAGATGACCGTAGGAGGCCCCGACTCGTGTTTTGGATCGACTTGATAGTAAAGTAAGGCAAGAGTTACGTTGTCGTGTCCGTTTTGGGTGTTGGCAATTTCGATCAGTCTATTTTTAGCCCTCACTAAATCTCTTTCTCCGTAGAGAACTGGCAATATTTCTGCTTTCCAGTGTTGCTCTACTCTGTCTTTATCGCTGAGACCGTCCGAGCAAAGTAACAATATACAATCTTCGTCTATAAAAAAGCGCTGTATCGTAGGATGTATCTGATTCGATGATGTGATACCCAAAGCTTGAACTAAAGCTCCTGATGCTGTTTGTTGTACTGCCTCGCGATAGATAGCATAACCCAAGCGAACTTCCCGGGTAGCCACATCATCATCTAGGGTGACTTGGTGGCATCCCCAACGAGTAATTAAGTAAGCGCGACTGTCGCCGACGTGGGTGATGAATACTTCACCCTCGTAAGCGTTAGCCATAACCAAGGTAGTTCCCATGCGCTGGCGACCTTGACGGTTTTCTCTGTCGTTGCGATCGCTTATAGCATCGTTAGCTGCACAGGTAGAATGCTCTAATTTTTCTTGTAAGGTTTTAGGGTTGCTGTTGCCTGGGGTTTGCTGTATTCTACTTCTGAGGATGTCTATAGCTAATTGAGAAGCCACTTCTCCTCCCTCTTGTCCCCCAATGCCGTCGCAGACGATCGCTACTGCTTCGTTACCCGGTGTCGTCGAGATAGCTGCATCTTTTGGCGGATAGCAGGCATCTTCGTTATGACTTCTACTCGGTCCCGCTTCCGTGCCCGTTACTATGTGAATCGTGCGATCGTGACTTCTAGAAGCTGCTGTGAGAGCTTTTTCTAATTGATTTATCAATTGTTCTGAGCGCTCCACCTCCCCTTGAGTCATTTGCTTGCACAGTTGTTCCAAGAAATTCTTAATTTCCGAACGGGCTGTTGGCAGCCATTTCTGCCATAGTTTACCTAGCTGCTGCAAGCCAGGCATTTTTCGATCTTGTTGCAGTTCTAATATTTTTACTATCGGCCCTTCTACTCGGAGCAGTTCCGAGTTTAGCAGACTGGATGCCACTCCTTGTACTCTCAAAGGTTCCCATAGTTGGGCTATTTGCCAAAGCCAATTTAGCTGTCGCATGGCTTCGGCCTCTTGCCATTCTCTAGCTAATTCTGGCAGCAGGCTTGTCCCATCCGGGCACAAAGGCCCGTTTTCCAAGAGCCAGATTTTTTGGCTGTGCTTATTTGGGGACAGAGATATTTCTGCATAAACCTGGGGGACGTGCAATCTATAGGGAAAAAGTTTTAAATATGCTTCGAGCCCATCCGAAATCTCTTCTGAGACTTCGGTCTTTTGCTCTGGTTTAGTATCTAGAAGTATCCTACTAAAGCTTTGTACTTGATAGCGTTCTGCTATCAGTTCCCCTGGCCTATAGGCTTTTAGACCAAAACCCACAGCCCACAGGTAATGTTTTGGCATCAAGTTTTCCATAACGGTCTTTATAACTCTCGGCCAGTCTATTTTAGATTTTAGAGTAACTTTTCGTTTTCCTGGCTGGGGTTAACCGAGAATTCCCCTAAGTGATTTGTACCATAGTAGCTTTAATCTCAAGAAGCCATGTAATTATGTTATTATTGACCTTTTGCGTCGGTTGCTTCGCCTCTGGACCATTGACATTTGTTTTTCTCTCATTTTAAGGTTATGGGCCTTTTTTTGCCCCTCGATCGCGTCGTTAGTGGCCATTCCTTACCCTTAAGCCCGAGCGCACCAAAACCCCAGAAATAATGAGTACAGACCCAGAATCTCTCCCAGGTTTAGAAGTTGATGAACTGCTGGCTAAGATTAAACGTTCTCATTCTTTATATTACAAAATGATTAATATCGAGGTTTGGGCCTTGGTGGAGACTTTGGACCAGTTTTTTCCTGGCGCTTGGAATCGCTTTATGACCTATCGTCAAACTTCGATGAAACAGTTTTTGGAACGACAGCGAAAAAAAAATAAACACCCCATAGAAAAAGAAAAAAACGAGGATAAGTCGGATTGAGGAAATGGGGGAGAGGGGGGCAGACTTGCGGAGAGGGGGGCAGACTTGCGGAGAGGGGGAAGACAAGGGAGAGGGGGCAGACTT
>CAZSTZ010000249.1:0-9941 GCA_964609515.1 uncultured bacterium | reverse complement strand
GTGGAAGGGGAACCAGTTGTAGTGGAAGGGGAACCAGTTGTAGTGGAAGGGGAACGAGCCACTCGTTAATGCTAACGAGTCGATGTTGAAGGGGAACGAGCCACTCGTTGATGCTAACGAGTCGATGTTGAAGGGGAGCGAGCCACTCGTTGATGCTAACGAGTCGATGTTGAAGGGGAACGAGAAAAGTAGGTTGGGTGGAACGGAGACCGAACCCAACACCAAGCACCCTTACAAAAATCAGAAACCCGGTAATTCCGGCAAAACCGGGTTTCTTGACGGCACGTTCTACGATCGCGGCAACGCCTAGAAACCAGGTTTTTTGGAAAAACCTGGTTTCTGGTTGCCGTTAGCGCTAACGACAGTTGCCTCTCGCTTCTTGCCCCCACCAAATAACCGACTCAACCAATGCTGGAAGTTGTCGATATAAGTAAACCAAACCGGAATCACGATTAAAGTTAATAGAGTGGAAGTCGAAAAACCGCCGATAACAGCGATCGCCATCGGACTCCTCGTCTCGGCCCCCGCCCCTATCTCTAAAGCGATGGGTAACATTCCCGCCATCGTCGAAAGGGTAGTCATCAAAATCGGACGCAAGCGCGAAATGCCGGCCTCCCTCACCGCCTGAAACTGAGACATCCCTTGTTTCTCGTTTGCCAGAGAACAGTCAACTAACAAAATCGCGTTTTTCGTCACCAAACCCATCAACAAGACGATACCGATGAGGGCGAACAACCCCAACTCTTTCTGAGTAATCATCAGGGCCAGCAACGCCCCGCCGACGGACAAGGGCAGGGCCATCAAAATTACCATCGGATAGAGGAAATTGTTATACAACAACACCAAAACCCCGTAAATGCCCATCACCGCTAAAGCTAAGGCGCTCAAAAAGCGAGTAAATACGTCAATCATAATCTCCGCATCCCCCTCCGACTGTTGCCCCACGCCGGCGGGTAAGGGGTTCATGGCGGGTAATGCTTGCACTTTCTCTACCGCATCTCCCAGAGAAATACCTTGTAGGTTTGCTTCCACCGTAACTTGTCGCTCGCGATCGAAGCGATCGATTTGGGAAGGACCGCTGCCGATGGTAATATTAGCTACGGCAGAAAGGGGCACTAAACTGCCGTTAGCGCTGGGTACGCGCAGATTTTTGATGGTTTTGAGGTCGTTTCTGAACTCTTCCGCCAACTGCACCCGGATGGGAATTTGTCGGTCCGCAAGGTCGAACTTAGCCAAATTTGCCTCGTTGTCGCCGAGAGTTGCCAGAGAGGCAGTGCGAGCGATCGCCCTTACCGACACTCCCAAATCTCCCGCCCTTTCTACATTGGGGGTTATCAAAATCTCCGGTTTGACCAAACTGGCGCTGGAAGTGACTTCCACCAAACCGGGAATTTGCCGCATTTGCCGTTCTAGGGCATCGGCGGCCTGTTTGAGAGCGGGAGCATTTTCGCTCTTCAGCACGATGGATAAATCCTTCGAGTTGCCACCGCCTCCAGTGCTGCGGAAACTGATGCGGGCTCCGGGGATTTCTGTGAATTGCTCCCGCATTTGCGCCTCGAATTGTTGCTGGGAGACGGAACGTTCGGCTTTTGGCTTCAGTTTCACATATAAAGTTGTCGAGTTGAGACTGCCATCGGTGCCGCCATCGCCGATGACTGCGGTCATATTTTCGACGGCGGGATTTTGCTGCATCGCGGCCATCGCTTTTTGGGTGGTGCGATCGCTGTCTTCAATTGTCGAACCCGGGGGCAAGTCGATTAATACCGTACTGATGCCGGTATCCCCACCGGCAAACAATCCTTTGGGAATTAAGGGCACCAGTTGCAAGCTGGCAAAGAATAAAACTAGAGCAAACAGTAAGGTAAAAATTTTATGACGCAGGGCCCAGGTTAAAACGGTCCAGTAAAGTCCTTTTTCGGTGTTGCCTTCCCTCTTACCTCTTGCCTTCTTCTTCCCTGTTGCCTCTTGCCTCTTGCCTTTTGCCTTTTTCTGTAACAACCGCGCCGCCAGCATGGGAGTCATGGTACAGGCCACTAAAGTAGAGAACATCGTAGCCGTTGCCACGGTGACGCCGAAGGGTTGGAAAAATTGACCGGGAATGCCGCCCATGAATGCCACTGGCAGAAATACCGAGACAATAGTTGCCGTCGTCGCTATTACTGCCAGACCGATTTCCGCTGCCCCGTCGAGGGCTGCCCGGAAGGGATTTTTGCCCCTGCTAACGTGCTGGTCGATGTTTTCGATCATACAAATAGCGTCATCGACTAAGTTACCCATTGCCAAGGACAGAGCTAATAAACTCATGCCGTTGAGGGTGTAGTTGCACATTTCCATCACCAGAAAGGTCGGTACGATGGATAGCGGGAGAGCGATCGCCGTGATTAAGGTCGGTCGCCAGTCCCGCAAAAAGGCAAATACTACGATAACCGTCAGCAGGGAACCGATGACTAAAGCATCGATGGAGGCTTGGTAAGATTCCCGAATTTCGTCCGCCCGAGTGAAGATAAGTTCTATTTTAATATCCTCTGGCAGGGTGGAGCGCAGTTTTTCTACTTCTTTCCTCACCCCTTCTTCTACCGTTACCAAAGTGCTGCCGGTACTCCGTAGAACTTCAAAGCCCACTATCGGTTGACCGATTTCGTTGGCAACGGATTTTGTAACGGATTTAACGGATTGGTTGTTTGTTGCCTCTTGCCCCTCGCCTTCTTCTTCCCTCTTGCCTCTTGCCTCTTGCCTATTGCCTTCCCCGTTGCCTTCTTCAAACCTCGCTATTTGCCTGGTTTGGGCGGGGCCGTCGATGACGTTGGCGATACTGGTAAGGGGTACGGAAGCGCCCGAGGGTAGCTGGATGGGGTAGTTTCTCAGAGTCTCAACGGTGGGGGCGCTGCCCAGGGTGCGGATGTTTTTCTCCGTCCCTCCTAGTTCCGATCGCCCCCCAGGAAGGTCGATATTGAGCGCCTTAATTTGGTCGTTGACTTCCGTGGCAGTGATGCCGAGGCTTTCGAGTCTGTCGGGGTTGAGTTCGATTCTAATTTCGCGATCGACTCCCCCCACTCTATCTACTTCGGCGACTCCCGTAACTTTGAGGATGGCGCGGCTGATGTCTCGGTCGACGATTTCGCTTAATTCCTCCACGGAACGTTTATCGGACTTGACGGCGTACATCATCACCGCCCCGCCGGCAAATTCCAGTCGCCGAACTATGGGATCGTTGACGTCGGCGGGCAAGTCTTGTCGTATTTCCGCCACGGCGTTGCGGACGTCGTTGGTAGCGCGGTCGGTATCGGTTCCTAACACGAAGGCGATCGTCGTGGTGGAGACTCCATCGCGAACGGTGGATGTGAGTTGGTCGATGTTGCCCAAACCGGCGACCGCATCTTCTACTTTCTTCGTTACTTGGGTTTCGAGTTCCGCCGGTCCCGCCCCCGGTTGGGTGACGTTAACTATAACGGCGGGGATGTCGATGTTGGGAGTTAAATCTATTCCCAGTCGGAAAAATGACATTAATCCCGTGAGGACTAATACTAGGAATAGAACTAGGGTCGGTACTGGTTTTTTAATCGACCAGGATGATAGGTTCATAATTTAGAAATGGGGAATGGGGAATGGGGAATGGGGAATTGGGAATTGGGAATCGCTTTTCCTTTTCCCCTCTTGCCTTTTGCCTTTTGCCTCTTGCCTTTTAATTATTTACTACTTTGACGATATCGCCATCTTTGAGATAGCCGGCACCGTCAAGTATGACGCGATCGCCTATTTTTAAACCGCTTAAAACTTCTACGGTTGCTTTGGCTAAATCGCTGGTTTCGCTGGTAATTTCTCCCACTTCTACGGGTACTGCTTTTGCCGTTTGTTCCGCAGTCAAAACATAAACTACTGCCTTACCGTCGGCTTGGGGCACTACTGCTTTGGCGGGAATTTTTAACCCTTCAGCAGTGGCAGTGGTAATAGTAGAACGGAGGAACATTCCCGGACGCAATAAATCGCTGGAAGGCAAATCTATTTTTACAGTTGCCAGGCGAGTTTGGGGGTCGACTAAAGGCGCTATTTCTCTGACTATTCCTTCTACTTTTATCCTGCTGTCGGCATCGGAAGTTATTAAGACTTTTTTACCGATGTCTATTTGGGGCAGTTGAGTTTCTGGAATTTCTAAATGCAGTTCCAAACGGTTATCTTTGATGAGAGAAAACAGTTGTTTGCTGTTTGAAGTGACGTCTCCCACTCGGGCAAATCTTTCTGCTATCAAACCGCTGGCAGGGGCGCGGAGGATAGTTTGTTCTAACTTGGTTTGTTCTTGAGTCAGGGAGGCTTCTCGGTTGCGAACGTTGGCTCTGGCGCTGTTAATATTAGAGCGGGCGCTTTCCAGGTCCGCCTCGGCGCTGCTGACGCTTGCCCGGGCGCTGTCTACTCGGGCTTCGGCGGCCCGCAGTTCCGCTGCCGAACTGGTTATATTCGCTGCGGCGCTTTCCACTCGGGCCCTGGCGCTGCTGATGTTAGATTCGGCAATTTCGACTTTGGCCCTGGCGCTGCTGATGTTGGCTTCGGCAATTTCGACTTTGGCTTCGGCGCTGCTGACGTTGGCATCGGCAATTTCGACTTTAGCTTTGGCGCTGTTGATGTTGGCTTCTGCCACTCGCACTCCCTCCCTAGCGGTGATAGCGGCAGTGCGGCGAGTATCTACTTCTTGAGCGCTGATGGCTCCCTCCGCCAGAAGGCTTTCGTAGCGTTCTAATTCTCTAGTGGCTTGTGCCTGGTTTGCCTTGGCTTCTGCTAGCTGTGCTTCCGCTTGTGCCACTAAGGCTAGGGCATCGTTGCGACTGGCTTGGGCTTGTTTGACGGCGGCTAGGGCATCGTCGCGACCGACTTGGGCTTGTTTTAAGGCCGCCAGGGCATCGTCGCGGCTGGCTTGGGTTTGTTTTAAACCGGCGATCGCTTCGTCTCTGCCCGCGTTGGCTTGGGCTATTGAGGAAGCCACGCGATCGCGATCGGCTTTGGCTTGCAGCAGGGCAGCTTTGGCTTGTTCCAAACTCGCTTGTGCCCTACTAGCTCCCGCTTGCCTTTGTGCTACTTCTGCCTTGGCAGATTCGATATCCGATTCTGCTCTATCTATTTGGGAGCGCAACACTGCATCATCTAAAATTGCGAGTATCTCTCCCCTGCTAACTCTGTCTCCTTCTTCTACTAATACTTGCTGTATTTGCAGCCCCGATGCCTGGGCTAACAGGGGCAGCAAGTCGTAGGCCACCACCGTGCCCGTGGCATCCAGGGTCCGTTCGACCTCGGCCATTTCTACCTGGGCCAAGGTGACGGTTAAAGCGGGCTTAGATGCCGGTGCTGCGGCAGTGCCAGCCATTTCGGGGAGGCCGTCGCTTCGGGATTCTGGCCTAGAAAGGAACCTACTGGCCCCAAAAGCCAGGGCCACTCCGATGAGCATTCCTAAGATTAGGCCCCGGGATCCCGATAGGGGGCCGGGTTGCTTTTCTCGGGGGCGATGGGCCACCGTTTCCCCTGAATCCAACTCTTCGTCAAACTCTTCTAAGGTGCTAAAATCGAGGGATTCTGTTTCTGGTTCGGACCAATTTTCTTGTTTTTCTAACGGTTCTTGTGATAAAATTTTCTTTGCCATTTTTTTCTTCCGCCGCTTTGTGGGCACGTTTTTATTGTAACAAAAATTTACAATTGTATTAACTTTCTTTAAGCTGGAAAGATGGAAGGCTTTTATTGAGTACTCGTTCTGAGTACGATCGCGAGGTCAATGGCAAAAAAAACAATAAGCTAATATAAAAAATGTCTGTCAATGAGGTAAGAAAAAAACAGACAGGGGAAGGTTAAATTATTTATTACCTATCACCCATTACCCATTACCTATTAATAAATATGTTTAACGCAACCGAAATTATCATTAATGAATTTGTCGAGAAACTTAGGGAAGGATACCGTCGAACTTACGGCGGCTACAAACCCAACTATCAAGATATTATTGCTTGGGCGGGGAATATGGCACTAGAAAATATTGCCAACAGCGATGCCCTCTACCATAACGTCGAACATACAGTTCTAGTTACCCTAGTAGGTCAGGAAATTTTGCGCGGGAAGCATATCCGCGAGGGCGGGGTTTCCTGCGAAGACTGGTTGCATTTTGTTATTTCTCTAGTTTGTCACGACATCGGCTACGTCAAAGGCGTGTGTCGTCAAGATAGAAAGAAAAAGGAGATATATGCCACGGGCATTAATGGCGATATGGTAGAGTTACCCTTTGGCTGTACCGATGCCAGTTTGACTCCCTATCACGTCGATCGCGCTAAGTTGTTCATAGACGAACGCTTCGGCGGACATCGGTTAATAGATGCAGAAATCATCAAGCGCAATATCGAATTAACCCGCTTCCCAGTGCCGAAAGAGTCCGATCGCTTAGATACAACAAATTTCCCGGGTTTGGTGAGGGCGGCGGATCTCATAGGTCAATTGAGCGATCGCCGCTATCTCAAAAAAGTCAGCAATTTATATTTCGAGTTTGAGGAAACAGGTTTTAATAAAAAAGTCGGTTATACCAGTCCGGCAGATCTGCGCGATAACTATCCCAAGTTTTACTGGGACGGCGTTCATCCTTATGTAGAAGATGGTCTGCGCTATTTATCCTTGACCCAGAAAGGCAAGCAGGTTGTTGCCAATCTTTATTCTAACGTATTCGTAGTCGAACACGGTACCCTGGCACAACCTGCAGCGATTCCTGTTTAATAGGCAAGAGGCAAGAGGCAATAGGCAATAGGCAAGAGGCAATAGGCAAGAGTAGATAAGAAACAGAAGGTCTGATTTTTTTTCGACTTTTCGACTTTTTACAACCCGTTTAGGATTGCTACATTAAATTGGAGAATTGGGAATGGCTATTGCCTACTCTTGCCTCCTGCCTTTTGCCTCTTGCCTACTCTTGCCTCTTGCCTACTCTTGCCTATTGCCTATTGCCTTTTGCCTAAAAGCAATCAACTGTTGGACACGACTCAAATAGGACTGCTATATGTTTTCACCACTGCAAAAGTTTTTGATAACCTGCTTGTTACTGCTGGTTGCCGGTTCCCTCGCTCTCAACGCTATCAGTTATGTAGGCGAAATAGTCAGTATTTTGGTAACGTCGGCCCTGGTAGCGTTTTTACTCAACTATCCAGTTGCCAGACTGCAAAGGTTTTTGCCTCGTGGAGTAGCGGCGGCCTTGGTTTATTTGACCGCTGCTTTAATCGTAGCTTTTATCGGTTTAACCATCGTGCCGCCGGTGTTCGACCAAGGAAGGCAACTGGTGCTAAATTTTCCCGAACTGTTGGAGTCGGGAAGGCAGCAGCTAGCGGAGTTCCAAGGGTGGAGCGAGGCTAATAATTTGCCTTTTGATGTGGGCCTGTTGCAGCAGCAGCTCTCGGCAAAAGCTCAAGAACAGGCACAGGCGATCGCTTCTACCAGTCTCGGTTTGCTTTTGGGCACCGTAAATTGGGTGGTAGATTTAATTCTGATTTTAGTTATCGCCTTCTATATGCTTCTCGACGGCGAGGGAGTTTGGGATAGTTTCACGAGTGTTGTTTCCCCAAAGGTTCAATACGTCTTAACCGAATCTTTGGAACGCAACCTCCAAGGTTTTATCTCCGGTCAATTGTTGCTAGGTTTGTTCATGGCCAGCATTCTCACCGTCGCTTTTTGGCTGTTGGGGGTTCCCTTTTTCCTCTTGTTTGCCGTCTTTATCGGCGCGATGGAGGTAATTCCTTTTATTGGCGCGACTTTGGGCATCGGTACCGTTACGATTATTGTGGCGTTTCTGGATTGGTGGTTGGCGTTGCGGCTGTTGGCAGTGGCGGTTGCCGTCCAGCAAGTCAAGGATAACCTGGTAACGCCCCGCATTATGGGCAATATAACCGGTTTGAGTCCGGTTATTATTTTTGCGGCCTTGCTCTTGGGGGGCAGAATAGGGGGACTTTTAGGAGTTATTCTCGCTATCCCCCTGACCGGCGTTATTAAAAGCATCGTCGAAATTTTGCTAAACCCCGAACTTCCACCCCAAACCGGTTCCTTTTTTCACAACCCGTTGGAAGAAGACAAGGGGGACATTCTAGACAAGAAGGACAAGGGGGACAAGGGGGAGGAACGTACTTCGCCGACTCAAGAATTGCTTTAATTGTTAATTGTTCATTACTAATTGTTAATTGTATGAAATGGTGGCAGAATCTTAAAAAAAATCCTTTAGCGCGATTTGGAGCCCTATTGCTAATATGCTTTTATCTCATGGCTATGGCAGCAGATTTTGTGGCTCCTTACGATCCTTATGTCTCTGAAGAAAAAGGCTCGCTGTTGCCGCCGAGTCAAATTTACTGGCAGACTCCCCAGGGCGAGTTTATCGGGCCTCACGTTTATCCGCGAACTCAAGGACCGGTAGATTTAGAGACGGGCAAGCGCGAAATCGTTACAGACTGGGAAAAACCAGCACCAGTACGGTTGTTTGTCAAGGGCGATCGCTATAAAATCTTGGGTCTTATTCCCTGGGATAGACATTTATTTGGGGCGATCGGGGAGGCAAAAATTAATATTTTGGGTACCGACGAACAAGCACGCGACCAATTCAGTCGTTTGGTCCATGGCAGTAGGATTAGTCTTTTTATCGGTCTCGTCGGTATTGCTATCTATTTCCCCCTTGGCATGATGGTTGGCGGTATAGCCGGTTATTTTGGCGGTTGGGTGGATGGAGTTTTAATGCGCGTGGTGGAAGTGCTGATGACGATACCGAGCATTTATTTGTTGGTGGCACTGGCGGCAGTTTTACCGGTGGGTTTGAGCAGCGCCCAAAGGTTTATGTTAATCGTGGCGATTACTTCGTTTATCAGTTGGGCGGGGTTGGCGCGGGTGATTCGCGGACAGGTGTTATCGATTAAGGAACAAGAGTTCGTGCAAGCGGCCCGGGCGATGGGGGCTAATTCTTTTTATATCATCGTCCGCCACGTTTTGCCCCAGACGGCTACTTATGTTATCGTTTCGGCGACTTTGGCTATTCCCGGTTTTATTGTAGCGGAGTCGGTTTTGAGTTTAATCGGTTTGGGCATCCAGCAGCCGGATGCTTCTTGGGGCAATATGCTTTCTTCTGCTACTAATGCTACGATTTTAATGTTGCATTCTTGGTTGGTTTGGCCCCCGGCGGTTTTGATTATTTTAACCGTGTTGGCTTTTAATTTACTGGGGGATGGTTTGAGGGATGCTTTGGATCCTCGGAGTTTGCGTCGTTAGCAATTCACAATTAACATCAGAACTAGGATATAACCATGAACTATTCTCTATTTAAACCCGAGCAAGCAGGCGAGATTCAGCAAATGTTTGCTAATACTTTCTCCGACTCGGAGGGAGAGTCTGAGGGTGCTTCGATCGGCAATCTCGTTAAGGAATTGCTCGAAACGACGCCAAGCCAGGATTTATATGTGTTTGTTGCGTTAGAGCGGGATAAAGTTGTGGGTGGCATTCTGTTTACCCGTCTGACATTTGATGCCGATATCGGAGTATTTTTGCTCGCACCTGTCGCGGTTGCTACTGACTACCAGGGTAAAGGGATCGGTCAAGGGCTGATTAATTTTGGTTTGGAAGCGCTCAAAGCTGAAGGCGTTGGGTTAGTCTTTACTTACGGCGATCCTAACTTTTACTCCAAGGTCGGTTTCCTGCAGGTCAGCGAGGAGCAGTTTAAAGCGCCCCTGGCGTTAACCTATCCTCATGGTTGGATGGCTCAATCGTTAACCGGTGAAGCGCTGACGCCGATCGCTGGCGAGTCATCTTGCGTTGCTGGATTCAATAAACCCGAGCTGTGGTAGTCGAGTAGAGGGTTGGCATATAGTGTTTTTAAATGAGACGTAAACAATTTTTCAGTGCGAGCATCCCTGCTCGCAACGGTTGGGGGCGCGAGCAGGGATGCTCGCACTGGTCTA
>CAZSTZ010000248.1:0-10138 GCA_964609515.1 uncultured bacterium | reverse complement strand
ATGGGGGTTTTGTTGATGAGGATGGATATGTTGCTTGAACCGTCAAGAGATACGTTGCCTGAACCGCCATTCGCCACAGCCAAATCAGGAATGTCGTCTCCATTATAATCTTCTGCCGCTACTAACTGACTATTGATTCCCACATCGTTACTGCTTCCTGCATCAAAATTAGTAGCTGGACGAAAACTACCATCACCTTTTCCTAATAACACTGACACGTTTTCTGAAAACTCATTTGCCACAGCTAAATCGGAAAAGTTATCTCCATTAAGGTCTTCTACTGCTATTGAGTCAGGGAAATCCCCCACATCAAAGCTAGTAGCTAGAGCAAAACTACCGTTACCTTCTCCTAATAACACTGATACGTTGTCTGAATTTCGGTTCGCGACAGCCAAATCGGAAAAGCTATCTCCATTAAACTCTCCTACTACTACTTGAATTGGTCCGTCTCCCACATCAAAATTAGTAGCTAGACCAAAACTACCGTCGCCTTTTCCTAATAACACTGATACTTTGCGTGAATTTAAGTTTGGCACAGCCAAATCTGCAATGCCATCTTCATTAAATTCTCCTACTGCTAATAACTGGGGGGAGTCTCCCGCATCAAAATTATTAGGCTGACTAAAACTACCGTCACCTTTTCCTAATAACACTGATACGTTATCCGATCCTACGTTCACCACAACCAAATCAGAAATGCTATCTCCATTAAACTCTCCTACTGCTACTGACCGAGGAAAATCTCCCATATCAAAATTAGTAGCTCGACCAAAACTACCGTCACCTTCTCCTAATAACACTAATAACTTGTCTGTATAAGATGTCGTCACAGCCAAATCGGCAATGCCGTCTCTATTAAACTCTCCCACCGCTAATTGATTAACGTTTGCTCCCACATAAAAATTAATAGCTAAACCAAAACTACCGTCACCTTTCCCTAATAGCACTGATACGTCGTATGAAGATGAATTTGCCACAGCCAAATCGGCAATACCATCTCCATTAAACTCTCCTACTGCTAATGAACTGGGGTTGCGCCCCACATCAAACCTACCAATCTCGTTAAATTTAACCTTCTCACTCGCCTCAACCTCAACCAAAACACCCCCATCTATAATCTCTACCCGATCGTCCTCACCCCGAAGCTGCAAAACCTCCGACTCCCTCAACACCTCTCCTCTCACCAACCGCCCCCATAACTCACCCTCATCTCCTGGGGAGTCCGACTCATGCAACAGCCCATCCAAATAATGCCCCAACTCCTCCAATAACACATCGACTACAACCCCATTTTCTCCACCAGAAGTTCCACCCAATAAAGTATCGGCTAAATAAACCGTACCCGTCAAAGAATCAAAAGCACCAACCGCAGGATACATATTCGCAGCCGGCAACACCCGAAGGTAAGGTAAACTCTCACCAGTCAAAATGTCTTTAATATAATCTCTGCCAGACTCCAGATTCACTCCTGGACCAAAAGCAGTCTCCATAGTTGCGGCGAACTCCGGGGCCAAGAGAAAATCCGCCAATTCGTCTCGAACCTGGCCCCAGGCTATTTCTATGACCGGGTTTGCGGTTTCCGGGTCTAGGGCCATGCCTGGGAGATAGTTGATTTCTGGGGAGTTTAGCTCCACCAGAGGAATGAGGTTGTCTTCGGGTATGAGGTCCATTTTGCCTCCTTGGGTTTGGGGGTTTAGGTTAAACTGTAGCATCTTTTGAATTCAGCGAGGTTTAAGAAACCAGGTTTTTATTGTTAATTCGGAGATTTAAGAAACCAGGTTTTGCCGAAATTACCTGGTTTCTGGTGGGAGAATTAGCCTTTAACAACATTTAAAAAGAACAATCAAAAAACACAACCTTTTTAACCTATCGTCAACCCATCCGCTACATCCGCTTCAACATCCGCTGCTAACCAGAGATTTCAGCAATTAACAATTGTAGGTCGGGATCCGCGAACCTCTACCCAACAACCCAACTTCTATTTGCGCTAAAAAAGCTAAATCGCGCTCATCGATTACTACGAACTTGGCTAAATCGCTAAAGCGATTACTACGAACAAAATTTTTTTGCCAAACCCCTTGACAGTACCTTTTTTATTTGTTATGATGAAATCGATGAGGAAGAACTATCTACCTGCATGAGGGGTTTTACCCCCCATAAAAAAACCGCGAAAGTTGGGTTCCGCTGCGCTCCACCCAACCTACAAAACCAACAATTAACAATTGACAATTAGCCCAGAAACCAGGTTTTTTCAAAAAACCTGGTTTCTTTTTCTTAATTGAAGTTCCCTAAAAATCCTCCTCAAAAATATCTAACTGTTCGATTTGGGGCAAGTCTAAATTCTTCGATGTCTTCTTAATATTTTTGCGCAAACCCATCGCAATCTTACTATGCTTTTCAATCTGCTTCATCACCTGTCTTGCCCGCTTAATAACCGAAGTTGGCAACCCCGCCAAACGGGCCGCTTCAATACCATAAGATTTATCCGCCCCACCCGGTTGAACTTGATGTAAAAAAACAATTTTATCCGGTAATTCCTTAACCGTTACCTGATAATTTGCCACGTTATCTAAAATCGATGCTAACTCGTTTAATTCGTGATAATGAGTAGCAAAAATAGTTCGCGCACCAATTTCTGCTGCTAAATATTCCGCCACCGACCAAGCAATAGAAAGACCGTCAAAAGTAGCCGTCCCTCGACCGATTTCATCTAATAAAACCAGGGATTTAGAAGTAGCATGATTGAGAATATTTGCAGTTTCGTTCATCTCTACCATAAAAGTAGATTGACCGGTTGCTAAATCGTCAACGGCACCCACCCGAGTAAAGATGCGATCGCAAACCCCCAAAGTAGCAGAAGTAGCCGGCACAAAACTACCTATTTGTGCCATCAATTGAATCAATCCCAACTGCCGCAAATAACAACTCTTACCGCTGGCATTGGGACCCGTTAAGATAACTAAATCCGGTCTCTCTCCACCCCCCTTATCTTCCCCGTTACCCAACCTGGCAGTATTGGGCACGAAAAAACCGGCGGGCAAAGACTTCTCGACCACTGGATGGCGACCTTGGATAACAGTCAACTCGCGACTGTCAACCATCGTCGGACGGCAATAACTCTGATAAACCGCTATCTCCGCCAAACCGCACAAAACATCGATCGCCGCCACCGCCCGAGATACATGGCGAATCTCCTCCGCACTTTCTCCCACTTCCGTCCGCAAACTCGCAAAAATATCGTATTCCATTTGATTCAAATCGTCCCGGGCGTTCAAAATCCGCACTTCCCGTTCCTTCAATTCCTCGGTAATATAACGCTCTTCGTTGGTTAACGTTTGCTTGCGAGTATATTCTGGGGGAGCGAGATCCGTTTTCGACTTAGAAATACTGATATAATAACCAAAAGCTTTATTATAACCGACCTTTAAATTAGTAATTCCCGTTCGTTCCCTCTCCGTTGCCTCCAAATTTTGCACCCATTCCAGGTCGTCTTGCGCTAACTGTCGCATTTCGTCGAGATTTGCGTTAACCCCCGGACGAATTAAACCCCCCTCCTTGAGGTGTTGCGGTGGCGACTCGACTAGGTGAGAGTGAATTTTCAGGGCCAGTTGTTCCATTATCGGCGGCGTTTTTTGTAAAAACTTCAAATAAGGAGAATTTCCTTGGGATGCCAAAGCGGCGAGGTCGGGCAATTTTGCCATCGAATCCGCTAAAAAGACTAAATCTCGGGCGTTGGCGGTACCGGCACCGGCGCGACCGGCCAGACGTTCTAAATCGTAGATTTGGCGTAAGAGTTGCTGGATGTCTTGGCGCAGTTCCATGTTTTCGACTAATTCCTCGATGGTGTCGTGGCGCGATCGAATGCCTTTGAGACCCAGAAGCGGTTGCAGCAACCACCGACGCAAAGCGCGACCGCCCATTGCCGTACAAGTTTTATCGATCGCCCACAACAAAGAACCGTGAAAACTCCCATCGCGAACGGTTTGGGTGATTTCCAAATTGCGGCGAGATTGATGGTCGAGGATTAGATAATCGCTGATGGTATAGGTTCGCAAGCGCTGTAACGGCACTTGATTTTGCTTCTGGGTGTCTTCGAGATATTCCAGCAAACCCCCCGCAGCGCGAATGCCCAAAGTGAGATGTTCGCAACCCAACCCTTCCAGAGAAGAAAGTTGAAATTTATCTAACAAGCGTTCCCTCGCTTCCGCTTGGGTAAAGGGAAATTGGGGGCGAAAGGAATAACAGAAGGAGTTGGGCAGGCATTCGGGCAGTTCGTCGGACTGTTCCCCGGGACGCAGCATGGTGCCGATATCGGGGGCGTTGGTGGGGTACAAGATCTCCGACGGTTGCAAGCGCATCAATTCTTGGGTCAGTTGTTCGAGGTCGTCGGCCTGGGTAGTGAGAAATTCCCCAGTGGAAACGTCCGCCACTGACAAACCCCAATGATGTTTGGCGATGACGACGGCGGCGAGGTAGTTGTTGTAGCGAGGTTTGAGCATTCCGTCGGCGGTGAGGGTGCCGGGGGTGAGGACGCTGACGATTTCTCGTTTGACTTGGCGGTTTTCTTTGGCGGCGATTTTGGCGTCTTCCACTTGGTCGCAAACTACCACGGCAAATCCTTTTTCGACTAACATGGCGGCGTATTTTTCTAGGGCGTGATGGGGTACCCCTGTCATGGGAACTTTGCCTATTTCTTTGCCGGCGTGTTTGCTGGTTTGTACCAGTTCTAGTTCTTGGGCGATGGTGACTGCATCTTGGAAGAAGCACTCGAAGAAGTCGCCGACTCTAAATAAGAGGAGGGCGTGGGGGTATTGTTGTTTGACTTCGACATAGCGTTGCATCATTTCTGAGAGTTTGCTGGTGTCGATGCGATCGTAGTCGGTGTTGGCCCCAACGGATGCGCCTGGTTCGTTAGTTTTGGTTTTGGTTTTAGCAGATGCCGTGTATTTCATGGGACATATTGGGATTGGGTAATCGGTAATGGGTAATCGGTAATGGGTAATGGGGAATGGGGAATGGGGAATGGCTAATGGCTAATCCTACAACTAACAATTAAACAAAAAAATTCCCCCTCCGAGAGTTCGGAGGGGGCGCTTTAGTGGTTTGAGGGTTAAGGCCATTATGCTTGGCCTCTCATCCAGTTCTTAAAGAGATTATCTTTTACCATATTCTGGCGCAAAACCTCCATTAAATAATCCTGGGCCTCTTCGCGACTCAGTTGTTTTACTTCCTCGCGTAATACTTGCAACTTAAATTGTTGCTCCATACTTAAGCTGTTGGACATTTCCATAATAGATTCCTCCATTCAGATAACAATAAGAAGAAGGGGCCACTTTAACTGGGCCATTACAACTTTAATTTTGTTGTTAATTGTAAATTATCGTAACATTCGCTTGACAAACTGTCCGTTATGTACATTTAAAAGATAATTTATTTTTGCGACAAAAGTTAATAACTGGTTAATTAAACTGGGGGAGATTATTATAAAACTGACAAAACCTATAACGGGAGAGATATTGAAGCGATGGACGCAAAGGAATTTTTTGAAAAAAGCGGCGGCCAGTGGCGATCGCAACGGACCACCCATCACCTGGCCTTCCGACAAGCAGAAATGGGTAGCTCGGACATTGAAGTTACGACCCTCACGGCCAACGACCCAAAAGTAATAGAAATCTGTAAAATGCACGAAATCGACCCCAGCCTGGCCGCAGGCGGGGCCTTCGTTACCTGGGACGGTGCGATGGCCTGGGACAAAGATGATGAAAACCACAAAGGCTCCACCGTATTCGCGATCGTCCCCGACGCAGACAACCCCCGCAAAGGCCGAATGTTGCGAGAAAGAGGCTATGCAGAAATTGTCCCAGTAGTGGGACGGTTCGAGATGGACGAGGAAGACGCCTTAATTTTGATTACCGAATACGAGACCATGAGTACCATCGAGCGTTTCTGGTTTCCCAGTCCCAACCTGCGGATGCGAACCAGCGCCGTGAAACGTTTTGGCGGTTTTAATACATCCACTTTTTGTACCGAAGTGCGAGTAGAAAAGGACAGCGAAGAGAGCAAAACAGAAGCAACTGCCGGAGTAGGGGCCGATGGGTTTTATTCCAGTTTTGGTTGGTAATATCGAGAGTCTGCCAAGAAACCCGGTTTTTTTGTCTGTCAAGAAACCCGGTTTTTTGAAAAAACCGGGTTTCCGAGAACCGAGACAACTGACAACTAACAACTAACAATTGACAATTGTTACAGATTGTTGCAACAATTCATAAAAATTAGATCTGGATCGCCAAAATCCCGTAATCTATAGATTGGCTAGCAATGCCAATTCTTAAGAATGGCAGGAAGAAGTGATGGCCATTTGCCCACTTGAAACATAGCATTTAGTAAAAAAAAGGGACTTACCGCAAATCTTGTTAAAACGCTTTAAGCGTTTATCGGTAGGTCCAGCCCACCCCTAAAAGGTAAACGTTATTTTGGTCACAATACCTGGAGATGCGCGGCCAGTTCCCAGCTCTATTGCTCGACAAAAAACCGCGCAAATAGATTTGAAAAGCTAGTGTGTCGGGCCCAACAAGCCAAGATAACCGGGCGAGGCCAACTTTACGCACTTTGTGCAGAAGGGACGCAACAATGTCCTGTCCAAATTTAAGGATTTTTTGAGGTCAATTAATTGACCTCAAAAATGTCTTAATACTGCACTAAATTTTGAGTAGATTTTTTGAGGGAGACTTTAACGTGGCGATTCCTTTATTAGAATACAAGCCAATCAGCCAAAACGTGCGAGTAACCGGTTATGAAATAGCCGGAGAGGAGCAACCCACAATTTACACATCCGAAAATATGCCCTCGGGGTCTAGCTGGGATGAGTTAATTTGGGCCGCCTATCGCCAAATTTATAGCGAACACCAGATTCTCAAGAAAAACCGCCAAACTTTCCTAGAATCTCAGATCAAGAACGGTCAAATTACTGTTCGCGATTTCATTCGCGGTTTAGCCACATCAGATCCATTTCTGCGTCGCAACTACGAAACCAACAGTAACTACCGTTTCGTAGAAATGTGCGTTCAACGGATTTTAGGTCGCGATGTCTATAGCGAACGCGAAAAAATCGCTTGGTCCATCGTCGTTGCTACCAAAGGAGTAAAAGGTTTTATCGACCAACTCCTCGATAGCGAAGAATACCTGAGTAACTTCGGTTACGACACGGTACCTTACCAACGTCGGCGGGTATTGCCCCAGCGGGTGGAAGGAGAAACTCCTTTCAATCTGAAGACTCCCCGCTATGGCGCCTACCACCGTTCGATTCTGGGCTTCCCCCAAATCGTTTGGCAAACTTCTGTGCGTCGCTTTACTCCCCAAGAGAAGCAAGCTAAGGCAGGAGATCCGTCCCTGTTCTTGAATGCCGCACGGGCCATTGCTCCCCAAACCAACCCACCATCAAGGGTGCCGTTGGCTAACATTAACATCGACACGATGGTGCCTTACCGCAAGAAGTAATTTGTGGTATTTCATGTTGTCGATTTGAGCTTGAGACTTTTTGTCTGATAGCTTTTCCTGTAAGGGCGAACCATTCATTAGTTTAAATATTTAGTGGAACTACCACCAAATATGCAGCTAATGAATGCGATCGCCCTTACAATTTTTTTCAGCTAATGGGACGGCAGCAAACCAACACGGTTTTGACAAAAAAAGGAACTTTCTTTATAATTTTAAGGTCTTTAAAAGACTAGATTCTGTATAGATGGACTAGCCTCCGAGCGTTTCGACGCTTTGAGGCTTTCGTGGTGATGGAAGCCCGTACATCCCTTCCCCATTACCAATTAGCCATTATCAATTAGCCACAAACGATGACTGTTAAAATTATCGCCTTCAACCTGCGCTACGACAAACCCGATCCTGGCAATAATGCTTGGAACGTCAGAAAAGAGGCTGTAGCGGCAATTATTAAAAAACATCAACCCGATGCCATCGGTACCCAAGAAGGAAAGGGACACCAAATCTTAGATTTACTGGAACTGCTGCCAGAGTATCAAAGTTTAGGTAACGATCGCACCGGCACTGGCAGCGACGAACGTTGCGCTATCTTTTATCGCACGGACCGACTCGTTTGTTTGTCCGCCGGAGATTTTTGGTTGAGCGAAACCCCAGATATCCCCGGCAGCATTACCCCCAGTTGGGGAAATCACCTGCCCCGCATGGCAACTCAAGCTCTATTCGAGGTAGTGGGGGAAGGGCAAAAAATTACTGTTGTTAATACTCACTTGGATTACAATAGCAAACAAGCCAGAGAGAAGGGAGCTAAAGTAATCTGCGATCGCCTCAACAACTTTAACACCGACGAATCTTTCCTTTTTGTCACCGGTGATTTTAACGCCGAGCTTAATTCCATCGCCAGGAGAACATTTCTTCAACCTTTAAATAGCGGGATAAACTTGCAAGATGTCACGGCGGGTTTGAGTTCCAAAGAGCGGATGACTTTTAACGACTTTAGCGATCGGGCTTTTGCCGCGATCGACACTATTTATTACGATAGCCGTTTAAAACTGGAAGAAGTTAAAGTCGATACCTCAAGAATAAATGGGATTTTACCCTCGGATCATTTTCCAGTAGTAGGAATATTTGATAATTTTTAGTTGTTATTGGGACTCAAACAGAAATTAGGCCCCAATGAAGCTTAAACTCTGTTGAGAAACAGACAGCTTATCTAGGGAAGATTGGCTGCAAACGGACAAAGAAGATGTAGCTTTAATTGAGGAGCAAGAGCGATTTTTGGAAGGAGACTTGTAAGTTTTTTTCGATTCAGCTAAAATTATGTTAAACGAGTTAGGGAAAAGTAAATGGAATTATCAATAAAAAACAAGTTACCAACAAAGTCATTCACACCGCGACGGCTTCCTCGGAAAGTTTTACCTCCAGAGGAAATAGCCAAACGTAAAGCAGAACGGGCAGAGTTTGGAGCCCGCTGTCGAGTCATGTTTGAAAAATTACGACCCCAATTAATTGACCAATACTATAACTGGTTTATAGCAGTCGGTCCAGACAGCGAGGATTATTTGATTGATCCATCTTTTGAGGGCTTGATTAAAAAAGTTGGAGAACGCTACGATAATAGTGTTGTTAGAGGGGTTATTTTTCGACTTAATGAAGAAGGTTTTTGTGGCAGAATCTAATGCTTGGAAAATTTGGTGATAACGGCGAATTATGGTTTGAGGTAGAGTTAGTAGCCGCCACTGGAGAACGCTTTACGGTGGATGCCCTTTTGGACACCGGTTTTACTAATGGTTTTTTAGCCATTAACAAACAAGATTTAGAAGCCTTGCAATGGCCCATTATCAACCATCGAACAGAACTGCGAACCGCCAGAGGGGATGGGTATTTTGATGTTTATGAAGGCCGGATAGTTGTTGATGGAGAAGAGGCAACGATTTCAGTTCACGTCGGAGAAGAAATACCAGAATATTTAATCGGTGCCCGATGGCTGGAAGTAATGGAACTGAAGGTTAACAAACGTGATGGAATATTGATTCTGTCTAGGATGATTTGATTGACCTGAGAGTTTTTGCGCAGTTTTAAGGCTGTTTTAAAAATATAAGTTCAGTTTATGAGTCGCAGTAAAACCGTTGGTTCGGTTTTCCGTAGGGGATATTTTAGGCGTTTAAATGGCTGTTTTTTAAAGTGTTTTAAGCTTAGGGTCCAGAATATATTACTAGCCTTTTTCCCTACGTCACTCCGCAGTTTACCACATTTAGCGGTAGTTTTAGCGGTGTAAATGCAAGAAGTTGCAAGAAGTCGCAAGGGCTGTTTTTTGCAGTGGGGTTTGCCGTAATTAGTTTTATTAAACTCTTGCAAGTTCTTGCGGTTTCTTGCACTGCTTTTGACAGTGTAACTATGTCAAATGGCGGAATCATGGAGTACATTTTTGAAAATAAATGGAGTCTATTTTTCTGGGGAAGTATTTGGCGATAAGTGTTTTGGCTTTGTGTTGTTGAGCAGCTAGATGCCACATTTTAGATGGTGGAGGTTCGTGCTGTTGGGTAGCAGGATGACAGGTTTTAACTGGTGGAGTTTCGTATTGTCGGGGTAACGGGAAACCGTGCTTTAGCTGGTGGGACAGAGCTTTAAACGGGGGGTTTGACTCCAG
>CAZSTZ010000247.1:0-10298 GCA_964609515.1 uncultured bacterium | reverse complement strand
CGAACTGAATCGCTGAAGCGATTACTACGAACTGAATCGCTGAAGCGATTACTACAAACTTATTTCTCGTAGTACTCGATAATCAGATTAATTCTGTCTGTGTCTCCGCGATTCATGCCTCCATGTAAGGCTTTATTATTTACTTCGTAGGCATATCCTTCGAGGAAATGATATCGTTTCCGATTTATCCAAAATTCTACGTCTGGATTGGTTTGAATGGGAATATGAATTTTATGGGTATAGTTGGAGGATTTGTAAGGGTCGATATGCAAAGAAATTTTACCTCCAGCCGGCAATTTAGCTAGCATGATTCTGGAAAAATCCCCATCTCGATAACCGTAAGGTTTGGTTGCCGTTTCTAAAATCGGCTCTAAACGAGTTTTCCATTCATCCCATATTGGATAAAAAAAGTTATCCAAATGGTTGTCGTAATCGCGGATAAATTTAAAAACTATATGCTCGGTCCGTCCTAATTCTTTAAATTTGTTCGGTTTATCGTGGTCTTTAACTTCCCATATTTCCTTGGGTAAGTTGAGAATGTCTTCCCGAATCGAAGAAATATCTACTGGACCTAATTCTCTCATCGTTTTCGTCTTGTTCGGACTTGCTAAATCCGTTTGGTCTTTAGGCAAAAGTGCGGTCATTTAATTTCCTCTCAATGATATTGGCAATTGGTTCGACTATTGGTAAAATTTCGAGAATTTCTCTTTCGTTTTTGCGCCACTTCTCGGGGGATGGCGCGGATAAGGTAACGGCTGAAATTGGCAGAGATTTAGATAACCTTTCCTCAATCTTGGCATCTAGTTCAATTCCGGCAAATTCGCTAATTTGTTTGATGGCTTTCTCGGGTTCCTCTATCAAATCTCGATATCTGACCGGACGCCAAGAGGATGAGGGAAGAGATTGCAAGTCATTCCAAATATAAGAGTTAGCTGTTTGCCACTGGCGAGCGGCAATTTCTGCCTGGGAACAATTTTGCAAAGACGACCATCCAGGTATTAGCAGGAAACGCCACTTTTTTTTCTGCCAGCCGGGCAGCTCCGGATAGGGGATAAAATGGGGCGATCGCCACCCCTCCATTATGCTGCTAATATTAGCTCGCGGTTCCCGATACAGAAAGATAAATAGGGCATCGGGAAAGATTGCTTTGAGGAAAGGAACCCGCAAAGCATTTTTGGGGGTTTTCTCCAGAAAGCGAATCTTTTGGGGGCGTTGCTCGATTGGTAAATTGAGATATGCAGTGCCAGAGCGATCGCGCAGTTGCCTCACAAATCCATCTCGCAAGGCAGGCCCTATATGGGGCAGTGCATCTGCCTCTGTCAAGCGATTGGAACTAAAATTATGGGCTGCCGGATGAAGTTCGGGAATTGCCTCTATCAGATCGTGACTTTCTCTGCCAACAGTCCAGAGGTTGGGAAATTGGGAGAGAGTCTCGAATAAAAGAGTGCTGCCTGCCCTTGGGGCCGAGATAATAAAGATCGGTTTGTCAAATTCTGGCAGCTTTAGCTCTTCCTGTAGCAATTTGAAGGCGATCGCCTTCTCCAAGTTTTTCGCGAATTCTTCCTTATTTTGCCGTTCTGGGGGGAGGCGATGCCATACTTCCTCTGGAGTTGAGGGCGTTCTGAAGAATTCTAAAACCTCCAATTTTTTCTGCTGGTTATTTTGGGGATTGTCCGCTACTCGATAGGGAGCATCCCAGTGGAGTTTCGGCTTTACACCCAGCTTCAGTCTCGCCAATAACTGACTATTTAGCTTTGGCGATTTTGAAGAATTGGAGTTTTTAGGATTCTTCAATAAGGATGGCTCATTCATAACTTTTTCTCAGATAGTCTGACAAGGTGACTCCCACAAAGTCTCCATAAAGCATTCCTTTGGAGGTTAACTCTATAGCATTGTCGGACACCGAGATAAAACCATCTAGTTCCAAGTCGGTCAACACGGAGGCACAGAGAGTTTTTAAGCTGAAGCCATAACTTTTTTTAAATTTATCCAAATCCAGACGCAGGAGCTTCATTCCCAACAAAACGTCTCGAACCATCTTATCCAAGCAACTGAAAGTGTAGCCGCGAGCTAGGGGCAATTCTCCCGATTCGACAATGGCTGCATATTTTTCTAAATCTGCCGTGTTCTGCAACATGGAATTTCCCATAGAACCAAAGGCAGACACGCCCAAACCGTAGTATTCCATGCCCTGCCAGATATTGAAGATGTATTCGCTCTTGTCGCAGCCATCCTTGGTATAGGTAAAATGGCTCCAGGGCTTGTAGTTAGAACGAGCGAAGCGTTCCATGGCGTATTCCATGAATTTCAGTTCTTGCTCTTCTGAGGGTAACTGGACGGTTTCTTGCTTGACTCCGGTTTGATAAACCTCTGTATTGGCGAAGGCTTCCATTTTATAAACGGTGATGCTCTCGACTCCTGTCTCTATGGCCCGTTCGACGCTTTGGTGCCAAGTTTCCTCCGTTTCCCCTGCCAAACCACTGAGCAGATCGATATTGATATTCCACTTACCTTGTCCTGCTTTTTGAGCTAGTTCTATGGCCCGGTAAGCTTGTTTTTCGTCGTGTCCTCGCCCGCTGAGTTTGATAATTTCATCCACAAAAGATTGCATTCCCATGCTGAGGCGATTTACTCCTAATTCTGCCATTGCTTCCAATTTCGATTTGGAAATTGTCAGAGGTTCGGCCTCAAAAGAAAACTGTTTTTTGTCCTCAAAATGCTTGAAGTTTTTCCGTAGCGCTTCAACGAGTTTTTCTAGTTGATGGGGTTTGAGTAAGCTTGGAGTTCCCCCACCGAAATAAACTGCATGAATTGGTCGGTTGGCTAGGTCGAAGCGATCGCTTACCATCTCGATTTCTTTACAGAGGGTCTCCACATATCCATCCACCTCCGGCCTTTCTTTTAAGTCTATGGTTTTGTAGTAACAAAAAGAACACCTTTGGGTACAAAAAGGAATGTGAACGTAAAGACAGAGTGGTTGGGCTTCTAATTTTTCAGCTACGGCAGCCCTTTTCCATTTTTTAAATGATGGATAGTTAGGAATTAAAGGGAGCCTTTTTGCCTGTAGCTTAGTTATTTCGGCAGTTAGAGTCATTTTTTTTATTTTAATTTTCCCGATTTTTACGCCACCTTTACCTTATTAGGAAGGCGATAACTTGACAATTTTTCGACTTGGCTTTTACCAGAAACTAGCCCACTGCTTCTAGGGATAGAGCTTGTTGTTTGCTGGTAATAAAATCTGCTAATACTTTGAGGTTAGCGAACAGTTCTGGGTTGAGTTCTCCGTCGGAAAACTCTAGGCCGAAATGTTGCTCGATTAAGGAAATAAATTCTACAGTGGCGATGGAGTCAAATCCGAGGCCATCCTCAAATAAAGAAGCTTCTTCATCTATTTCCTCTATTTTGAGGTTAACGTCCAGTTCTTGGGCGACGATTGTTTTTAGCTGATTTGTTACAGTTTCAGACATAATTTCAATTGTTGAAGGCCTTGCTTTATTATTTATGTGCATTACCAAGATGGCACAGCAAAAAGCGATCGTCAAGGGTTTGGGAGAATTTTTTTTAAATTTTTTTTGGGGGAGAAGTCAAGATTCGATCGCATCAGTGGGCCATCGCTTTCCCAGAGGATTGTTATTACTGTAATTCATACCTGGCGGCGCGACCAAGGCGAGAAAAGTCCAGCTATGGAAAAAAAACCGCTACTAGAAAAAATATTGTCGGGACGTCTGTAGCTATCGCCGTAATTTTCAAAATTTGAGGTATCATCGGGTACATCCCAGTTTGGTTTCGCAGCCAAATTGGCGAGGCAGAAGTATGTCAACTTCTGCGGGCTGAAGCCGCGCAGCTTGGACGGCCCAACGTCTGACTAAGAGTTGGCGCTTACCAATGCAGCCCAAAGCGATAACACTCCTGGGTGTTTCCCTAGCCCGGATTATCTGTTGGCCTTTTTGGGTAAAGGCATCGCGTAATTTCGAGACACAACGCTTTTGGTGGTCGTAGGGACGCACAACTTTTCTCGAAAAGGATTATCTCCATGATTCGAGTATCAGTGCAACAATCATTATGGTTCCACGGCGGTTAAAACCGCCGTTCGCCTTTCCTCCACCCTTTAAAAAGAGGTGGATTCCATGCTCTCGATTACTTTCCTTGAGTGCCCCCATTGTGCATCTAAGGTTGCCGGGGATGTTAATACAACATTAGTCTAAATACAGAGATGTGAATCAAAAAACTAGGGTGGGCTCAACCCGAAGTTAGGCCTGTCTTCTAAAAGGGACAAACTCCCCTAAATTGAAGCAGGAAGCGAGAATAAAAACTGGTAAATTCCTAATTTTTCCAGCAATTCTTTGGGTATCGCCTAGCACAAATTAGTTTGTAGGCAACTTCCTACACCAGAAGAGCGGTATCTATTTTAAGTTAACAAGTCTCATAGGAGCAAGAATGAAGCGATTTAGTAAGTACTCGATCGGCGCGTTAATAGCTGTAGCAATTTTGCTTAATGCTTATCCATATGGAGCTACAACTTCCCACGCACAGACAACAACTACCAATGATGGATTTGTCTCGGTTCCCTTTAATGCAGATAATTGGGTCTTCGATTTATGGCAGCCGGATCGTCCGCCAGATGGTGGTGAAGCTACCTTTCCGTCTAGTGACAAAGAGCCTATCTATTGTCAGACAGAGAAGCTGGAAGAGTGCAAGCCTGCTTTAAATTCAGATAACCCTGCAGGCACGTTTTATGGCGAGAAAGACGCCTTATACCTCCGAGGTGGTGCGGCTTTTGTTAAAGGATTGGAGGATTTTGAGGATGGAATTATCGAATACGATACTCTGCTAAAAGCTCCTATAGCGGCTTTCGTAGGAGCGCTAGTGCGTGCCGAAGATGCAACCAACCACGAGCGTATCTTTATGCGCCCTCACCATAGCAACCAAGATGATGCCGTTCAGTACACCCCGGTGTACAACGATTTGCAAACCTGGCAACTTTATTATGGGGAAGGCTTCAACGATTACTACACCTATCCTTATGAGGAGTGGTTGCACGTGAAGATTGTCGTTAATGGCACTCGTGCTGAACTTTACATTGAGGATATGGAAAATCCCGCTCTCTTTATGCCAGACCTGAAGCGAGGCGTGCCTGAAGCCAGTCGGTTGGGACTCTATGCCCTGAACCCGGCTCGTTTGGGTGGCTTTTTCGCTAACTACAAGTATAAGAAGGTTGACAATCCTCCTCTCAAGAATGGAGATGTGGAACTTCCCACGGCACCTGAAGGCTCTATCAATAGTTGGGAACGGAGCGATCCTTTTGATGAAGCATTCCTGGATGACAAAATGGTCTTGAGTGACGCAGATTTGTCACCATTTCAAGGTCAGTGGACTGGTATGGATGCGGACAGAGTTGGTATAACTGCCCTGAATACTCTGTACACTCCTGTAGATGGTAAGAACTCTATGTTTGTTCGCAAAACCATCAATTCTGAGAGCGACCAAATCAAAATTTTGGAGTTGGGTTACAGCGATCGCGCTAACGTTTTCCTCAATGGAGAGCTACAGTATATTGGCAACAATACTTATCGTTCGCGGAACCAAGCATTTTTGGGCACTTCTGGCTACTACGATAAAGTAGCTTTGCCTTTGAAAGAAGGAGAGAACGAGCTATATATGGCTATTAGTGCTAATGCAAGGTTTACTGGAGGCTGGGGCCTTATGGCTAAGTTCTCAGACGCTAGCGGTATTTCCTTCTAACTAACATAGTGTTATTTTGTTAGTTTTTTTGCGCGTCGCGATCGCTCGACCTGTTTGGTATGGCGATCGCGCTTTTTTTTTATTCAGTCCCGATTCTCAGTCAAAAGTTGGCCAGTTTTGACTGAGAACTGGAGAATCGGTCAAGAAACCCGGTTTTTTCAAAAAACCTGGTTTCTGAATAGTTTCTGAGTAGGTTGGGTGAAGTGAAACGAAACCCAACACCACTAATTTCGGTTCGCTCCACCCAACCTACAAATTAAGATCTAGAATTCCGGGACTGGTAGGATGAGGCCATCTTGGACAAATCTAAAATCCAAAAGGACTCAATCAAGTTTGTTAAGGCCATTAACCGAATCCTAGCTCGCGAGTGCTGATTTTAAACAACCCCTGTAGGGATTGCTATACTCAATCTTAGGAATTAATAATTTTTAAATAGGGGCGAAAAATGGAACCACCAACAATTTATTTACCGCCAAGATTAGAATTAGAAATAGATTTAACCGACGAACAATTCTGGCAGTTATGTCAGAAAAACGACGATTTAAGATTTGAGAGGAGTGCTAAGGGAGAATTAATTATTATGTCGCCAACTGGAGGAAATACGGGGAAACGTAATGTCAAAATCACTACTCAATTAGATATTTGGAACTCTCAGAATAATCTGGGGGAAGTATTTGACTCTAATACAGGTTTTACCTTACCAAATGGTTCGGATAGAGCCCCCGATGCTTCTTGGGTAAGTCGCCAGCGGTGGGATGTTTTAAGCGTAGAAGAACAAGATAAATTTGTGCCTTTATGTCCTGATTTTGTGTTGGAGTTGATGTCTCCTAGCGATTCTTTGGAAAAGACTAGGGCGAAGATGAGAGAATATATTGAGAATGGAGCGCAATTGGGTTGGTTAATTAACAGGAAAAAACGACAAGTAGAGATTTATCGACCATCAAAAGATGTAGAAATATTGGAGAATCCTCAAAGGTTATCCGGTGAAAATGTTTTGCCTGGATTCGTTCTAGATTTAGCGCCAATTTGGTAGGGAACAATTTTTAATCAAAGCGGTCAAACTAACAGCAGTTTATTGACCGCCCATAGCAAATCCCTTGTTATACCATTTTCAAAAAGTCATGCAACAATAGCTTAATTTGTAGGTCGGGGTCTACGCAGTGGAACCCAACATCGAAAGTTGGGTTCTGTCGTATTATTTTTTAGAAATGGTATTAATCTCGGCATAAAAAATAACTCGATCTAGTAAATGTTTAACTACAACGTCGATTTACCAACTGTTTCAGCTAGGGAGATTTTCTTTTGCAAATCTTCAGAAGTTATGGAATCTCGCTTGGAAACAAAAAACCAAAACGAACTTTTGATTTCTCAATTTCAAGACAATGTTGCTGACTCTCATAATTCTCTAGTAGGAAGTTTGCCGACTTATTCTGGGAATGAGGATAGAGAAGAAGCTTCGAGGAAACCTACAACAATTCTTTTAAGTTCCGAAGATACTTGTCAAAATATCCGGTCTTTATTTCGGATGGATGGCAGCATAAATTTTGAGTTATTTAATATTTCTTTATTAGACGGAAAAACTTTAGATTTTAACTCCATACAGTTTCTTAAATTGCCGGCAGAAGTTGAGGAAAAACCCCTAAGTTTGCTAGATTTTGTCGAGCTGAGGAGGACAGAAGAATTAAGTGGCCCTGAATCGAGTTTCCAAATTGCGGACAACGAGGACGTTAAAGCAGAAAGCGGGCCAAGCGTTCCAGAAGTTGAGGCGGAAAGCGGGCCAGATATTCCCGAGTCCCAAACCGCACAAGAATCGGAGTTTGAAGAAAGGATCCCCCCCATTTCTCCGCCTGCTGTGGAGCCCGAGGAACCGGATCCGGTAGAAATAGAACCTCCCCAACCACTTCCAGAGACAACTCCAGAAATGGAACCTCCCGAAACGCCTCCAGAAGCAACTCCGGAAACGGAACCTCCCCCACCAATTCCCGAACAAGTTATAGAAGAAATTGATTGGCGGCAAAATAGCCTTGAGTCGCTCAATTCCACGTCTCAAAGATATCCGTTTATTGTCAATCCGACGGATAATTTAACTTTTGAACCTCAACTTTTTCGTCCTTTTCGAGACGAACAGTATTCGACTCTGGATTTAAGGTTTGCGGAAGATAATCCGGTTTTAAATAAATTTACTTTTGCCCATTTCCCAAAAGGAGATCAGTTTTATTGGTTATTGCCAGGTAATCGAGTGGTAGTCGAAACTCAAGGAGTACAGGGGGGTGTTATTTTTCAGGGGCGATCGACAGTTTCGCAATTCACTCAAAGCGTCATACCGCAACAAAGATTTTTTGGCTTGCAAGCAGTTTGGTCTGTGCCTCCATCGATACCAGATTTAATAGCACAAGCGGGAGACGACACTCAATTTGCAGTCCTCTCCGTTGCCGGACAGGTTACTACTCCTCCCGGCATACCCGCAGGAGAGGTAACGATAAACAGCGGATTCAATAACAACAATACCAATACAGTATTTTTGCCCAATATAGGAAGCGGTTCGACTAATAACCCTCAAGGTGGCGGGTCGTTATTTCAAAATTTAGACCGGGACAATGCCCCTAGATTTATCCAAGCTTTTCCTACCAACAATCTCAGACCCTTATTAAATAATGGAGTTGCTTTACGAGAAGGTGCAATTATCCCTCCAGAAAATTTAGAAGCTACAGGAATTGGCTTTACTAATTTGGACACGGGGCAAGGATTTGCTTTTAGCGTTCCAACAACGTCTGCTCCCGGTATTAAAATCGGACAACCAGGGGGAGGAATGAATCCTGATTTATTAAATTTAGTAGTCAATCCTTTCCTGAGTCCCAGAGAAAGAGATTTGCGCTATCTTAATTCTTTATTCTGGTTCTCTCTGGGTGAAAGAACTGTTGCCGATGTCACCCAACTCGACAGTCAAGAAAGTAGCGATTGGTATCGCTTTTATTTTTCGGTTCCCCACAGGAAAACTACTATCGAATACGATGCCGAAGAAATCGAAGCAACTTATCGCAGCGTTTTTAGCAATCCGGGTATATCTCTAACTGCCTCTTTGGAGCTAAATGATGTGGATGAAGTTCAATTTGCTAATGCTACTATTGGTTTGGGTATAGGAATTATTTTTGCAGGTATTGAAAATAACCATATCGAAGATAGTCTGGAGGAAGCTTATACTGCCTTGGAAAATGGGGAAGGTTTTGCTTTTTTAAACACCGCCGCCACCTCGGCAGAAAGAAGGCAAATGAATCAAAGACTCAACCAGAACTTATTTAATACGGAACGAGTAACCAAGTTGGAACAAGTTTCGGGTAACTATACCTTTCCCGCCAGAATTAACCCCATTGACTCGACTCTTTTTCAGATTAGGACCGGACTGCATAAGCGCAGGGTCGAGTTTTTTCGGCAAGATGTCGGCGAATTTCGAGAAATTAGTAATTTTTTCTTGGGGCTAGATACTTCTCAGGATTTCGGACCTTTAGGCTTTATTGGAACGCCAATTCCTAGCAATCAATCCACAGCAGTACAAGTTACTTTAATTAGCCCCGACGGTCGGCAGTTCGTTCAGCAATTTAACTCCAATCCCAGAAGTACCGTGGTTCCTATTATTGCAGGAAAAGCCTTCGATATTGCTTTCGACTCCATCCGCATCGGTCAATTGGTGGAACGCAATATCGAAACAAACGGTTTTGTTGGCGAGTTGCTTTTGCCCAGTATCGAGTTAGTGACTTCGGGAACCGATGGCGATTTTAATTATGGAGTGAGTTTGGGAACTTGGTTTAATGTCAATCCCGATTCTGTAGCTTATTTTAACAACGATTTGGGATTGGAAGAACCCAGTTTTGGGGTTTATGCTCGCGGCATTGCCAATTTTCTCTTTCAAGATGTTAAAGTGGATGAAAATAACCAACCTATTGCGATCGAAACTCAAAGTCCTTTTTTAGATATAGATTGGAACAGCGCCACCAATCGCCTCAATACTTTTCAAATTAGCGCCGGTTATGTTTTTTCTCGTCGGGGCAGAAATTCGGGTTATTCTATTGCCGGCGTTCTTGCCTATATTCCTCAAGGTAGTAATGGCGTCAATCCAGAGAATAGCAACGGAGAGTTTTTAGGCTTCATCGACGGTCAATTAGGAACCGAATGGGGCACGGGTTTTGATGCCAATTTTGAAATCGGAAATGAAGTCTTCTTCGACCTCGAATTAACCCAAAGAGTAATTGAAGATTTGTCCGTGGGGCTTTTTTATCAAAACTTTAACAATATTAATATCGGCTTAAACAGTCGCATTGACGATTCTTATTACGGTGCAATTATCAGGTATTTTACCTCAGATAGAAGAATTAACATCGACGCCCAACTCGGTCATTCCGACAACGGTTTTGATGCCCGACTAAAATCGACCCTCCGCTTTAACTTCTAATTTCCCCTGTAGGTCGGGTGGAGTGAAACGAAACCCGACAACACAAATATCAATCCCAAATTGACAATGTCGGGTTCCACTGCGTTACACCCGACCTACAATTATTACT
>CAZSTZ010000246.1:0-10301 GCA_964609515.1 uncultured bacterium | reverse complement strand
GGTGAAACCCGGTTGGCAAAAAACCGGGTTTCTTAATCAATACCTTCGCCATTTTCTTGTAGGTTGGGTGGAACGGTAGTGGAACCCAACGATTTTGTTGGGTTTCGCTGCGCTACACCCAACCTACATAAGGAATTTTTCATTTTGGCGAAGGTATTCTTTGAAAAACCGGGTTTCTTACTCAACATCAAAATTAGGTAAAAATAATGTCAACAGTTTATCGCTTAAAAGCTGACGTTTTAGGGTGGTTAGCACCCGGAATGTCTTTTGCAGAAATTTTAGACGATTTCCCCGAACTAACAGAAGAAGATATTAAAGCTTGTGAAGAATTACGTCAAAAAATTGATGTAGGTACTCAACAAATTGCTAGAGGTCAAGTAACAGATGGAGAAATAGTTTTTGAAAGAATTAAAGCTAAAATTAATCGAGAATACGAAGAGGATTAAATTTAAAGTCTTTGATTCTTGGTGGAGGATAATGGCGAACAATAGCAGCGGTAGCCTTAGGCAGGATGAGGCGCAGCTCAAGCCAACAATAACAGAAAATGCCCCATTCCCCATTCCCCTGAAAAACTAAAATTTATTCCTCTGGCTCCCCCCTTTTTAAGGGGGGCGGGGGGGGGATCCCATTCCCCATTCCCAAATTTAAGAAATTTCGTGGCAAAATATCCACCATGACGCCGCCCCAACGGGTGGCCAACTTAATGTGTGGTGTAGTAGAACGGGCGTCTCGCCTGTGGAGTAAGCTATGAAACGGTTAAATCAGGTCTGGAATGGCAAAAACACTGAAACTGGAGGCCATGCCAAGGTTCCAGAACCCGCCATCATCAGTTTAGAATCATCTCAAACAAGAAAAAATATTGAATCGTGGTTAGTTGTTAAGCTGGCAGAACGCTTAGAAGTAAAAACCGACGATATAGATATTCATAAAGATTTTATCGATTACGGTCTCAATTCTATTGAAGCTGTTAATCTTTCTGGAGAGTTAGAAAACTTTATCAACCGCAGAATGCCCCCGACTTTGCTGTGGGATTATCCCAATATTTCGGCTTTGGCTAAATATTTGATAGAAGAAAATACTCCAGAACTTATCAAAAAAAATGAGGAAATTTTTGACTCGATTAAAGCCAAAAGTAACGGACATTTTAGCCCAGAAGAAAAGGAAGAAAAACCAGAAAATGAGGAAATTAACCAGGAATATTACCGCTTAGAACTCTTCCCGAAATATCGCCAATTGCAAATACAATTAGAGGGAATTAGAGAACTCGGCATCGATAATCCGTTTTTTATTCCCCAGGAAAGAATCAATAATAATACAACTTCCATTGCAGGCAGAGAACTGCTAAATTTTGCCACTTACAATTATCTGGGAATGTGCGGCGATGCAGCCGTTTCTCTAGCAGCTAAAAATGCGATCGACCTTTACGGAACCTCCGTTTCAGCAAGTCGCCTCCTCTCTGGAGAAAAGCCTTTACATCGAGAATTAGAAATAGAAATTGCAGATTTTATTGGCGTAGAAGATAGCATCGTTTTTGTGGGCGGTCATGCCACTAACGTTACGACCATTAGCCATCTGTTCGGACAAAACGACCTGATTTTACACGATGCCCTCAGTCATAATAGTATTTTTCACGGTTGCTTGTTATCTGGGGCGACGGTTATTGCTTTTCCTCATAACGACTGGGAGAGTTTAGATCGTATTTTGAGCGATCGCCGCCACCGCTACCAAAAAGTCCTCATCGCCATCGAGGGAGTGTACAGTACCGATGGAGACATTCCCAACTTGCCCCAGTTTATCGAAGTAAAGAAGCGCCACAAAGCCTTTTTGTTAGTTGACGAAGCCCATTCTATGGGTACTGCGGGCAAAACCGGTCGCGGCATTAGCGAATATTTCGGCATCGATCCGATGGAAGTGGAGCTGTGGATGGGGACTTTGAGCAAATCTTTTGCCAGTTGCGGCGGTTACATCGGCGGCAGCGGGGCCCTGGTGGAATATCTCAAATACACGGCCCCCGGGTTTGTTTATAGCGTGGGCATCTCCCCACCGGATGCGGCCTCGGCCTTGGCAGCCCTTCGAGTCCTCAAGGCCGAACCGGAACGGGTGGCCGAGTTGCAAGAGCGATCGCGGTTATTTTTGCAGTTAGCGGGCGATCGGGGTCTCAATACCGGTCCCAGCAAAGATTCTCCCGTCATTCCTCTGATTGTGGGAGAGTCTATGAAGTCAGTACGATTGTCACACAATTTGTTCCAGCGAGGAATTAACGTTCCTTTTATGTTTTATCCTTCCGTACCTCAAAATGCGGCCCGCTTGCGCTTCTTTATCACTTGCAATCACACGGAAGAGCAAATTAATTTGGCGGTGGATACTGTCGCTGAAGAATTGAGCAAACTTTAAAATTTTCGCAGGACAGGCAAGATGCCTGTCCTACGGTAGCATTAAAGCAAAGTCAAAAAACACTATCTTTAGGGATATCCATTAATGCACGTTTTACTTATCTCTCCCATCTTTCCGAAGAGCTTTTGGTCTCTAGAAAAAACTCTCGCCCTCATCAACAAAAAAGTTCTCATTCCACCTTTAGGCTTAATCACCGTAGCCGCGATTTTACCTCAAGAATGGGAATATCAACTTGTAGATTGCAATCTTAGGGAAATAACCGAGGAACAATGGGACTGGGCAGATTTAGTTATTGTCTCGGCAATGATAGTACAAAAAACCGATTTTTTCAATCGCATTCAAGAAGCAAAAAAACGCGGTAAAAAAGTCGCTGTTGGCGGTCCTTATCCGAGTACCTCTCCCGAAGAAGCCAAAGCCACGGGGGCAGATTATCTAATTTTAGATGAAGGAGAAATAACCCTGCCAATGTTTGTTGAAGCCCTCGAAAGGGGCGAAACTCATGGCGTTTTTACCGCCAACGGCGAAAAGCCAGATGTTACCACAACGCCAATTCCTCGGTTTGAACTGTTAGAAATGGATGCCTACGATTCTCAGGCGATTCAGTTCTCCCGTGGCTGTCCGTTTCAGTGCGAATTTTGCGATATTATTGTCCTCTACGGACGCAAACCTCGGACGAAAACTCCCGCTCAATTGTTAACAGAATTAGAGTATCTTTTTGACCTTGGTTATCGCGGCAATATCTTTTTCGTGGATGATAATTTTATCGGCAACAAACGTAATGTTAAATTGTTGTTAAAAGAGTTAAAACCTTGGCAAGAAAAACGGGGTTATCCTTTCCGCTTAAGTACAGAAGCTTCCGTAGATTTAGCCCAAGACCAAGAGTTAATGGATTTGATGGTTGCTTGCAATTTTACCGCAGTATTTTTGGGTTTGGAAACTCCCGACGAAGCCAGTTTATCTCTGACTAAAAAATATCAAAATACCCGAGATTCCCTGACAGAATCTGTCGATAAAATTATCCGTTCTGGACTGCGGGTAATGTCCGGTTTTATTATCGGTTTTGATGGGGAAAAACCGGGGGCGGGCGATCGCATCGTTCGCTTTGTCGAAGAAAGCACTATTCCTATCGCTATGTTTAGTATGTTGCAGGCACTTCCTAATACTGCCCTTTGGCATCGCTTGGAAAAGGAAGGACGTTTGATAGATTCTAAAGCTGGTATTAATCAAACTACTTTGATTAATTTTATCCCCACTCGCCCGGTAGAGGATATCGTCCGGGAATATATCGATGCTTTCTGGCAGCTATACGAACCGGATGTCTTTTTAGACCGTACTTATCGCCATTTGATTAAGTTAGGAAATCCTAAAAAACAGGTGAATACTAAGCTAACTTGGGTGACTGTTCGGGCGATGGCGATTATCTTCTGGAATCAAGGTGTTGTCTGCAAAAGTCGCTGGAAGTTTTGGCTTAATTTGTTTAAAATTATTTGGCATCGTCCCGATATTTTCGATCGCTATTTATCGGTTTGTGCTTATATGGAGCATTTTAGGGAATATCGCCAAGTAGTTAAAGAACAAATTGAGTCCCAGTTGGCTGAGTTTTTGGCGGCTAAAGAGGCTGCTAAATTACAGGAAGCAGATGTAGAAAAGTCTGCTGCTTAGTAGAGTCGGTGTCTCGTTTATAGCAATCTTAGCTCCTGCGCGATATATGAGAAACCGGGTTTCTTAAAATATGAGAAACCGGGTTTCTTAAAGAAACCCGGTTTCTGGAACGCAATCCTTATCGTAACCCCTAAACGGATTGCTATATAATTATTAATTATTAATTATTAATTGTTAATTACAAAATGCACGCAATTATAACTGGCGGTTCTAGCGGTATCGGTAAGGCAACGGCTAAATTATTAGCTGCCGAGGGGGTGAATATCTCAATTATTGCCCGAGATAAACTTAAGTTAGAAACTGCTAAAAGCGAGATAGAAGCAGTTTCTATTTCTCCTAAAAGCAAACCGGAACAACAGGTGTTTGCCGTAACTGCCGACGTTAGTAATTACGGGGAAATAGAGGGGGCAATTAAAGAAGCGATCGCTCTTCTCGGCCCCCCAGATTTATTAATTGCTTCCGCCGGTATCGCCCGCCCCGGTTACTTTCGAGAATTGCCTTTAGAAGTGTTTGAAAAAACGATGGCGGTTAATTATTTTGGCAGTCTTTATAGTATTAAAACTGTCTTACCTTTTATGGAAAAACAACAAAAAGGTCAGATAGTTTTAATCTCTTCTGGGGCCGGTTTAATCGGCATTTACGGTTACACTCCCTATTGCCCGAGTAAATTTGCCATTCGCGGTTTGGCGGAATCTCTCCGAGGGGAATTAAAAGAGTCGGGAATTACGGTTTCCGTAGTTTATCCGCCAGATACGGATACCCCTCAATTAGTAGAAGAAAACAAGACCAAACCCCCAGAGACAAAAGCAATTACCGGTCAAGCAAAAATGTGGACTGCCGAAGAAGTGGCGAGGGAAATAGTAAGGGGAATTAGGAGTAAAAAGGTAGCGATCGCCCCCGGTTTAGAAATGACATTAATCGCCCGTTTCCACAGTGTATTAGCCCCCTTAATTAACTGGTATTTAGACAGAATTGTTGCTGATTGTAAAAACAATGAAAAAAATCCTTCTGTGTCATTGCGAGGCGGTGGAAAAACGAGCTAAATTCTTGGGGGAGATACTAAATTAGCCGTAGGCGACAGCCGGGCCCGAAGGGTAGCAATCTCAGCCCCAAAATTAAGCTAGGAGATTGCCACAGTAAAAAGTAGTAGCACTGCACAGCTAAAATGGTGGCTAAAAATATTAACGCTTTTTGCCAATGGCTAATTGCTAATTGCGAGTAAAAAATTTACCCCAATAGTTCAATTTTCTGTTACTTCTTCTATGCATGCATGCATGGCTCTTGCCTCTTGCCTAAGTCGTTAAATTTTTACGCACACTTTTAGCTGTGTTGCTCTAGTAGGGTGCGCGTTGCGCACTTTACAAATTAAGCAATTTTTTCCTGAGAATTAACTGCCAAACCAATATTTTCGAGAGTAACTTGATGCATAGTTTCCAACCCGCCAAACCTCTGAGAAGCATCTAAAATTTCGATGCCTGCCAAATTTCCGAACTCATCATAATCAACCGCTATTCCCTCAGCTAAATGTTTGGTTGTCACCGTAGTTTCCTGGAAAACAATGCTTAAGGCATCAACTTCCACGTCGTCGCTAATTTTCATTGCAATTCTCCTTTAAAAAAAGCTCGTAGTTTAATTGAGAAATTAATACTTTTGGGTCTTGTCCAACTTACTTAATTAATTGGTATTTAGATAGAATTGTTGATGGGAGCAAGTCATCTTTGAAAATAATTAAATAGTTGTCGATTTTTGGGAATTGGGAATTGGGAATTGGGAATTGCCCTTGTAGAACAGGCAGGAAAGCCTGTTATCCGCTCACACAAATTTCTGCCGAAAGAGTCTTACTCGCCAAAAACTAGCGTTCGGCTCTCGAGCGATCGCCTCAATTTGCTCTATTCGCTACAAATTGCTGGAAACTGCTATGATAAAGTTGGTATTTGTCTTCATTAATTTTTAAAAACTCCACCCAGTTTTCTAATACTTCCTCTACGTCGAACTCCATAAGGTTGCTGTTGGCGGCAACTGCATCCACCGATAATCCTTCCTCTGCGTTGGCGAGGGCATTTATTACTCCTAATTCTATAGTATTTGGTGGGTCGCCTACCATCTGCTGCCAGTGACTTTGATAGTATGTTGTCAAACCTGGGGGCAGTTTTTTCATGTCTAATCCTTGGGGGTAGAAATTGGAGGTTATACCTTTTAAGATTTCCGACACATACATTAAATTATTGTCGCTTTTTTCCGCGAGGGTTTCGATGAATTGTTGGCGGGTTAATTCCTGGGAGTTTAACCAAGAGTCGATGGGGGTTTCTGGTGGGCGATCGAGAAAGTTGCCGAGATATTCTTTGACATCTTGGAGGTTTTCTGCTGGGAAATTATCCAGGTTAATTTTCTGGGAGGGCGCTTCGATTAAAATTCCAGATTTGGCTTTAATAAACGGCCTTCTACTTAAGAGAAAATAAACGCCATTGGGGACGTATCTAGGTAAGTAGAAAAGATTGGAACCGAGGGGTTGAGATTGGCGGTTAATTGCTTCTAGTCCGTCGATGGCAATTATCAGTTTTTCCCCATCTTCCAGTAGGTCGCTAACTTGCTGAATTAAGAGTCCGAAAAGCCAGCCATCTTCGGCGGCATTTTCGGGTAAACCGGGATAGGTTGTGGGATAATTTTCGATTAATTGAGTGCAGATATTTAGGAGGAATTGGGGGGCGTTATTTTTGCCTGGTAGCTGACAGTTGTAATAGATAACGTTGGGGTTTTGGAGATAGTATTGGGCGAGGAGGGCAGTTTTGCCGCTGCCGGGGAAACCGACTATGGTTAAATAACCGCGAGGATATTTATTAAGGAAGGTTTGAATTTGCTTAAATATGTGTTTTCTACCGCTAAAGTTGCGGCTTTTTTCGCGGATTATTTGTTGAAATTCTGGGGGTAAGTTGATGGTTTTTATGGTTTTGGTTATCATGGTTTATAATTAAATATCGATGGGCATTCTAATGATAGATGGCAAACTAAAATAAAGGAGGATGAATGAAAATTTACATAGATACTAGCGTCTATAATCGGCGATGGGACGACCAAAGTCAAAGCAGGATAGAATTAGAAACTAAAGCTTTGTATCTAATCTTACAGCTAGTGTTTTCTGGGGCTGTCGAACTGGCGAGCTCGCCCATACCAGATTATGAGAATAACCGCAATCCATCAATGAAAGGTCGGCGTTGGGTTGAGAGTTGTTCGAGACTTGCCAAATTTAAAGTCGCGGTTGATGGTGCTATAATCGAACGAGGCAGGGAATTAGAAGAACAGGGCTTAAAAACAATGGACGCATTGCACGTCGCTTGTGCCGAAGCTGCTGAATGTGACTATTTTTTAACCTGCGACGATCGCCTAATACGACGCTATCCAGGTGGAATAAAAGTAGTTAACCCTGCCAATTTTATCTTAGGATTAACAGGAGAAGAATAATGAAAATTAAACCATTAAAAGAACACGAAGTTTTAGAGGAAGGATTGGAAATTTTGTTTAAACACATGGAACCTGCTAAGGTGGGTATTTTTCTATCTGCTTTAAACGTGGAACCTCGGGATTATTTGGCATGGCGAGATCAGGAATTTGCCGATGAAACTGTGGATTCGATCGCCCAGAAAGTAAAGGCTTTTCAAGAAGCAAAAGAGCAATAAAAAAGCTCTTAACTTCCTGTAGGGTGCGCACCGCGCACCTTTTTTTTAACCGAAATTACTTAACTAAACTTAACAATCCTAACCTTATCATCATTTTCTCCAACTGTCTAGGGCAATTAGAGCAGTAGGGTGCGCACCGCGCACCTTTTTTTTAACTGAAATTACTTAACTACATTTAACAATCTTAACCTTATCATCACTTCCCCCAACTGTCTAGGGCAATTAGGGCAGTTAGGAAAAAATGTTTGCCCTGGGGCAGTTGGGGCGGGAAAGAAAAACCCAGTCGCCCTTGGCATTCCTTAATTAACGCGCTTTCATAGAAGTGTAGTTAACGAGGAAGTTTAATTATGGCTTTTGACGGAGTTGATGCTCAAAAGTTAACCGTAAATGCACTCTATTATTTAATAGCAAATCCGGGAAAAAATGGCGGTTTTGCTAATGGGAGTTTGCCCCACGAGGCGGGGGAGTCTAAACTGAAAATTTGCAAGTTGATGGACCGTCGCTTGCAAATCTGGATTCCTACTAAGAATAAATACGGGAAACGCATTCGCAATGCTAACCATTATGTTAAGAAGTCGCGGAAGTTGTTATCCGATTCTTTTGGGGGTTGCAATTGCAAAAACTACTTCGGTTTTTACCGCAACCGCCACGCCCGGATAATGGGAGAGTCGGTTTTCGAGCTGGAGGCGTGGATGACTGAGAGTGAGTTGTTGGCGCATCTGGGGGAAATCGAAGGTTTTATTGTCTGTTTGTTGGAAAAGTTGGAACAAGAATGCGTGATGGTGGCGATAGGCGATCGCGCGGCTTTGTTTGAGTTGTAAACCCGGGGGGGGAGCTATCTTCTCTCCCCAAAGAAATATCGGAGGTCAGAATATGTTTTTCGGAAAGTCGAAACCAAAATAGATATCTATTAAATAGAGATTGCTTCGGGGGGCTTAAGGAAAAAGCATCAAAATTAATTGCTTTTCCACCCCCCCTCGCAATGACAAATGACATTTTTTATCGAACGGGTAATCTGCGAATCCTGACTGTTTCATTTCCTATAGTAACAGCACTTCCTTGTTGAAGTTCTTGTTCTATTTCTGGGAAAACTTCTAAGATTCTTTGGGTAACAATTTTAGGATTAGTAGAAGAAAGTCGCAAGGTAATTAAGCTAGGTCGATCGCTACCGCTTAGTGCAACTAGCATTGAGAAATCTAAATCGAAAGAGACGATCGCTCTATTTTCCCGACGGCAAAAATTGAGGATTTCTTCATCAGAAGCGTTGGGAGGTAAAACCTGGGGAACGCGAATAATATCCCATCCCTGCTGTTGCAATACGCTAACGGTTTGGGGAGAAATATTCATGTCTGCCATTAATCTAATTTGAGTCACAAATCCTCCTTATGCTGTAGGAATATTAATAGTTTTATCGGAAACAGCCCAAGCGGCGTATTCTAAAGCTTGTTCTATATCTTCTGCTTCCAATTCTGGATATGCTTCGAGAACTGCTTCGATAGATTTTGTGCTGGCTAACATTTTGATGACAAAGCTGACTGTTATCCGCATATTCCTAATTGTTGGTTGACCCAGGCAAATTTTGGGGTCGATCGCTATTCGGTCGAATTTTTCCATTGTTGGTTTCTCCTTAGTTTTTGAAAGTTGTTACCAAAAACAAGCGCTCTTGTTTGTTAGCATTATAGCATTAAGCGATCGCCGGTTGGTAGTAACGACGTAGAACAGGCATCTTGGTAGAACAGGCATCTTGTCTGTTGAGTCGTATAAAGCTGGTGGAGAGTTCCAAAGATAAGGTTAGCAGCGGATGTTGAAGGGACGAGTGCGGATGGGTTGTTGGTGGGAGAAATGGCCTTGTGGTAAGCACAAAAATCGTTCCTCGCTACGGACAAGGCGATCGCCCCCCAACATCTTTATGCTAATTGAAGAGTTTGTTCTACATTTATCGGTTTGGGAAGGCTTTTACCTTCTTGGCGATATTCTTCAACTAACAATTCTAAGACTTCGCGAGCATTTTGCATTGCTTCTTCGTAAGAGTCTCCGTGGGTATGATATTTTTGCGAGGGAAATTCTGGGAGGTGAACTAGATAACAGTTATCTTCATCGGACCAGAAAATAAGGACGGTATAAGGTAGTTTCATTCTTCTGACTCCTGTTCTTCAATGGTTTTTAAGATTTCTAATTTGCGATTAACCTCTTTTTCGATGTAAGCTTTGGTGTCATCTCCATCCCAACCGGCAATAGTAATAGGTTCGTTTGGGAGTAAGGGATGAACCCACCTAGTATGACTGCCTTTGGCCGAACGATAAATAAATCCTGCTTTGCGGAGCATACTTTTTAGTTCTCTAATTTTTTTGGGCATGGACAGGGTTATCAATTAAAGTAAGGGCCGCACCTTTTCCATGCCATTTTAAGTCCGGAGTAGTCCGGAGTAGGTTGGGTGGAGTGAAACGCAACCCAACATCGGTAGGTTATTAAATTGCTAGTCCCTAATTATTACAGCATAAAAATCCAAGGTTGTCAAAGTTGTTTCCCAAAGCGATCGCCCCTTGGCAGTAACGACGTAGAACAGGCATC
>CAZSTZ010000245.1:5293-10304 GCA_964609515.1 uncultured bacterium | reverse complement strand
AACAATTGTTATCTATTTTAAAACCCAAAAATACTATGCAATTAGAAACACCTTTTCCACTAGAAACCGCCCGAGAATTACTCGCCAGTTACGGTTCGCCCCTGTACGTTTATCAGGGCGATCGCCTCCGAAAAACCATCGATTTTATCGGCAACTCCATCCCCTATCCTCGCACTAAATTTCAGTTCGCCAGCGTCACTAACGGTAACGTATCTTTACTGCAAATCTTCCGCGAGACCGGGTGGGGACTTCATGCCAATACTCCCGGGGATGCTTTTTTAGGATTAAAAGCAGGTTTTTTGCCCCAACAAATAGTTTATAGCGGCAGCAATTTAAACTCTCAAGAAATCGAACAAATGCTTGAGTGGGGAGTTACAACTTTTAACTTAGATAGCGTCGAACAGTTAAAACTATTTGGCAAAGTTTATCGAGGGAAATTTTCCCATAAAATACGACCAAAATTAGGCTTTCGTTTGAACTTACCCGAACTAACTGGAGACAGTCGCATCGGCGTTCGCCCGACGGAATTTCCCGCCGCCATAACTATTGCTAAATCCTTCGATTTAAAATTAAAAGGATTGCATTTTTATCGGGGAACAGGTACTAATGCCACCGAGGCATTTACTCAAGTAATAGATAAAGTCTTGGCAACTTGCAAATTACTTCCAGATTGGGAATATCTCGACTTTGGCGGCGGTTTTGGTTATCCTTACAAGCGGGATGGGGCGAGTTTTGATTGGCAAAAATTCGGGGAGGAATTAACTGGGCGAGTGGAGAAATTAGACCGGGAAATCGATTTAATCATCGAACCGGGGAGGGCGGCGATCGCTGGTTGCGGTTCTATTATTACAAAAGTAGTTTCTGTCAAATGGCAAGGAGAAAAACAGGAAAAACAAATAGTCGGAGTCGATACCACCGTTGCTAATTTATCGGTGCCTTCGGTTCATGGAGGCTATCGAGAAATAGTCAGTTTTAAAGATACTAAAAAAACGCCGTTACACCAAACAGATGTTTGTGGCAATACGACCTATTCCCGAGATTATTTGGGGCGCAACTGCCAGTTACCTTCTTTACAAAATGGAGATATTCTGTTAATCTTAGATACGGGAGCTTATGGCTATGCCATGTCCTCTCATTTTTTACACCGACCGCGACCGGCGGAGGTATTATTAGAAGGGGGGAAACATCGGTTAATTCGGCAGCGAGAAGGTTACGATATTTTGTTAAACAATCAAGTTTTTAATTGAGGGGTAAATTACCATGAAATGCGTTAATTGTGGCACGGATAACAATCTGCAAGAACGAACTGAAAATGCTGGAAGGTGTAAAAATTGCAACCATCATTTTGCTTTCGATCCTCAAGCTGGAAGCAAGTTTACCGATGTCTTTTTTAAACGTTCAATTGAAGCAATTTCTAACGAAAATGCGCTCTTTTTTACGAAAAAACAGTTTTTGTATTTGTTAGAAAGGCGGCTAAAAGTCAAGGAAAATTTTAGCATTGTTGGATTGTTGGCTTTCTGCGCCGTTCTAGCGCTTTTTTGGGGGATAGGAATACTCATATTTATCGGGGTATTGATATCGAGAAGTAAGTCGCGTAATTGTAACCCCAAAGAAAGAATAAATGCTGCAAGAGTATTACAATTAACTGGCTTATTTAGCGTTATTGGCAGCATAATTTATAGCCTAAATTTAGCTGGTTCTAACGAGATGAAGTTTTTTGTCTTTTTAATCGGCATTGGTGTCGGCCTATTTTTAATCTATTTTGGTCAAAAACAAATAAGTCGGAGTAACTACATTCCCCAAAAGTTTAGCCATGTCACCTCAAGAGAAGTTAATGACTGTTTAAATCGCTGGACGAGGATTAACGGTTCGGTGGAAAAATTGCTGCCGCCTCCCAGAGAAGAAATTAGTAATATTGAGGTGAGTTCGGATATTAGCGCCTATAGTTTCGACCGACTTCTTGTTTGCGAAACTGCCGAAATTGCCCAATTTTTAATAGCTAATAACTTCCACTTCGAGCATAATTGCGCGGTGTTGAGCGTTACTGGATATCCTCAAAGTATTTTTAATACGGTAATGGAAATGTTGCGCCGCAATTCCGATTTAAAAGTTTATGCTTTTCATAATGCCAGTCCTAGTGGAGTTGGTTTAATAAATCATTTGCGTACCAGTAATAATTGGTTCCCCAATAGCGACGTTATAATTTATGATTTAGGATTGTTTCCCCGCCACATATTTTCTAGTAAGAATATGTTTATTGTCAATTCCTCGGAGTCGGCAACCGCCGCCAAACAAATGCCGGCAGCAGTTCGACAGGGTTTATCCGCAGATGAAATAGCGTGGTTGGAGGAGGGAAATTATGTGGAATTAGAGTCGTTTAGTCCCCAACGTTTGTTGCGAGTGGCGTCTCGGGGAGTTGCTAACAGTCAATCTTTTTCTCTAGGCGAAAGTTTTGATGGCGATGATGGTGATGGTAGTTTAGCTGATGGTGGGGATGCTTATATCTTTATTTATGATAGTTTTGGTTGAGGGGCTTCTCCCTTTTTGCAGCGGAAAAGCGATCGCCCGTATGCCAAAAATTATGATATCCTAAAAGCAGCAAGTCCTATTTATAAATTCCATTCACCATGAAACAGCAAATCTCTTGTAGAGTAGAAGCATTATGGGATCCAGAAGCAGAAGTCTGGGTGGCGATCGGCGAAGACGTTCCCGGGCTGGCAACAGAAGCCGATACTATTGAAGCCCTTAGCGATAAACTAAGGCAAATGATACCAGAATTAATGATTTTAAACCAGATGGTTTCATCCGATTACGCAGGTTATCTTGAATTTCATCTAACCACCCATCGACAAGAACAAATAAAAATCGCTTCTTAAAAATGACTTCATCGAAACTATGAAGAATACACCGACTTTTAATTCCCAACCAAACGAAGATGACCTCCTCCCAGAGTATGATTTTGATTATAGCAAAGCTAAACCCAATCGCTTTGTTAATAAAGAAGAAAAAAACAGGTAAATTGCAATCCAGAAACCAGGTTTTTTCCCAGTCCAGAAACCAGGTTTTTCCAAAAAACCTGGTTTCTTAATTTAATAATCCAGAAACCAGGTTTTTCCAAAAAACCTGGTTTCTTAATTGTTCTACGAATTAATTTGCAGCCAAATCTCTAAACTTACTAATAACCAGAGCTTGATGCCGTAACGGTTCCAAGTGTCTCCCCGATAGTTCGACCATTGTTTAATTAATTTTTGGTTTAAATAAGGGGCGATCGCTGCTTTTTTATTCAACAAAAGTCTCCTGGTTTGTTGCTGCCAATTCTCCCGAAACCAATAATTAACGGGAACCATCATTCCGCTTTTGGGACGAGTTATAATTGCCTCGGGTAATAAATCCCAAACTGCGGATTTTAACACCGCTTTTTCGTCCGCCCCAGACAGTTTGTATTGCGGTGGAATTTGCAAGCTGAGTTCGACAATTCGTTGGTCGAATAAAGGCGATCGCCCCTCCAAATTAGCAGCGCGAGTTAGATTATTTACCTTGGTTAAAATATGGTCCGCACCTTTAAATTTGATATTGAGCAACATCAGTCTGTTTAAATAATTAACATCCGCAGTTAAGTCGGGAGCAAAAACCGATTTTTCCGTTTTAATACTTTCCCAAATATCCGGTTTTAATAGTTGGGGCAAATCTGCAAAACACTTTTGAAAAGACCCAAGATAACTCGACACTAAATCTGGGGGCGAACCGCCGAGAGAACCATAAATATTATTTAACAACATCGGCTTATTTTTCGGTCCGCCAAAACAAGGATCGCCCCCTTCGCCGTTGAGAATAACTCGGCAGTTTTCTCTGGCAAGTTGCCCCAATAAATAATTAGGAACTGTTAAAGGATCGCCGATGGGTTCGTCTAAATTCGCCATCGCTACCGGCAGTTTTTCCCACATCTCGTCGGCGGTAATTTCTAAGATGCGATGTTTGGTTTTACAATTTTCGGCAACCGCAGTCGAAAACTCTAATTCGTTTGGAAGTTGTGCGCCAAAATGAATCGAATAAGTATTAATTGGTTGCCGGTGAAATTTAGCGGCGAGGGCGACGATGCAACTAGAGTCTAAACCGCCGGATAAATAGGCGCCCGCTGGTTCGTTTTCTGGTAAGTATTCTGTTACTATTTGGTCGAGGAGCGATCGCAACTTTTGACCGTGCCACTGGATAGATTTATTTGCATTTTGAATTTGTTCTTGAGGTTGCCAATAAACCGAAGGCGAAGGGGATTTTAATTCCTCTTTAAAACAGAGGTAATTTCCAGGTCGCAACTCGCGAACTTCTCGCCATAAAGTCCGTTCTCCTGGCACGAAAGCGCAACAAAGATAGTCGCGCAAAGCAACTAAATCTAATTCTCGGGAATGGTGAGGCGCGAGGTTTTTCAATCTGGGGGCAATCCAGCGGGTAGAACCGGCGGTAGTATAATATAAAGTTCGCGCCCCCACGCGATCGCGTCCCAACCACAACTGCTCGGTTTCCCGGTCCCAAACCGCCAGGGCGAAGGTTCCCGTTAGGGTCTGGAGGCAGTCAGCGCCAAAACCCTGCCAAAGTTCGGCGACAAACTCTTGGGGGTTGCCCGCAACGTCGCTCAACCAGATATCGCCGACGACGACAAACCGTCGATCGGGACTGAATGCGGGTTGAGCGTTGTAGATGGCGAAGTGGCGATCGCGCCAGGTTGCCTCCTCGTCGAAACCGTCGGCGTTTCCCCAGGCAACGCGCCAGTGGGGGGGAACCGATAAAGAACGATACTTAGTTAGGGGAGTGGAAAAGGGCGATCGGGTTAAAGGTAATTTAATCATTTTTATTTGGTGGGTGCGAGAATTTATCTGATATAATAGCAATTATTGAATCTATGAGGTACAGCTTTTCGATCCCCCCCCCGCCCCCCTTAAAAAGGGGGGAGCCAGAAGAACTTTCAAAGTCCCCCTTAAAAAAAAAGGGGGGAGCCAGAAGAACTTTCAAAGTC
>CAZSTZ010000245.1:0-5193 GCA_964609515.1 uncultured bacterium | reverse complement strand
ACTTTCAAAGTCCCCCTTAAAAAAAAAGGGGGGAGCCAGAAGAACTTTCAAAGTCCCCCTTAAAAAAAAGGGGGGAGCCTGGCTTTCAAAGTCCCCCTTAAAAAAAAAGGGGGAGCCTGGCTTTCAAAGTCCCCCTTAAAAAAAAGGGGGAGCCTGGCTTTCAAAGTCCCCCTTTTTAAGGGGGATTTAGGGGGATCTAGATGTACCTCATTAATTCGAGAAATGCTATAATCTGATATAATAGCAAAAGAACCTCAAAGGAGACAAGACCCAATGTTTGCTAATAAAAACAAATTCTACATTTCCCGAGAAGACTATTTAGAAGGAGAAAAAGTCAGCCCCATCAAACACGAATACAGGAAGGGTCACGTTTATGCAATGACTGGGGCCAAAAAACCTCATATCGTTATTACTAGCAACCTGGTAAGATTGCTAGGAAATCATCTGCTTAATTCTAACTGCATCGTGTTGAGTTCTGATACTAAAGTCCGACTCGAAGAAGCAGATTGTTATTACTATCCAGACGTAGCAATCACCTGCGACGAAAGAGATATTAACTCTGACGAATATTTCATTTTAGATCCGACTTTAATTATAGAAATATTGTCTCCCAAAACAGAAGTTTTTGATAGAGGAATAAAATTTGCCGACTACCAAACGTCGCCGAATTTACGAGAATATGTCTTGGTAAATCAATCCCAGAAACAAGTAGAATGTTTTCGACTCAACGAGGAGGAAATTTGGGTTTCTCAAGTTTATGGTTTGGGGGATGAAGTCGAATTTAAAAGTCTAGATTTTCGTTGCGATATCGATTCGATTTATCTCAAGGTTCCGGGAATTGTTAATTAGAATTAGTAGTTAAGAAACCAGGTTTTTTGAAAAAACCTGGTTTCTGGGCTGCCTAGTTTTTATTTTGACCTAACCATCAAAATCTCGTTTATTCCTACCACCAGCTAACAGGATTTTGAGAGATTCAAAATCGGGAGCATCTCAATGCAAGTAGAAACCCAAAACGCGAAGCGTTGCGAGGCGTTGCGAGCCTGCGAAGCAAACTAATCCCGCTTTTTGTTAGTGGTCAGTTGTTAGTTGTCAGTTGGGCAACTGACAACTAACAACTAACGACTAACACATAATTAACAATTAACAATTATTAATCGATCGCTCCCAACAAGATAAGTCCCGCCCAATCTCTGGGGTGGGGGTATTTTTTCATGGTAGCGAGCATTGCTTGTCGGAGTGCCACAGAGCGATCGCTTCCCCTCTGTTTATATCGATAAAACTCTACGTTTAAATAGGCGGTGGGGGCATCGGGGAGAGACCACAAGGAGACCATCGCGCTGGGAACCCCCGCTGCGAGAAAGGCCCGGGATAAACCGATAACGCCATCGCCGGTAATCTCGCCCCTGCCGGTATTGCAGGCGCTAATAACTACCAGTTCGGCCTTGAGTTTCATAGTCATAATTTCGCTGGAAGTGAGAAAACCGTCTTCGCCGTCCGTGGGAGTAAGGGCGATCGCACCAGGCATTCGGGATAAATCTTTGAGTTCGTCGAGCTGGCCGTGAGTTGCCAGATGAATGATGCTGGCGTTTCTCATTTTCTCGACGATAGCGGTTTCCGTGGCGGCGGCCCCAAGGACGGGCTCGGTATTTAGGAGTTGGGCGATCGCTTTTGCCTCCTCTTCGGCGTGGGGCAGGGGGTCTAGGGGTACTGGTTCTTCGCCCCAAGTAGCGGGAAGACTGGGCATGGCGGGATTTCCGACTATGAGGATATCGCCAGAGGCATCGGCGTTTTTGTGCTGCTGTTGCTGGCGGTAGGTTAGATCTAAAACTTGAATGCTGGGGGCGATCGCGATAGTATGTTTTTCGATTAAGTAGTTGCCGCTGTCGTCTTGGAGGGCAGCGAAAGGAATGAGAAATAGGGAGCTTTGGGGGATCGGGATAACGGGACTTTCGGGAGCTATCGGCAGCAAGTCGGCGATCGGTTCTATTAATAAGTTATAGCTTTTCCACAAACGCTGATTTTTTATGTGGGTAGAATTTCCTCTAGTGCCAGAGGGGAGGTTGTAGGCTAAATTGGGTTTAGCGGCGCTGGCGCGAGCGGCTAGAACTAAGTTACTGACAGTATCTCTAGCGCTACGACTGGCGCCCGCAACTGCTGCTGCTTGCGATCGCTCTACAGTTTCTCCCAGAGATAAATCCAAATCCCCTAGCTCTACAGTTCGCAGAGTAATAGTGCCGTCGGGTCGCACTACCCAGATATAGAGTTTGTCGTTAGCGATAGAATATTCGACTAGGGTTGCCTGCTGCCGTTTGGCAATTTCTCGGATTTCTTTAACTGTTGGCGGCGCGGGAGTTTGGAAGTTTTCGGCAAATTGGGCGCCCAAACCGGCGGCGATTAATTCGGCAAAGGCGCGGGCCCGACCGCGTTCGGCGATTTCCAGGGCTTTTTCGGTTTTATTTTGGGCGACGAGGGCGCTTTGGAGGTCGCTGTAGGTTTGCAGTTGGGTGTCGAAGAGAGAAACTTTGTTTTCGTCGCTCAAACCGGGGCGGAGAGATTCCCAGATTTCCACCGCTTGGGTGAGGTTTTTGGTTGCTTTGCCGAATTTGCCCTCTGCCAGATAGGTTGCGCCGATGTTGCTGAGGGTGCGTCCGACACCGGGGCGATCGCCTATTTTTTTGGCTATTTTTAGCGCTTGGCGATAGCGTTTTAAAGCTTTTTTGGGGTCGCCGCGATCGCGATAAACTGTGCCCAGATAGTCGAGGGTGACTGCTTCTCCGGGGCGATCGTCTATTTCTCTCCTTATAGTTAGGGCTTTTTCCAGAAACGATAGCCCTTCGTCGGAGCGATCGCCTCTGTGGTGGAGCAAACCGATATAAGTTAGAGTTCTACCTTCTCCCATACGGTCTTCCTCTTCTCGCATTATCCCTAGTGCCTGTTGGTAACGCTCCAGGGCGAGGTCTCCTTCTCCTAAATTTTCCCTAGCAGAACCGATATTTAAAAGAGCGTAAGCTTGACTGCGGCGATCGCCCATTTCTTTAAACTTTTCTAAAGCTTTTTGATAATAAGAAACAGCCGTTTCGTAGCGACCGAGATTTTCATAAACAGCGGCAATATTATTAATAGTTGTAGCTTCTGCCAAAGGATTAGCGGCGCTTCTAAAAATTGCCAGAGCTTCTTGATAGAATGACAGAGCTTTTTGATACTGACCTAAATTGCGATAAACCACCGCCATATTGGTCATAGTTATCGCAACGCCGCCGTCATTTTTAAACTCTTTAAAAATCCGAGTAGCTGTTTCGTAATTATCTAAAGCTTGTTGATATTCACCTAAGTTATAATAAATTTGTCCTATTTGATTAATGGTCGCAGCCTGCCCCTGACGTTCGTCAATTTCTCGAAGAATAGCCAAGACTTCCTCGAAAGTTGCTAAAGCAGCATCTAATTGACCTTTGTTTAAAAGTTCCGTCGCCTTTTGATAGAGTTTTCCTGCTTCTTGTATCCGGTCGGGCTCGGTTTGGGCGCGTACTAATACCGATGAGGTAAAATTACCAGTAAAGAAAGGTGCATCGAGTAAAGGTATCTGGATGACAGCTACCAAGAGGAGGTAAAGCAGTCTGGAACGTTTTCGATCGGTTTTCATTTTCGGTCCTCCTTTGCGACAAGTCACGGTCATGTTATATAGCAGTCCTATCTGAGTTGTGTCCAAAAGTTGGTCGCTTTTAGGCAAAAGGCAAGAGGCAAAAGGCAAAAGTCAAGAGAAAAAGCAAGAAAGGAAAAGAGAAAAGTAGATAAAAAACAGAATGTCTGATTTTTTTTTCTACTTTTTAATTTTTGACAACCCGTTTAGGATTGCTATATTATAACAAATCCGAACGATTTGTGGCTTTTGCAGAGAATTTCACAAAAATTAACTAAAACCATGCTAAAATTAAAAATCAACAAATATTTCCGAATTACAGCTCTGTCTTTAGGAATAGGAGCGATCGCTCTATTATTGCCAGTTTTTGCTCAATCTAATTCCAATTCAGAAAACAGATCCAATGCCGAATCCCAAAGTCTGTTTCAACCTTCTATAGTGTTAGATTCTCCCAGACGTTCTGGGGGTCATATTGCCGAGACTTTGGCAAGGGAACCGGAATTTAGCAGTCTAATTTCTGCTTTAAATTTAACGGGAATAACGCCAATTCTAGAAGCAGGAGAAGCGGGAAGTTTAACCATATTTGCTCCCACTAATACTGCTTTTCAAAAAAATAGCGCCGCCTACGCGAAATTGCTTCAACCCCAAAATAAAGATAAGTTAATTAGGGTTCTCAAATATCATGTAGTAAGCGGTCAGATTACGCCGGAAAAAGTAGAGAGTGGGGCAGTAGAAACTCTCGAAGGCAGTGAAGTTAAAATTGCGGTGACATCGGAGGGAGTAATGATAGGCGATCGGGCTAAAGGAATTAAACCGTCAACTGAAGCCAGCAACGGCGTAATTGTCCGCATCGATAATCTACTGTTGCCCCCAGATTTAGAGTTGTAAAAACAGACCTATAGGGGCAACAGCATTCGGGGGTTTAATCATCTTAAAAATCCTTAATTTTGATGTCCGAATGCTTTGCCCCAACCCCGCGTTTAATTTTCTGTTATTTTAAATGTCTTAAAATGTCAAAAACTATGATATTCTAAAAACAGCAAGTCTTATTTATAAATTCCATTCACCATGAAACAGCAAATCTCTTGTAGAGTAGAAGCATTATGGGATCCAGAAGCAGAAGTCTGGGTGGCGATCGGCGAAGACGTTCCCGGGCTGGCAACAGAAGCCGATACTATTGAAGCCCTTAGCGATAAACTAAGGCAAATGATACCAGAATTAATGATTTTAAACCAGATGGTTTCATCCGATTACGCAGGTTATCTTGAATTTCATCTAACCACCCATCGACAAGAACAAATAAAGGTCGCTTCTTAAAAATGGCTTCATCATTCACTCCAGAATTAAAAAAATTCTCGATCTAGCTGGTTGCTACTTCGACCGACAAGGCAAGGGAGACTATGAAATTTGGTACAGTCCAATTACAGAACGCCGATTTGTAGTAGATAGTTCTATTAAATCGCGCCATACGGCCAATGCAGTTTTAAAACAAGCTGGGTTGCCTAAATCTTTTTAGCGAGATCGAGGCAAAGCATTCGGAAAGAAAGTTTTTTTGC
>CAZSTZ010000244.1:0-10315 GCA_964609515.1 uncultured bacterium | reverse complement strand
GCGATCGCTTTATCTTTTTATCGATGCTCGACTAATTTTCTGGTTGGCTTTCTGCCCCCGACAGCCTTACCCCCCGCAGACGATAAGCTGTTACTGGATTGCTGAGAATACGAGCTTCAAAAGCACTATTAGTCCTATCTAATAATTCGTTGAGAGCATCCAACTGACCGCAAACTTGCTCCCAGTTTTCCACCGTTCGCTGAATTATTTCCGGTTTTGGTAGTTGTGGTCCGTCGTTCATAATAAATTCCAATCCCTCTTAGTTTCTTTTACAGTTGCCTCTATAGCATCAGCAGTAAGCCGTGCCTGTTCCATCGAATTAGAAAACAATTCTAGCAGATCCGAAGGAACTTCCGGTTGCGATTCGTAAACCCGCTGCAGCAAATTGTTTAAGCGAGAGTAAGAATTAGTCAACCTTTCCCTAGCATTTTGCAGTTGCGTCAAGGTCGTCATTGTTTCTGAGGTCTCACCAAAACTTTCATAGATCGTTAGGTCTGTTTTTGTCACCTCGTTGAGGAGTTTTAGCAGTCGTCCCTTTCGGAAAAGGGCGATTAAAAGCGTTTCATCAGCTAAATCGGCCATATTAGTTTCATAGCGATTGAGATCGTAGAAACATTATAGCCTAAGTTGCCAACTCAAATACCCCTCTCCATTTTAAATCTTCACTTTAATTTACTTATAACGCCACTATTATCATAGACAAATATTAATTTAAACAATAACCCATTTTACTCGGTCAATTCTTGTTTGTCAAGTCCTAATGACTTTAGCCGTTTCACCAGAGATTATTGGGGGCGATCGCTATAGCAATGGGGCAAGTTATCAGAACGTCGCCGGTGCGCGATGCACACCCTACTACTAACTTTTAGAGAGCGATGTTGCATCCGCAACGCTGCGCGAACGCCTCACCAACAACCCATCCGCTACATCCGCTGCAACATCCGCTGCTAACCTAACCCTTGGAACCCACCACAAGTTCTATACGAAAAACAGGCAGGATGCCTGTTCTACGTCGTTACTACGAACGAGCGATCGCCTCCACCAAACATTATCGGGGGCGATCGCTTTTTTCCACAACCTATTACTGGGAACTCTCCAAAAGATGTACCGGAAACCCGCGTTCAACGGCATTGCGATACAGAGGACCGTTCAAAGTCCAAAGTTCCGCATCCAAATCTTCTGCAAGAGCTATATAAGCAGCATCGTAAGCACTTTGGCGGCGCAACGAGAGCGCAATTTCTACGGTTCTCGTTTTCTGAGATAGCTCGTGGTAGGCGATCGGCAAATCATCGAGAAAAGTCCAAGCTGCTGCTAACTCCTCTTCAGGGAAAATTCCAGCCACAATCAATCGTGTCAGAGAGTTAGCAACTTCATAAAGTGCTAGAATCGGAGCATGAATCTGGATGCCTCTATCCATCCACTCATCAAACTGCCTGCGGGTAATTTCGCTGCGAGGATCTCGATTCACGAGAACCACCAAAAGATTAGAGTCTATAACCACATTCATAAACTAAAATATCCCCCTCTGCTCTAAATCTTCCCGACTTTGACGAGCGATCGCCACCGCATCTACTGGGGGCAAATTTCTCGCGATTTCCCGCAAACCCGCTAACGCCGCTCTTGCCTTTTCCTTATCTACACTCGGTTTTATGCCATCGATACTCGACTTTAATAACCGATATGCCAAAGCATCCAACGGCAAATTAACTCTCTTAGCTTCCCTTGCCAGGCGATCGTAATCCTCCGCACTGACTCGAACGCTTAAAACCTTCGATTCGCTCATAATATTATTATCGCTGTTTATAGACAACTATTAATTTAAAGCATAACCCATTTTACTCGGTCAATTCTGGTTTGTCAAGTCCATAATACTTTAGTAGTTCCACCAAACATTATCGGGGGGCGATCGCTTTTGTTCGTAGTAACGACTTTAGTCGTAAAAGCGATCGCCCCACCAACAACCCATCCGCACTCGGGAGCTACAACATCCGTTGCTAACCTAACGCAACGGATACCCACCACAAGTTTTATACAAATCAACAGGCTTTCCTGCCTGTTCTACGTCGTTACTACTCTCCGGGCGAAGGCGATCCGCTGCGCGGCATGCAACATCGCTTTTTTGCGGCACGCACCCTACCCTCGAAATAATGATAAAATAGAAAGCGTTCCCAGCCAATTCATATTATCGAGGTCGAAATGACACAACAACGTCACCCGCCACTGGTATTAGAAGCAGAACAATACGCGACCCTAACCCAGTTAGCCACTCAGGAAGATCGGAGCATCTCCGAAATAGCCGTAGAAGTAGTGCGTTTGGGATTAGAAACCCTAAGACAAAGAGGCGACTTTGCAGGAGCAAGGCAACGCCAACCTCAAAAAGCCTTGGAGCGTTTAAACGCCCTCCGAGAGGAAATCCAACAAACCCACGGCATCTATTCCGGGGATTTAGTTGCCGAAGTTAGAACCGAACGAGAAAAACAAATAGAAAGGATAATCGCAGGGGAACTATGAAAATCGTACCGGACTCAAATATAATTTTAGCTCTGGCGCTCCCCCTGCCCTATACATCGGCTGCTTTAGTAAAAATGCAGCAGTGGCAACAAGAAAATGCCGAACTAATAGTGCCGACTTTGTGGAGCTACGAAATAGTTTCCAGCCTCCGCAAGGGAATCGCCATCGGCAGAATATCTTCCGAGCAAGCGATCGCCGCTCTCGAATCTATTCTAACTATGGGAATAGAAGAAATACCACCGACACCTGTCCTACATCAACTTGCCCTCCAATGGTCCGGGCGACTAAACCAAACCGTTGCATATGACTCTGCTTACCTAGCTTTAGCAGAATCCCAACAAGCACATTTTTGGACGGCAGATCGACGACTTGCCGATGCCGCCAATAACTGGGGAGCATCGTGGGTACATCATATTGACGAGTCGCAATCTAATTAGTTAACCACAGCGATCGCCTCCACCAAACATTATCGGGGGCGATCGCTATAGCAATGGGGCAAGTTATCAGAGCGATGTTGCCCCCTCACCAACCCATCCGTTAAATCCGTTACAAAATCCGTTGCCAACCCAACTTTCGGAACTTACCACAAGTTTTATACAAATCAACAGGCTTTCCTGCCTGTTCTACGTCGTTACTGCTCTCCGGGCGAAGGCGATCCGCTGCGCGGCATGCAACATCGCTTTTTTTTGCTTATGCTACAATAAAAGTCACGACGACCTAAAAAGCAGAGAAAAAAGGAAACTATACCATGACCAAAAACCTTCCCTCCTTTGAAAATGTAGTTCAGCAAATAGACCGCATGGGTCTCGACGAACAGTTAGAACTCATCGCTTATATCGCAGGTAAAATCCAGCAACATAAATCCACCTCCAATAAAAAACCTTCTTTAAAAAGTATTATCGGCACAGGAATTGGATGTTTTAGCACCCCAGAAGAAGCAGATAATTTTATTAGTCAGGAGCGAGATAAATGGCAATTTTAGAAGCAATTACCGGAACCAGAATCTATTTAGACACCAATATTTTTATTTATGCAGTGGAGGGATATGCCCAGTTTCAAGCTGAATTAAACGAGTTATTTGAGGCTTTCGATGAAGGAAATCTCAAAGCCCTTAGCAGCGAACTAACTTCTTCTGAAGTTTTGGTAAAACCGTTAATTGATAATAATGCCAAAGTTCGTTCTGCATAATAAAATGCCATCCAAAATTCGCAAGTGCTGGAAGTAGTGCCAATTAATCGGACAATTCTAATAGAATCTGCTCGCTTAAGAAGCACTACCAATCTAAGATTGCCAGATGCAATTCACGTCGCAACTGCAATTTTAAGCGGGTGCGAAACTTTCCTTACTAACGATAAACGCTTGGAAGCACTTTCCGATCTTGATGTTGTTGTTTTATCTAGTTTGTTGTCTGCTTAATTCTGGAGGATGTTGTAATCCGCGATCGCCCCCACCAAACATTACCGGGGGCGATCGCTTTTGTTTTAACGTTCTTTTTTTTATCTTCTATTACTAAAAACTCGTGCTACCCCAACCTGGAGCTTTGTCTGCAGCCCTGAGAATAAAAGCAGCCAACTTTTCTACTTCTGCATCAGACATCCATCGTTCTGTAATTTGACGACAAAAATAGCTATAATCGCTGCCATCGTAAACCATCGGCTCTCTGAAAAAATCAACTAAATTATCAATATTATCCCGAGGAGGAGTTGCTCCCTTGAGGCTTTCCATAGACAAAGATACAGAAGGTAGCGGTAAAGTAGTACCTCCTACATGGCAATTCAGACAGCTATCAGAAAATAGCCTTTTGCCATCAGAAATCTCTTCCCCATTAAATAATTTAGTATCTCCTGCTTCGTTAGCTTTAATCTCAACTGGTTTGCCGACATCTAAATACCGTTTTACATAATCATCAACGTTAGCTGCTAGAGCCGATTGAGAAATGCTCGTAAACGCTATTAAAACAAATAAAATAGCACAGAAAAAGCGAGGTAAAAATTTTTTTAGTAACATGACAATTCTCTTGTTTTAATTATCTGTCTTTCCAACGAAACTGTGCCGATTATCTATTTTAGATTAACTGGGGTTTAAGAAACCAAAAAATTAATTTTGGCTGTCTTCCAACCCCATAAAGCTCTAAAATCGACAATCGGCAGAAATAGCCAACAGTATCTTAACGGTAGATTTTACCGCCGCCCCACTGTTTGCCCAAAGTTTTAGCTTGAATGAGAATATAAGAAGCGATATTATACAAATCGTCTTCGCTGAGATTTCTCATTTCGGGGAAAATATCCGCACTCTTGAGACTCGGATGTAACTGAGCAATTTCGTAAAACCCATCATAAGTAGTGGGGTTTTTCATGTAATCTATCAGCCCTTCAATATTATCTCGGGGCGGGTAGGCATAACCCAGGGTATCTAGTCCAAGTCCTACATCGGGATTAGTTTTAGTTACCCCTCCAACATGACATTGAGAACAAACATTGTTAAACTCGCGCTTACCTTGTTCGTAGTCTTTTTCGCTGACTACAACCGTTTCGCCCGCTTCGTTAAGGGGCAAAGTGCGAATTTCTTGAGGAATTTCGATTGCACTGGCGCTATTGACTAAGCTCCCAAAGGTGAAAAATAATACTGTCACCACAGCAATGACAAATTTTTTAAACATTGCGCTCCACTAAATAAGGCGAATTAATTGATGGTTGGCTTCACAGCGGCTCAATCCGATTTTTATTGACAGCCGATCGCTTGTCAATTACTTAGAAAGAAGCCTCAAGAATTATGGTTAAAATCGCAATTGTGGCCTTGAGCCAAAAGTTTCGACATAACCGCTTTGGCATCCTCTAAGGCCAAACGAGTTTGAGGATGCTTGTAGGCTATTCCCAACTGGTTGCACAAAGCAAGTACATCCTCAACGGGAACCCTAAAGTCCTCTGCTATTTCAGCGATCGACAAATCCGCAAAACCCATAATTGTAGAACAGGCATCTTGCCCGTGTTATTTGCTAAAAAATGAAAGATTAAGCCGAATCTACAACGCCTATCATCTCATTTAACGGTCCCCAAAAGCAAATATCTTTTCAAAGATTAGCGATCCAGATTAAGATGTTTGGCGATTCTATGGTTGTCGGTTGTATGGACAGCAGCTTCCTCGCCATACTCGGGAATACTCAAAGCTGGCACTTCGGGAGAATTTGCCTGGACAAGGGCGGGTAAAGACTGGGGTTGATGGAGGCGGAGCAACTGGACCAAAGTTTTCTTCAATTGAGTTCGAGGGACAATAGCATCGACAAACCCATGCTGAACCAGATATTCAGAGCTCTGAAAATTATCGGGTAACTTTTCTCGTAGGGTTTGCTCGATTACTCGCCTTCCCGCGAAGCCAATAGTGGCCTTTGGCTCGGCGAGAATAATATCTCCTAACATGGCAAAGCTGGCTGTTACCCCCCCGGTGGTGGGATTAGTTAAAACTGGGATGTAAAGCAGTCTAGCTTCTCGGTGGCGTTCCAGGGCCCCTGAGATTTTAGCCATTTGCATCAGACTTAACATTCCTTCTTGCATTCTGGCCCCGCCGGAGGCGCAGATAATAATTAAAGGTAGGCGTTTTCGGGTGGCTTCTTCCGTCAACCGGGTGAGTTTTTCTCCTACCACGGAACCCATGCTACCGCCCATAAATCGGAAGTCCATCACTCCCAGGGCGATCGGTTTGCCTTCCATTTGACCTATTCCCGTGAGAACTGCGTCTCTTAGTCCGGTTTTTTCTTGAGCTTCTACAAGGCGATCTTTGTAATTTTTGCGATCGCGAAAACCCAGAGGATCCGTTGCCTTCAGCTCCTCATTTATGGGCATCCAGGTATTGACATCTATTAACTGCTTAATCCGCTCGTCTCCCAACACTTGCATGTGATGTCCGCACTCCAGACAGACCATTTGATTTGCCTGTAAGTCTTTGGTATAAGTCAGGGCAGTACAAGCAGAGCATTTGATCCAAAGCCCATCTGCTATTTCCCTTTCGGGTCGCCTTTCGGAGTTTTGGACCGATTTTTTTCTATTAGCAAACCAATCAAATAAAGACATTAAAAAATTTTGGTAATCTCTGTTTTAGATGTTATTTTTTAGATTTTTAGGGAATTACTGGGAAAAACAAATTTAGGTAAGCTGTTAATATAGCATTTCCCCAGAGGGCAGTCAAACCGGCCCCTAGTGCTAAAAAAGGGCCAAAAGGCATTGGCTGTCGTCGGTTTAACCAACCAAGAGCGATCGCCCCCCCACCGACGATGGCCCCCAAGGCACAGGCCATAAATCCTGCAATTAATAAATGCTGCCAGCCCAACCAAGCGCCGATAGTCGCTGCCAATTTGGCATCGCCCCCTCCCATTGCCGTTTGTCCAAAAACAATCGAACCAACTAGGGCTATTAATTCAAACAGCCACAGGCCGACAACAGCACCAATTATACCGGACATTAGGCCCTCAATGGCACCGGGGAGGCCGTGTACGACAGGCATCCTGCCTGTTAACCCGCCGACCGTTTTAAACAAGAGGCCCAAGACCAATCCCGACTGGGTAAGGGAATTGGGCAAGGTCATGGTATCGATATCGATTAAGGACAAGGCCAGCAGCCCACTAAAAAAGGTCCAGTAACCCAACACTTCTACGGGCGTTTGGTTAGTCCATAATATTAATAAGAATAAACAGCCGGTGGCCCCTTCCACTAACGGATACCGTGGAGAAATAGGATGACCGCAATGGCCGCAGCGTCCCCGCAACCACAACCAACCAAAGACTGGGACATTTTCATAAGCTTTAAGCTTAGTCAGACAATAAGGACAGCGAGAGGGTGGCCTCAGTATGGATAAACCCGCTGGGACTCGATAGACGATTACATTTAAGAAACTGCCTATGGACGCACCCAGGGCAAAGGTAATGGCGATCGCTGGTAAAGCATAAATAATGTCCATTTTTGGAGAATTGGGAATTGGGAATGGGGAATGGGGAATTGGGAACAGGCATCCTGCCTGTTCTACGGCGAATGGGAAATACTAAATACCCAATTATTCCTTGTTAATAGACCTTGCAGCAATTCTGCGAGCAAAATCTGTTTTAATATATTTTTTCTCAAAAACTCTTAAATGCATGCCACATGAGCTCTTGCCTCTTGCCTGACTTGTCTAATAAAGTTCCGATTCTATTTGCTCGAAAGGAATAAAACATTCCCCAGGCAATAATATCGGTTGGCGGCGAAAAATTAACTGGCCCCGATAGTTCCGGGGACTAATGGCCACGCCCGCCGGACGTGTCATGTTATCGGAATGTACTTGCAGATAAGCAAGATAAACATTTCGGGCTACTCTCAGCAAACTAGGATCGAGCCACCCGGAAGTGGGAATAGTATTTACTGTATTTTCTGGCCATTGCGGGTAAGCGCGTACCACAAGAAATATTTTTCTTAATAGTTAATAAATAATAGTACGGGCAATCCTGCCTTGGTTGCCCCGTATTGGGAATTCGCCGCCGATAAAAACACCCCCCGCCATTGCTCCTTATTAAAAATAGAAGTCAAAATATTCTCAGTCGAGAATACCACAATCGGAAGCTAATGGCGAATTTTTCTTTACAAGCACCTTTTCAACCCACGGGGGACCAGCCAAAGGCGATCGCCCAACTAACATCCTACCTCCAAGGGGGACATCGCTTTCAAACTTTACTCGGTGCCACGGGAACTGGCAAAACCCTCACGGTGGCCGCCGTCATCGAAAAGGTGGGAAAGCCCGCATTGGTCTTAGCCCACAACAAAACCCTAGCAGCTCAATTATGCAACGAATTAAGAGAATTTTTTCCTAACAACGCCGTCGAATATTTCATCAGTTACTACGACTACTACCAACCGGAAGCTTACATTCCCGTCAGCGATACTTACATCGAAAAAACTGCATCTATCAACGATGAAATTGATATGCTCAGACACTCGGCAACTCGCTCTTTGTTCGAACGCAAAGACGTAATTGTAGTAGCATCAATTAGCTGCATTTATGGTTTGGGCATTCCCTCGGAATATCTCAAAGCAGCGATTAACTTTCAAGTAGGAAAAGAAGTCAACCAACGGCAACTTTTAAGAGATTTAGCAACCATTCAATACAGCCGTAACGACGTAGAATTAAGCCGAGGAAAATTCAGAGTAAAAGGGGACGTTCTCGAAATCGGTCCTGCCTACGAAGACAGAATTATTAGAATAGAATTTTTTGGAGATGAAATCGACGCCATTCGCTACATCGACCCGGTTAGCGGCAATATTATCCAAACTTTAAACTCCTTAAACGTTTATCCAGCGCGTCACTTTGTCACCCCCGAAGACCAATTAGAGGCAGCTTGTCATGCAATTAAAGAAGAATTAGAAGAAAGATTGGAAGAGCTAGAAAAAGCGGGCAAGCTATTAGAAGCTCAGAGGTTAGAACAGCGAAGCCGCTACGATTTAGAAATGTTGCAAGAGGTGGGACATTGTAACGGAGTCGAAAACTATTCCCGACATTTAACCGGTCGCTTGGCGGGAGAACCGCCGGAATGTTTAATAGATTATTTCCCGAAAGATTGGCTGTTAATTGTTGACGAATCCCACGTTACCGTTCCCCAAATTCGCGGAATGTACAACGGAGACCAAGCGCGAAAAAAAGTATTAATAGAACACGGTTTTCGCTTGCCAAGCGCTGCCGATAATCGCCCTTTAAAATCGGAGGAATTTTGGCAGAAAGTAAATCAATGTATTTGCGTTTCTGCTACTCCTGGAAATTGGGAAGTAGAAGAGTCAGAAGGTCGAGTTGTGGAGCAAATCATCAGACCGACGGGAGTGGTTGACCCAGAGATTTTTGTCCGACCTACTGAGGGTCAAGTTGACGATTTGTTGGCAGAAATTAAAGACCGAGTAAAGAGAAAAGAACGAGTTTTAATTACTACTTTAACGAAGCGCATGGCAGAGGATTTAACGGAATATTTGCAAGAACGAGGGATAAAGGTACGCTATTTGCATTCCGAGATTAATTCAATCGAAAGAATTGAGATACTTCAGGGGTTGCGAGGGGGAGATTTTGATGTTTTGATTGGGGTGAATTTGTTGCGGGAAGGTTTGGATTTACCGGAGGTATCTTTAGTAGCGATATTAGATGCCGATAAAGAAGGCTTTTTGCGGACGGAACGTTCGTTAATTCAAACGATAGGTCGGACTGCGAGAAATATTCGCGGTCAGGCGATTTTGTATGCAGATAATTTAACGGATAGTATGCGCAAAGCTATAGACGAGACGGAAAGAAGGCGAGGGATTCAGTTAGCTTATAATAAGATGCACGGCATCGTACCCGCGCCCATTGTGAAGAAACAGAGCAATGCTATATTAGCGTTTTTAGATGTATCCCGACGGTTGAACTCTTCCCAGTTGGAGAAGGTATTGGATGAGTCGGAGGATTTACCTTTGGAGGATATCCCAGAGATTATTGGCAAGTTGGAAGAACAGATGAAAGAGGCGGCGAAAAATTTAGAGTTTGAAGAAGCCGCCAAATTGCGCGATCGCATTAAGTTATTGCGCGATAAGTTGGTAGGAAATCGATAATTGTCAATTAACAATTAACAATTGGGTTTGTCCCGTGGAACCAAAGTCCCTAATTCTGTAGGTTGGGTGAAGTGAAACGAAACCCAACAAAAATAGTAGAACAGGCATCCTGCCTGTTCCCCATTCCCATGATGATGACATCTGTGGTTGGTTGCATATCGTTAATTGTTAATCGTCAAATCATTAAATCGTAATAAACAGCAAACCCAAAAATA
>CAZSTZ010000243.1:0-10364 GCA_964609515.1 uncultured bacterium | reverse complement strand
GAACTTCCATCGCCCAGCAGAAACCGGGTTTTTTACCAACCCGGTTTCTTACAACTTCCTGACCCACCAGAAACCGGGTTTTTTGCCAACCCGGTTTCTTAGAACCCCCATCACCCAGCAGAAACCGGGTTTTTTGCCAACCCGGTTTCTTACAACTTCCTGACCCACCAGAAACCGGGTTTTTTACCAACCCGGTTTCTTACAACCCCCTGTAGCAAACCAAACCTCATGGCCCACTAACAAGCAACCCAACAAAAATGTTGGGTTCCACTGCGTTCCACCCAACCTACAAAGAACTACTGGAACCTTCAGAAACCCGGTATTTTCAAAAAACCGGGTTTCTTAAGCTATAGTTTTCATCAATTTATCCTTTAAACTTTGCCAAAGTTTAACATCAAATGACTTGCCATCCTCTCTGGCAAATAGTTTAAAACTTTCCTCCCAATTAAGCAGAGTTTCCGAAGGGGAATAAGGACTAACAGAAAGCGAGATTGCATCCGCAACGCTTCGCGATCGCCCCAAATAACCCTCCATCCCCAAATTATCTCCCGCTGCAAACATCAACCATGCCAACCAAACATAAGTATTAAATTCCGCCCTCCCCCGCAAAACATTCATCCACTGCGGCAGATAAGGACGAGAAAAATACTTATCGATTAACTTCTGGGAGTCTCTTTCGAGAAGAGCAATTTTTTCCCTGCCAAAAGGAGGAGGTTGACTCTGCCGAAAAATCGGTTTTTCCAAACAAAAACCCGCCGCCCCTTTTAAAGACAAATTCAAGACTAAATCTATAGTCGCCGCTTCTGGGGATAAACTAACATCAAACCCGCCGACATTTTCCAACCAACTGCGACGAAACATCATCGAATTAAGATTAATCAACCGCCATAAATGGGGAAGCATCCAAATATGAACTCCCTGCAAACCCTCCCTTCCTTTTAATACAGTTGCCAGTTGGTGCCAAGGTTCGACAACTTCCATCTCCCCCCTTTCCAAGGGGGGCCGGGGGGGATAACTCATCTCCCCCCTTTCCAAGGGGGGCCGGGGGGGATCTAGCTGCCACCCGCCAAACACCATTTCCAAAGAAGCAGCTTTATTTTCAAAACAGTTAATTTGCGCCGCCAAAGCATCGGGAAAAAGCGTTGCGGATGCAACATCGACCTCCCAAAAAACGACAAATTCTCCCTTTGCTTTTGCCAAACCTTCGTTTCTGGCAGCGACTTTATGAACGGTGTCATCGATAGCGATTAATTCATAATCTCGATAAGATTGTTCCCCCAAAATTTCCCGATTATTTTTACCAACAACTACCACGGAAACCGAAGGATTATTAAAAGTAGCTATCGGTGCCAAATACCAAGTAGCATCGGCACTATTTCCCGCCCTACCTTCCCGGCGCAAAAGTCGTTCGTTTTCTCGCGCTTCTTCACCTTGAAAAGCTTCAATTCTGTTACCGCGAAGGTGACTGTAATCGTGATTTTGGTGGATGGGTTTAATAACCAGACTGGCATTAATTACGGGAATATTATTTTTTAAAGCATTTCCCACCATCCAATTATCCCATCCGGGGCGACCGATCGCAAACTTTGGCAGTTGGGAAAAAAGAGGTTTGGGAAAGACGAAATAATCTAGGGCACCTACGCCGCTGCAAGTCCCGTTTTTTTGGAGGCGTTCGCTCAATTTCTCCTCCCACTTAAAATCCTCAAAATCGATAGCTTCATTAATATCGAGATTCCACCGCCTGCCTAATATTAAAAACCGTGGATGTTTCGCAGCGACTTGTTGAACTACCGGCAGAAAGTCGCTAGTTAAAATAATATCTGAATTTACATAAACCAGGATAGAATTTTTCGCAGTGGCGCTGACTTTAGCGAAAATATCGTTTAATAAAGGAGTGCCGTATTGATTGCATTTAATATTAGGAAAGTGGCGAATATTTAATTGTTTGGCAATTTCGGCGGTGCCCAATTCGTCGCCGCAGAGGATAATTTCCGGTTTGGGTTGCAATTGCTTCCAGCTTTTAATCGCGTTAATTTGTATAGTAGCGATATTATTTTTCAAAGGTTTTGGAGAAGCGAAAATAGTGATATTAATACGGGGTTTAATCGTGCAGTCTATGTATTGTTTGGTTGCAGGCATTCTTTAATGAATAATTAATAATTAGTTGCGATCGATGCGTGCTGTATCTTTTGTGATACATTAGTTGTTAGTTGTTTTCAACAACTAACAACTAAGTAGTTAGCGCTTAGTATAAATCAAACAAAGCGATTGCTAAGGTATCAAATTAACCTCTCATTTTTCCAGACCAAACCCGAACGGGCAATCCCCACACATAGATAAAACCTTCGGCGGCTTTATGGTCGAACTCGTCTTCTGCACCATAAGTTGCCAGGTCAAAACTGTATAGAGAATTATCCGACTTGCGCCCCACAATTACGGCGCTGCCCTTAAACAATTTCACCCTTACGCTACCGGTGACTCGCTCTTGGGTTTGTCGAACAAAAGCATCCAAAGCACCTTTAAGAGGACTGTACCACAAACCGTTATAAACTAACTGGCTGTAAGTGTCTTCTATGCCGCGCTTGTAACGGGTGACATCCGCTGTGAGAGTAAAACTTTCTAAATCTCGGTGGGCGTGAATTAGGACTAACATCGCCGGCGACTCGTAAACCTCCCGGGACTTAATCCCCACCAGACGGTTTTCTATCATATCTATGCGTCCGACACCGTGACTCCCCGCCAGTTGATTGAGCTTTGTTATCAAAGCAACGCCGCCCATTGCCTCGCCGTTGAGACTCACCGGCAGACCTTTCTCGAAACCGATCTCCACATATTCCGGTTCGTCGGGGGTATCGGCGATCGCTTTAGTCATGCCGAAAACTTCCTCTGGAGGTTCCGCCCAGGGATCTTCGAGGATGCCTGCCTCGATCGCCATTCCCAATAAATTCTTGTCGATGCTGTAAGGAGAAGATTTCTTCACTGGAGAGGGAACGCCGTATTTTTCCCCATAAGCGATCGTCTCCTCGCGACTCATCCCCCACTCCCGCGCTGGCGCGAGTATTTTTAATTTAGGGTTGAGGGCGGCCGCTGCGACGTCAAAGCGCACCTGATCGTTACCCTTGCCGGTACAACCGTGGGCGATCGCGTCGGCAGCATATTTTTCCGCCGTATCCACCAACAACTTTGCAATCAAAGGACGACCGAGGGCAGTGGCCAAAGGATAGCGATTTTCATAGAGGGCGTTGGCCTGGATGGCCGGAAACCCGTAGTCCTTAACAAAAGTTTCCACCGCATCGACTACCAGAGATTCGCTGGCCCCGGAATTAAGAGCTTTTTTGCGGATCGGTTCGAGTTCTTCCCCTTGCCCCAAGTCCGCAGCGAGAGTAATTACCTCCTTTACCCCCCACTCGTTTTTCAGATAGGGTATGCAAACAGAGGTATCGACTCCGCCAGAATAAGCTAAGACTACTTTAGTAGCGCGACCCATAATTTTTTGGTTCTAATAACAACTGAATTTTTATTATGGGACTAAATTTTGTAAATTCTCCCCCGCCGGGTAAAAATTCCTAGACTTATGATTTTTTTTAGCGTCGTTATCCCAACTTACAACCGCCGACCCATTTTAGAAAAGTGCCTTAAGGCCTTGGAAAATCAAAATTATGGCCCTCCCGTCGCCGACTATGAAGTAGTGGTAGTCGATGACGGTTCCAACGATGGGACTTGGGAATGGTTAACCAGCAGGGCCCCGGACTTCCCCCACGTCCGGCCATATCCCAGGGACCATCGAGGGCCTGCGGCGGCCCGGAATTTTGGGGTAGAAAGGGCCCGAGGCGATACTATTATTTTTATTGATAGCGATTTGGTGGTGACAGAAACTTTTTTGATGGCACATGCCGAGGCTTTAGTTAGGGCGAGGGAAAATAACGAGCTAGTCTTTACTTATGGCAGGGTTATTAATACTTGTAATTTCGATAATCCTACTGCCGAACCTTATAAGTTGACCGATTTTTCGGCGGCTTTTTTTGCTACGGGAAATGTAGCGATCGCCCGTCGTTTGTTAATCGACGCCGGCTTATTTGACACCCGTTTCCAACAATACGGTTGGGAAGATTTAGAGTTGGGGGTAAGGTTAAAAAAGTTAGGTTTGCAGTTAATAAAATGTCCCGCTGCTGTGGGCTATCACTGGCATCCACCGTTTAATTTAACCCAGTTACCCGCGCTTATCGACCGAGAAATTCAACGGGGAAAAATGGGTGTTTTATTTTATCAAAAACATCCCACTTGGGAGGTGAAAATGATGGTGCAAATGACTTGGATGCATCGATTATTATGGGGCATTTTATCTGTGGGTGGGAGCTTAAACGAAAAAACTATGGCGGGTTTTTTACAGTGGTTAATTGACAGAGGAAAATCTCAGTTAGCTTTGGAAATAGCTAGGGTTTTTCTCAATTGGTATAACGTTCGAGCAGTTTATGAGGCTTATGCTGAGTTAAAAAATGAAAATTAGTTACGATCCAAGAGCTAACATTGCTTATATCTGCTTTCAAGAAAAAACAGCCCGGGTTGAGACGATTCAAGTTAGCGAAGAGATGAATATCGACATAGCACCAGACGGAACTATTTATGGAATTGAACTGCTAAATGCTAATAGCCAATTAGGAGCTACTCCAGACAAAACTTTACTTGTCATTAACGAAGCTTTGGGAGAATCATCAGAGATTAAATTGGCACTGTAATTGCTAAGGAAAAATCAAAAAATAAAATATGAACAAAAATGAACGAATTTGACGAAATAGAAGAACTGCGGCAAGAAGTTCGTGCTTTAGCTGGATTAATTCAACATTGGTTGAAGCGAACGGAAGTTAATAATCAATATTTATACCCAAGCTTAGATTGGAGAGAAGATGCTGAGTTTGTTAAAAATAATGCTATTTATTTAGCTTTAGTAGAGACCAACCAAAAAATCAAAAAATTAGCTGTTTTATCTCAAGATATTTCTAGCATGGCGGCTTTAATTTCTACTCTTGAATCTCGGCTGAATTTGCTAGCAATTAATGCTGCTATAGAAGCAACAAAGTTAGGAGAAAGCGGTTTAAAATTGGTAATTATAGCGGATGAAGTGCGCCATCTCGCCAACAGTTTTGCTAATTATTTAAAAAAAATAGAAGAATTCGTGCCCCAAATTCAAGGGGATATTAGTCAAGTTATGGTGGCAACTGAAGAAGGGATTAAGGAGGCGATCGCTTTTCAGGATTTTAATTATTTTGTATTAGAAGAAAAAGTAGATTTTCTGGATCTAAAAATTATAGATATTCAGGAATATTCTCAAGATATTTCTGAAATTGTGAACTGGATTTATAAAAATGTCGATAAAATGAACGTTTTAGCCTTAAATGCCAGGGCAGAGGCAGCGCGTTTTGGCGAAGCTGGTAAGGGTTTTGCTATTATTGCAGATGACGTAACTATACTGGCGAAAAAGTCTTCTAGAAGTTTAAAAGAAATTGAAGCGATCGCCCAACAAATCCATCGCGAAATCTCTCATACTTTTCAAGCTAAAGATCGACTTATAGAACACCTTAGAAACCCGGTTTTTTGAACAACACTTTCGCCAATTTTTTGCTACTTTTCTGCTAGCTAAAGATAAACGAACACCTTAGAAACCAGGTAATTTCGGCAAAACCGGGTTTCTGAGTAAAACCGGGTTTCTGAGTAAAACCGGGTTTTGAGTAAAACAGGGTTTTGAGTAAAACAGGGTTTTGAGTAAAACAGGGTTTCAGCATAAATTCACCAGAGGAGCCCGTTTTGTGCTAAAAAGCGATCGTCCCTTAATTTGGAGGAGCTTTTATGCCAGGAAGTCAAGTTAGTGCCGATTTGTGGATTAGCGAATACATCACCCCTTGGGATATCTACGTTCACGGCATCACCAAGGTACTAGCCTACAAAAAAACCGCCTATCAAGAAATGTACGTCGTCGAAACCGGCACTTACGGCAAAGCTTTAGTCTTGGACGGTAAATGGCAATCTTGCACCGTTGACGAATTCTTGTACCACGAACCTCTGGTACATCCCGCAGCGATCCACCACGGTGCCCCCCGCAAAGTCCTAGTTCTGGGCGGCGGGGAAGGGGCCACTATTCGGGAAGTATTGCGCTGGAAAACTGTGGAAAAAGTGGCCATGATTGACATTGACGGGGAAGTAGTAGAAGCTTGCCGCCAATACCTCCCAGAAATGCACGCTAATGCTTTCGACGACCCCCGGGTGGAATTAGTTATCGGCGATGCCATCGAGTTCTTAGATACCACCGACGAGCAGTGGGACATCATTATCTCGGATCTGTCGGATCCTATAGAAGAAGGACCATCGTTTCAATTATTTACCAAAGAGTATTTCGAGAAAGCGAAACGCATCCTCTCCCCGGGCGGACTTTTTGTCGTTCAAGCAGGTCCCGTATCCCCCGGAGAAATGAAACTTAACGTCCGCATTAATAACACCTTAAAGGCGGTTTTCCCGAACGTTTATCCCTACGTCAGTTACATTTCTACTTATGGAACTCCCTGGGGTTTTGTCTTAGCATCCAGTGAGGAAATTAACACCAATGCCAAACCGGAAACTATCGACAAGCTTTTGGCAGAAAAAACCACTGGGGGCTTTAAAATGTTGGATGGTATTGCCTTATCAGGACTGTTTAATATTGGCAAACATTTGCGAGACGCGATCGCCGCCGAAACCCAAGTTTATACCCTCGCAGAACCACCAAAATTTTTCGGGAAAGGTACTGTAGGAAAGTGAAGCTCCAATTAAAGTATTAGGAGAAAGAATTATGAGCTTATTAGGAAACATCATCTGGTTGATTTTTGGTGGTTTCTTAGCAGGACTAGGTTACATTTTAGGAGGACTAGGCATTTGCCTAACTATTGTTGGTATCCCTTTTGGATTGCAAGCAATTAAGTTAGGTTGGGCAACTATGGCGCCTTTTGGTAAAGAGAATTTTGTTGATGAAAATTCAAACAGCACTTTGGTGATGATTTTTAACGTAATTTGGGTGATATTCTTTGGCTGGGAGATTGCCCTCGCACATCTGACGTCAGCGCTAATTTTATTCATCACAATTATTGGCATCCCTTTCGCTCAACAGCATCTCAAACTAATTCCCATGGCACTTTTCCCTTTTGGTAGGGAATTGCGACCTATAAACTAACCAGCTTCCGTAGGGTGCGCACCGCGCACCCTACTGCTTTTTTCCCACTATTGCGCACCTTAGCAAAAACCGATATAATAAACAGAATTTCACCAAACCAATCAAAGAGGACACCATGCCAACCCTAACTCAAAACATCTCTATAGAAAAAACTACCAAATCTCGACTGCAAGAACAAGATATTAATAACAGTCCTTTTGGCAAAGTATTTAGCGACCATATGTTAGTTGCCAGCTATAGCGAAGGCAGTTGGAAAGAAGTTAAAATTATTCCCTACGGCAAACTAGAAATGTCTCCTTCTATCTCCGCCCTCCACTACGGACAAACAATTTTTGAAGGATTAAAAGCTTATAAAAATGCTGCTGGGGAACCTCTATTATTTCGCCCCGATGCTAACTGGCAGCGCCTCAATAAATCTGCCGAAAGGATGTGTATGCCTCCCATCCCTCAAGAGGTTTTTATGGATGGTTTAAAGGAATTAATTAAATTAGATGCTGACTGGATACCGAACCAAGAAGGTAGCGTTTTATATATCCGCCCGATGTATTTCGCCACCGACGAAGCGATCGGCGTAAAACCAGCTAGTAATTACAAATTTATTATTATTACTTGCCCCGTAGGAGCTTATTTTTCAAATCCAGTCAAACTTTTAGTAACAGAAAAATACGTTAGATCCTTTGAAGGGGGCACCGGGGAAGCTAAAACTGCGGGCAATTATGCTGGCAGTTTATTAGCAGATAAAGAAGCCAAAGCTGCAGGTTACGATAACATTCTTTGGTTGGATGGAAAAGAAAAAAAATATATCGAAGAATGCAGCACTATGAACGTTGCTTTTGTCATCGACGATGCCGTAATTACCCCTAAATTAACCGGTACTATTTTACCGGGAATTACCAGGGATAGCATTTTGACTTTATTAAAAGACCGGGGGGTAAAAGTGGAAGAAAGATTGATTTCTATTGAGGAAATTGTCGCCGCTTATGAAGAGGGGAAATTAACCGAAGCTTTTGGTATGGGAACTGCCGCAACTAAAGCTCATATCCACAGTATTAATTATCGCGGTAAAGACATGGTATTTCCTCCTATTGAAGAACGGAAATACGGTCCGCAAATTTACGAAAAGTTAGAAGCTATTAAATACGGAAAAATAGCCGACCCCTACGGTTGGGTTTGCCAAATTCAAGGATAATCGTAGGACAGGCATCTTGCCTGTCCGCCTATCCACAATTTCCCTAATACTAAAATGCCAAATAACCCCCAAAAAAAACCATTCTTCCTCGATGCACCGATGGGATTAATCGCAGGTGCAACCTACCCATTCCGAGGATTATTAATTTTTTTTAGCCATCCCAATCTAATAGCTTATCTCATTTTTCCTCTCTTAATTAATATTATCGTCGGCATCGGTCTTTATGTGGGATTGTTATTTCCAGGAATTAACATAATTAACGGTATTTTTGCCGATTTTGACCTCCGTTTTGATGCTCTAATTGCTCGTTTGCCAGCGTGGTTAAGCTTCCTCGGCGTTTTAGATAATATTTTAGGTTTCCTAGTTCAAATAATTCTCATCGGTTTATTATTGCTAATAATTGGTTTTTTATTAGTACAGTTTGGCGTGATTCTGGGTGCCCCCTTTTACGGTCAACTTTCGGAACAATTAGAAAAGTTAAAAACCGGTCAATTGCCCGAACCGCCCCAGGGAATGTTTGCGATGCTTGTCGATATTTGGCGGGCTATTCTTTTTGAAGTGAAAAAATTAGCTCTTTTGGCGGCAATAGGTTTGCCTTTGTTGCTGTTAAATTTTATTCCTGGAGGTTCTTTAATCGCAACTATTGGGGGCTTAATTTTAGCGGCTACTATTGTCTGTCTCGACTTTTTAGACGGACCTTTGGAACGGCGGCGATTGCGATTTAGAGATAAATTAAAAGTAGTTAGAAATAGTATGCCTGCCAGCGTTTCTTTTGCTTTAGTTTGTCAAACTTTAATAACCGTTCCTTTATTGAATTTTTTAGCCATTCCCGTGTGCGTGGCGGCGGGGACTTTGTTTTTTTGCGATCGCGTTTTACCCGTCTTTCCCGACTTATTAAATTCTACTTCTGGGGAATAAATTTAAACCTCGTAGGGTGCGCACCGCGCACCTTAAATATTCATTTAATTCTGGGGTTGTTGTGTTGCGTTTCACCCGCGCCCAACCTACAGTTTTATAGCTAGCGCACCTTAAAAATTAATTTAATCCTGGGGCTGTTGGGTTCCGTTTCACTTCACCCAACCTACATATTCTTGCCTTTTGTCTAAATAGGGTGCGCCACTGCCCCGCAGCAACGCACCCTAATTAATTAAAGTTCAACCAAACTATTTAGGCCTTGGCAAAATTCTCAGCCACGAAATCCCAATTAATCAGATTATTGATGAAAGCATCGGCGTAGTCGGGACGCTTATTTTGGTAATCCAAATAATAAGCGTGTTCCCAAACATCCATAGTCAGCAGAGGAGTTTGCCCGCTTTGAAGGGGAGTTTCTGCGTTAGGAGTTTTGGTAACTTTCAGAGTGCCATTATCCAAAACTAACCAAGCCCAACCGCTGCCGAATTGGGTGCCGCCTGCGGTTTTAAATTCTTCTTTGAATTTATCAAAACTGCCGAAGTCGCTGTTAATTTTGTCAGCTAAAGCGCCAGTGGGAGTACCGCCGCCGCCGGGCTTCATGCAGTTCCAGTAAAAGCTGTGGTTCCATGCCTGGGCTGCATTATTGAAGATGCCAGTTTTCGATGAGTCGCCATAAACTGCCTTGATGACTTCTTCAATAGACTTATTGGCATATTCGGTGCCCTCGACCATGCCGTTGTACTTGCTTATATAAGCGGCGTGGTGTTTGCCGTAGTGGAATTCCAGCGTATTTGCCGAAATATAGGGTGCTAGGGCATCTTTAGCGTAAGGTAATGCCGGTTGTTCGTAAGCCATCGCGTGTTCTCCTATCTATTAATGCGTTTTTTTTCCTGAGAGCCTAGTTTGCAGCTCTGGCCGGAATGTGGCGATCTATGCCACCGATTTTGATTCTACCAGCTTAGGGGGACATTCTTTCTATGCCTTAAGTCGTAAATTGCCCGACGAGATGGCCCCGTATCTCGAAGATGGCCTTCTTTAGTGGAGTCTCAAAAAACGTAGGTTGGG
>CAZSTZ010000242.1:0-10375 GCA_964609515.1 uncultured bacterium | reverse complement strand
TCCATCTCCATCCGCTGCCAATGTTGTTCGTAATATTGCTGCAAACCTTCTGGCAACTCTTTAATGCTAAAATCGCGATAATCCCCATTAGCAATAGCCGGCAAAACGTAGCGCAAATACATAAAATTGTATTCGCTTTTTTTTGTCAGCAATTCCACAAAATCATAGACACCAATTTGGCGAGCATTTATCCATTCTTGAAGTTTATCCTTATGCTCTGGGTCTTCCTCCAAAAACAACCGAATATATGCTTTAATATCATCCCGATTCATTTTTTTAATCTCAGCATCAGCCTCATTACTTAAATCCAATTCCCCACAAGGAACCTCAACAACTAAACGTTTTTGCCCCTGACTGTAAGACCGTCTAGTTAGGAAAAAATAAACTCCTTCTGGCAGGTGTTTGGGCAGATTTAAAACGTTATGAGTTTGGCGGTCATCTTCCACCTCATCCAAAGCATCAACTATTATTATTATCGGTTCGTCGCCTCCCAATTTTCCCCGAGCTTTTGTCAATAAAGCCTCCAAATTCTCCCCTTCTGCCTTCTTGTCTAAATTGTAGCGTTCTATAAGTTGTTGGCGAATACTTTTGAGGAAAAAATCCGCTCGACTGCGCCCCTCCGCCATGACATTAAAATGGCAAATCGCCCCAGTTTCTAAAACGTATTTAGCAGCAATAGAACTCTTGCCCATTCCCGCATCGCCGACCACGGTAAAATAACCGTTGCTCTTTTCCTGGCAGAATTGCTCGAACCTTTGAAAAACTAATTCACGCCCGCAAAAGTTTTTAGTTTTCTCCAAAATGAGAGCTCTAAAATCATCTGGACAACGCAACCAATCTTCACGAGCCACAATATTCGTAGGTTGAAGATTTAACACTTTAGCAATTTTTTCTACTGTTTCTCGTTTCACCGCCGGATTTTTGTCGGGGTCTTTTGTTCCTTCTAATCGTTTAATAGTATCAACGCTAATACCAAGTTGGTCAGCTAAACTCTGTTGAGACAAGCCAGCTTCTTCGCGGGCATTTTTTAAATTGATTTGTCCCTGGAGGCTGGGTTTAACTGTATCCTTTCTACACATGGTTAACCTCTCTGAAACTGTTGACAATAGTAACTATAGCAAATTTTAGCCAAAACGTCTAGTGGTAGTTAGGGCAGTTGGGAAAAAGTAACCTGCTCGCCCCAGAAACCGGGTTTCTCGAAGAAACCGGGTTTCTTATTCTCGTAATAATGCTAATTTCCCCGCCAGAAACCGGGCTTTTTGGCAATAGAAATCAGCGGTGTTGGGTTCCACGGAGGTCCGCACAACCTACAAAGAACTAATTCGACCGCGTGAAACCGGGAATATTGAAAAAACCCGGTTTCTTAGATATCGCGGCTTGTAAAATGTTTTTTGCCCCGGTTAAAAACCCCATTTTTTCAAAAGTCCCAGAAACCAGGTTTTTTGAAAAGTCCCAGAAACCAGGTTTTTTGAAAAAACCTGGTTTCTTAATAGGTCTAAAAAACCGGGTTTCTTAATAGGTTAAAAACCCACTTTCTTAATTGCTAAGATTTCATGTTAAAATATAGCTAACCAACGCAACTAAAATAATGGCCATAATATCCGATTACGATACAGCTATACTAAAAAGGAAATCTACGATCTGCTTCGGTTCCTCAACTGGCTAATGGTCTTACCACCGGGACTGGAGCAGAACTTTAAAACCGAACAAAGGCAAATAGAGGAGAAAAAGACAATGCCCGCGATGACAACTTGGGAGCGAGACGGTCGCTTGACCAACGCTCGCGAATTTTTAGTAGTTTTCTTGGAGGCCCGCTTTGGCAGCATACCTTCAGAGTTGATGTCTCGCCTGGTAAATTTGAGCCGCCAGCTAGATCGGATGCAAGAACTAATCCTACTCAGAGAACTTTTGGAACCCGCAGCAACTGTGGCCTCCATAGAAGAGTTCGAGGAATTATTGTCCGGCGATCCGACCGACTTAATACCAGACGAACCGGCGGAATTTGCTCCAGTGCGACCTTCGTGGTTGGACGAACCTATAGATCTAAACTCCCCCTGGTATCAAATCGAACCCTCACCACAACGGACTAGCCCTGCTTTGGAACAGCCCCTAGAAGAGGCCATCTCCCAAATAGGAGTTATGGTGGGGGAAGAGTTGCGAACCCGCGAAAACGCTCGCTCTTCCGTGGTTGCAGTCTTGGAAGTGCGCTTTGGGGAAGTTCCCGGAGAAACGAGCGATCGCATCTACCAATTCACCAATTTAGATGTCTTAAAAGAATTGTTGAAAAAAGCCGCCGTAGTTGCAAACCTCCAAGAGTTCGATCGCGTCCTCAGCGAAACTGAAAAAAATTAAACCTCGTTACAGGTGGCGAGTTTCCTTTCCTCGCCACCCAGAGGCTTCGCTTCTACAATCTGAGACTTTTCTCAATAATAGACTAATCTCGACTGCAGTCATTTTATTAATTGCGTACAATACTTTAAAGAAAAACAATAGCTATAACATGGCTAATTGTTAATTGCTAATTGCTAATTAACAATTGACAATTGACAATTAACAATTGACAATTAACCATTACCCATTAACAAAAACTTCCCAAATTGCCCCCCTTAGTGTAAAAGTGGAGACAGAAACAGTCCAACTGTTGATTTATAGACACTCAAACCGAGGGCCCTGATGAACGTCAAAACCGTATCAACCCAACCCTTTAACGACCAAAAACCCGGAACCTCGGGCCTGCGCAAGCAAGTCCCGGCGTTCCAGAAACCCAACTACTTAGAAAACTTCGTTCAGTCCATCTTTGACAGCCTCGAAAGCTATCAAGGAGAAACCTTCGTTCTCGGTGGCGACGGGCGCTACTACAACCGAACGGCGATCCAAACCATTCTCAAAATGGCAGCCGCCAACGGAGTCGGCAAAATGCTAGTCGGTTGCGGTGGCATCCTCTCCACCCCCGCCGCCTCCTGCGTCATTCGCAAAAATAAAGCCTTTGGCGGCATTATCCTATCTGCCAGTCACAACCCCGGCGGACCGGAAGGAGACTTCGGCATTAAATATAACGTAACCAACGGCGGACCGGCACCGGAAAAAGTTACCGAAGCGATATTTGCACGCAGCAAAATTATCGATACTTATAAAATCCTGGAAGCAGACGATATCGATTTAGATACCATCGGCAGCCAGCAGTTAGGAGCGATGAAAGTAGAGGTTATCGACTCGGTAGCCGACTATGCGGAATTGATGGAATCTCTGTTTGATTTCGCTAGCATCAAAAAACTGCTCTCCTCTGGCAGCTTTCGGATGTGTATGGACTCCCTACACGCCGTCACCGGACCCTACGCCAAAGAAATATTCGAGAACCGTCTGGGTGCCCCCGCCGGCACCGTTCAAAACGGCGTTCCCTTAGAAGACTTCGGCGGCGGTCATCCAGACCCGAACTTGGTTTACGCCCACGACCTGGTAGAGGTTATGTACGGCGACAACGCCCCGGACTTCGGGGCGGCATCGGATGGAGACGGCGATCGCAACATGATATTAGGTCGCAAGTTTTTCGTCACTCCCAGCGACAGTCTGGCAGTTTTGGCAGCCAACGCCAAATTAGTGCCCGGTTACAGCGGCGGTTTGGCGGGAGTGGCGCGTTCCATGCCGACTTCCGCAGCCGCCGATCGCGTGGCAGCCAAACTCGGCATCGACTGTTACGAAACCCCCACCGGCTGGAAATTCTTCGGCAATTTGTTAGACGCGGGCAAAGCGACTCTCTGCGGCGAAGAAAGCTTCGGCACCGGTTCGGATCACGTTCGCGAAAAAGACGGTTTGTGGGCCGTGTTTTTCTGGTTGAATATCTTAGCGGTCCGCCAGCAGTCCGTAGAAGATATCGTTCGCGAACACTGGCAAACTTACGGTCGCAACTACTATTCCCGCCATGACTACGAGGGAGTGGATAGCAACAACGCTAACACGCTGATGGAGAAGTTGCGATCGGGTCTCTCGGCAATGAAAGGCAAGAAATACGGTTCCTACGAAGTCGAGTATGCCGATGATTTCAGCTATGTAGATCCCATAGATGGCAGCATCAGCCAAAAACAGGGGGTTCGCATCGGTTTTACCGACGGTTCGCGGATTATCTTCCGCCTTTCTGGAACGGGTACCCAGGGCGCGACCTTGCGACTTTATCTCGAAAGTTACGAGGCAGACTCTAGCAAACACGGTTTGGATCCGCAAGATGCTTTATCGGAGTTGATTAAAATTGCCGAGGAAATCGCGGAAATTCGCAATTACACTGGGATGGATAAACCGACTGTGATTACTTAATTATAGGTGCATCTCAATTTTATTAAAGTTGGTTGAGTTAGACTTTTTTAGCCTAACTCAACCGACTTTTGTTAACTAATCATCAATCAACCGATGGGAGGAAAAGAAAAATGTTAGAACCAGCACAAACAGTAGCGCTATTTCAAAAAGCGCCAGACATTAAGACTTATGCTGCCGGCGATACCATTTTTGAAGATGGAGAGCATGGGGATGTGATGTTCGGACTTATTGAAGGGGAAGTGGAGTTATTTGTCAGAGGGAAAGTGGTAGAAACTATTCACCAAGGAGATGTTTTTGGTGAAGGTGCTTTGGTTCATAAAGAACATACAAGGGCTTCTACTGCCATAGCAAAAACTGAGTGTAAATTGGCGTATATTGACGAAAAACACTTTTTATTTGCGGTACAAGAAACGCCAATGTTTGCTTTAAATGTTATTCGGAGTTATTCCGATCGCCTCCGTCGTTTAAAGCGTTCTTTGTAATGTTTAATGGCTAATCGCTAATGGCTAATAGAAAAACAATTAGCTATTAGCAATTAACAATTGACAATTGACAATTAGCTATGAGCAATTATCGATATCAAGTCGGCGGCAGTCTGCCAGTAGATGCCGCCAGCTACGTTAAGCGACAAGCAGACGAAGAGCTTTATCAAAACCTCAAAGCGGGAGAGTTTTGTTATGTCTTAAACTCCCGCCAAATGGGAAAGTCCAGTCTGCGAGTAAGAACTACGAACAGATTGCAGGCAGAAGGGATAATTTGCGCTGCAATTGATATGACTGCTATCGGCAGTTCTGATATTACTCCCGAACAGTGGTATGCTGGAGTAATTGATAGTATTATTAGCAGTTTGGAACTGTACGATCGCTTTGATTTAGAGGAATGGTGGACGGAAAATATTAGCCTTTCTAACGTGCGCCGTTTGAGTAAATTTTTAGGCGATGTTTTGCTGAAATTAATCCCTCAAAATCTAGTTATCTTAATAGATGAAATTGACAGCACTATGAGTCTCAATTTTAATAGAGATGACTTTTTTGCTGTTATCCGCGACTGCTACAACAGACGGGCAGACGAACCCAAATTTAGACGCTTAACATTTGCCATGTTGGGAGTAGCGACTCCCTCAGATTTAATCCGCGATAAACGACGCACTCCTTTTAATATTGGTTGGTCTATCGAATTAACTGGCTTTAAATTAGAGGAAACTCAACCGTTAATTTGGGGGTTAGTTAGCAAGGCAGAAAATCCCAAAACCTTGATGGCAGAAATCTTAAATTGGACTGGAGGACAACCTTTTTTAACTCAAAAAGTTTGCCAGTTAATTCAGAGAACTACTGAAGAATTAGTCGCGGCTGGCGAGGAGGCAAAATGGGTAGAAAATTTAGTGCGAGAAAGGATTATTCAAAACTGGGAAGTTTACGACGAACCGGAACATTTAAAAACGATTCGCGATCGCCTCTTAGAAAACAAACAACTAGCAGGCCGATTTTTGGGAATGTACCAGGAAATCTTAGAAAAAGGAGAAATTAATCACGAGGGAACTTTAGAACAACTTCAATTGCGACTTTCGGGTTTAGTCGTAAAGTCTGGTGGCAGTTTAAAAGTTTATAACCGAATTTATCGGGAAGTTTTTGACTGCCAATGGATAGAATTAGAATTAGCTAATTTGCGGCCTTATTCAGAAGCGATCGCTGCTTGGTTGGCTTCCGGTTCCCAAGACGAATCTCAACTCTTGCAAGGTCAAGGTTTATTAGATGCTCAATTGTGGGCCAAAAATAAAAGTTTGCATCCCAAAGATTATCAATTTTTAGCAGCCAGTCAAAAAGCAGAATTAGACCGACAACAACAGCAAACCCAAAGCAGATTAAACCTAACCTTAGAAAGGGAAGTTAAAGCGGCTGTTTTGGTAGCATTGTTAACTACTATTCTCGCAATAATAACTGGTTTTTTTGGATTTCAATCCTGGAGAAACGAACAAAAATTAGAGTTAAATAATTTGGTAGCTTTGGCGGAGAAAATTTTTGAAACAGAAGGAAGAATAGATGCCTTAATCCCGCAAATTCAAGCAGCAAAAAAACTCCAAAAAACGCCGGGTATGGGAGCAGATTTGCAAATGCGAATTGTCGCTAGTTTGCATCAGGAAGTACACCAATTAAAGCAGCGCAACCGTTTAGAAGGACATCAAAAAACGGTTGTTAGCGCTAATTTTAGTAACGATGGGGAGCAGATCGCTACTGCCAGCGACGATGGTACGGTGAAATTGTGGGCTCGTAACGGTAAATTACTGCAAACTTTGAGCGGGCATGGCGATCGCGTTAAAAGTATCAGTTTTAGTCCCGATAGCGAGATACTCGCTTCTGGCAGTTTCGATCGCACTGTTAAACTCTGGAGGAGCGACGGTAAGTTACTGCAAACTTTAGTCGGCCACGAGAAAGAAGTTATCGCTGTTAGTTTCAGTCCCGACGGAGAAAATTTAGCCTCCGCCGGCGCCGATAGTACGGTTAGACTCTGGAGTATAAATGGAGAGCCACTGCAAACCTTGAGGGGTCATCGGGGTTGGGTGGAAACCGTTGCTTTTAGCCCGACGGGGGAAATTTTGGCCTCGGCAGACAGCAGCGGGGCGATCGCTATTTGGAGTCGCGACGGTCAACTGCTGCAAACCCTAGAAGCGTCAGATGCCGTTAAAAGTATCGCTTTCAGCCCCCAGGGACAATTGTTAGCTGCGGCGGGGGGCGATCGCGCTATTACTCTCTGGAGTCGCGCCGACGACAACCAGTTTGAGTTTTGGCGAACTATAGGAGAGCATAAAAGTCTAATTTGGAGCGTCTGTTTTAGCCCGGACGGGGAAGCTATAGCCTCTGCCAGTAAGGATCGCACGGTTAAACTTTGGAGTCTGGATGGTAAATTACAGGAAACTTTTGAGGGGCATAACTCCTCTGTCTATAGCGTTGCTTTTAGTCCGGACGGTCAAACTCTCGCTTCCTCTGGGGCAGACGAGTCGGTCATTCTCTGGTTTCGCAGCAGCCGAACGCGATCGCTCCAAGCCCACGAATCGGGTATCTATAGAGTAAAATTCAGCCGCAACGGTCGGAAGCTTTACACCAGCAGTAAGGATGGAACGACGAACGTTTGGAGTCTGAGGGGCGATCGGCTGTTGGACACGAAATCGAAGGAAATTCCCAAGCCTCTAGTTAGCCGCGACGGTAGGAGAAGAGCGAAAATCGTTTACGATCGCGTTGAAATCTTGGATAGGAACGAGCGCTTAGTTTCTGTATTAGTGCGACATGGTACTCATATCCTCGATGTGAGTTTCAGCCCGGACGGTAGGGCGATCGCCACTGCCAGCAACGATGCCACGGTGAAGGTTTGGCGCGAAGACGGGACTTTGTTAAGTACGTTGAGGCATCAAGACGGGGTTAATAGTGTAGAATTTAGCCCGGACGGTCAAATTTTAGTATCGGGTTCTAACGATGGTCTGGTCAAACTTTGGCATCCCGAGGGCACTTTGCTCAAGAGTTTGGAAGGTCATAACAGTAAGGTATTAAGCGTGAGTTTTAGCCCCAACGGTCGAATGTTAGCTTCCGGTGATGCCAGCGGTAGGGTAATTTTGTGGGATTTTCATTTGGATAAGCTTTTAAAACAAGCTTGCGATTTGGTGGGGGATTATCTGGAGACTAATCCTAACGTTCGGGAGGGCGATCGCTCTGTTTGTGTTAATATTTGAGTTGCTAATTGTTAATCTGCCATTTATTTCGGTCAAGAAACCCGGTTTTTTGAAAAAACCGGGTTTCTGAGAATACTTACCTGCCCCCCTGTTTCAATTAATAACCTAAAAACCATGAATACTGTCACCTTAAATTTAAAACCAATTTTCCAGATGACCGACGACCATTTTTATAAACTTTGTCGGTCAAATCCCGATGTTAAATTTGAACGTAACGCGAAAGGAGAAATTATTATTATGTCACCAACTGGAGGCGAAACTGGAAACCGCAATCTAGAAATAGGCGCTGATTTTGTCATCTGGAATCGGCAAACTAAGTTGGGAATTTTATTCGATTCTTCTACGGCTTTTAAATTCCCCAATAATGCGGTGCGTTCTCCCGATATTTCCTGGGTAAAAAAGGAACGATGGGAGGCGTTAACTTCAGAAGAAAGAATTAAATTTCCCCCCGTTGCGCCAGACTTTGTTTTAGAGTTAATGTCGCCGACGGATAGTTTAAAAGAGACGCAAGCTAAAATGGAAGAATATCTGGAAAATGAGGTTAAATTAGGTTGGTTAATCGAACCAAAAACCCGCAGAGTAGAAATTTACCGCCAAGGCAAAGAAGTAGAAGTTTTAACCTCTCCTTCCAGTTTATCTGGGGAAAATGTTTTACCGGGATTTGTCTTTAACCCGAGTCAATATTGGTTGTAATTTGTAATTAATAATCTCCCTAAATTAACGGTCGATCCCCCTAAATCCCCCTTAAAAAGGGGGACTTTGAACCACGGTCCCCTCCTCAGCTTGGAAAGGGGGACTTTGAATGGTCCCCCCCGCTGAATTGGGGGACTTTGAATGGTCCCCCCCTTTTTAAGGGGGGTTAGGGGGGATCTCCCAATTCCCCATTCCCAATTCCCCATTCCCAAATAAATGAAAATCTTCGAGTTGGAAACGCAGAAAATAATTTTAGGAGAGGCGATCGCTGCCTTAGAAGATCGCGTCCCAGATAACAGCATCGATTTAATTTTTGCGGACCCGCCCTACAATATCGGCAAAAAATTTAACGGCAAACGGGAACAATGGCAATCTGAAGAGGATTATCTAAATTGGTGTTATCGCTGGTTGGATTTATGCGTTAATAAACTGAAAAAAACGGGCAGCATTTACGTTATGGCAGCGACTCAATTTATGCCCTACATCGATATTTGTTTGCGAGATAAAATTGCGATTTTGTCGAGAATTATTTGGCATTATGACAGTTCGGGAGTTCAGGCAAAAAAGTATTTTGGTTCTTTGTACGAACCGATTTTATTTGGGGTGAAAGATAAAAAAAATTACACTTTTAATGCTGAGGAAATTATGGTGGAGGCGAAAAGCGGGGCGGTGAGAAAATTAATCGATTATCGAAAGGCAAATCCCGCGCCTTATAATTCTCAAAAAGTGCCGGGAAATGTCTGGTATTTTCCTCGGGTTAGATATAAAATGCCCGAGTATAGAAATCATCCAACCCAGAAACCGGAAGTATTATTAGAAAGGATAATTAAAGCAAGTAGCGATCGCGACGATTTAATCTTAGATTTATTTGCCGGAACTTTCACCACTTCCGCAGTGGCGAAGAGGTTGGGGAGGAGGGCGATCGCGATTGAAATAGAGGAAGAATATGTTAAACTAGGATTGGAAAGATTAGAGGAGAATTAATAACTATGGTTGCAACAATACAAGCTAGGGAAATTACCTTTCCCGAATTAGAAACAATCTTCTACCTAGACGAAGTTGACGACGACCAATTTTTTCGCGAGTGGCAAGACGACTTGCCAGAAGTTACCGATGCCGAAAAGCAAATTTTAGACAAAGTAAAAGAAGGTTATTTTAACCTGCTTCGCCATCCGCCAATGTTAGAAAATGCGGTGAAAATGGCGGTAGTATCTCCGCTGTTATTGCTGGCAGATTTGTTTTTGCCTCCTTTCCAGTTTCAAGCCGAAAAATCGGTAAAATTAGTTTCGGAAGATGAGGGCACAATTATCGAAGGTCGCATCGACGTTTTAGTTTTACAAAACGATTTTTGGGTGACAGTAATTGAGTCGAAAAAAGCAAGTTATTCTGTGGAAGTCGGAATCCCTCAATTGCTGGCTTATATGTTAGCAAATCCCAATCCAGATCGTCCTTGTTATGGGATGGTTAGTAATGGCGGCTATTTTTTGTTCCTCAAATTAGTCCACGGACAAAGACCAAAATATGCCTCCTCGGAACTGTTTTATCTTCGCAAAAAAAATGGCAACGATTTATATCAGGTGGTTCGCATTTTGAAGCGCTTAGGCGAACTGGCAAAACAGATACCTTAGTTCGTAGTAATCGCTTTAGCGATTT
>CAZSTZ010000241.1:0-10376 GCA_964609515.1 uncultured bacterium | reverse complement strand
AGTTATAGTCGATGTAGGCATTTCGGCCCATCACCTCTAATTCAAAACCGTACGTGAGACTTTCGCGCTCATACGGCTCCTAGACTAGGATTTTAGGGTGTTTAGTCTTCAACTTTTTCGTTACTGACCGCCTTGATGGCTACTAAACCGTTCGACGTATTGCGTTCGCCTTTACTTTTGGGCAATTACAAAAGTCAGTTTTTTGTTCACTGTACGCATCAGCACCATCCCACACTTGCCTTAACAGGCTATGTCTTAGGCGTTATGAAGTTTATAAACTTATTAACCATCCTAGTTACTTGCCCCACGTCTGCTTATCCACAACTGTTAGGTTGGGCATTTGCTTCTTGGGACATCCTTAATCCTTGGACCATATGGTTAAGCTTTCCCTACCTTAAGAGGAGAATCCAAGGGATTACTTCGTTTCCGTTGTCCATTTCGCGTCTAACTTAGGAATCCTAATTACGCCGAGTTCTACCAGTTAATCCTTGGCCATAAGACAAAACCAAGGGGCAAACGAACCATACCATTTTGGCATCGGGGGGGCTTTCGCACATACAGGGACAATTACCCCGGACTATTGTTACGACGTTTTAATAGGTTCATGTTCTTATCCATATTAGACTTCTTTAGCAGCTTCGACCCCAGTCCCTGAACCTTATCTTACATTTGGGCCATGCATCGGCAATGAGGCAAGGATGCTACTCCTTGACAACCTGACCCACAAAGTCACTCCTTAACCAGGAGGAAGGGAATTAAACCCTCATGGACAGCGAATTATCAGCTTTTTTTATTTTAGCTGACGGGCCATGTTGCTAGATGGCTTCTTTGGCCCAACGAGTCGCACGTCTCACCCAATAATTTAACATACGCAAAGGCATGGATTTTTTTTGAGGCACGTTGACCTGAAATTCCAGATGCAAAATGCGGTCTGCCAGCCGTAAAAACGTTACCGAGTCGGCCCGTACTGGTTCGAGACTTAGTTCTGTTTTGAAAACTTTGGTTCCGCTGACCTTTTGTCCGAGAAGCCAACTTGCAAAGCGATCGGGGTGTTTTTCTGCTAGGTATTTACAGAGGTTATCATACTCTGTCATAGTTTTTGGCGATTAAGTTAACAACTATATAAATATTAGCAGGAAAAAGCCTATTTTTTACCGGGTGCATCCCAATTTTGAAGAAAGCCAAGAACTATAGCAGTTTCATTTGAGATGTGTACAATAATTAGCCGATTTAGGGAACGGGGAACGGGGAACGGGGAAGGAGGTTTCCCGATTTTTTGCTATTAATAGAAAGTCGCTTTTTCGTTTACATCTGATTTGGAAATGCTATAGATGATTTTTGTTAGTTTGTTCTTGGAGTTAGTTGAGCAATTAACAACTAACCACGCTCCAACTGACAATATGAGTCGATTTTTTGGTCTTTTTACAAATATGGGATGCTCCCAAAGGTTCGGGAGCACGTCACCTTTGAAACGAACCAAAAATCGCGGAGCGTTGCGAGGCAACGTTGCCAATCCCGCTTTTTGTTAGTTGTCAGTTGTTAGTTGTTAGTTGCATGCATACAGATTTTTGCAAAACTGACGTGCTCTCGAACCTTCTCTTCTACCGGATAAGTATGCCCGGAACAGTTCGCCACTACCACCTCGTCGGGTTCGATAATACCAGCTCGCGCCAGTTTCATCAGTCCGGCAAAAGTAACCGCCGTGGCAGGTTCTACAGAAATACCCTCGCTAGTCGCTAACAACCGAGTCATCTGGTAAGCTTCCTCGTCCGTCGCCACCTCCATCGCCCCGCCGTTTTCCTCCATTAGCTCGTAAAGCAACTCGTAAGCGCGACCGGGGTTGCCCGTTGCCAGAGTGGCGATCGCTGTCTGAGGATTTAACACCGGTGTCGCCTCTCGCTGACCTTTTTCAAAAGCAGCCACCATCGGGGCGCAACCGGCAGATTGAATTGCAGCGATGGCGGGTACTTTATCCGCCAAACCGATAGCCACCAATTCTTCAAAACCTCGGGCGACGCCAATGGGCCCCATGCCGCCGCTGACTCCCTGAACGTACCAATCTGGAGACTGCCAGTGTAGCTGTTCGGCAATTTCAAAAGCCATCGTCTTCATGCCTTCCACACCGGCAAAGGTTTTGATACCCGCATCCAAAAACAAATTTTTGCTCTCGGCAAATTCCGCCGCCGCCGCCTTCGCTTCGTCGTAAGTGCCGTCAATTTTGATAATTTCGGCACCGCAGACTGCCGCCTCGCGAATTTTTTCTGCTGGTACGAGTTTGGGGAAGAATACCCATAATTTAATGCCCGCCCTGGCGGCGTAAGCGGAGTAGGCGATCGCTACGTTGCCGGTGGAAGCGAGGACTAATTCTTTGATGCCTCGTTCCTTCATTACCGAAATTGCTACGGATGCCTGTCGGTCTTTAAAAGAACCGGTGGGGCCTTGTCGTTCGTCTTTGAGGTAGAGATTTTTGAGACCCATCTTCTCCCCCAGTCGTCGCAGGCGAATTAGGGGGGTATATCCTTCCCCCATACTGACGATGTTATCCAGTTCTAATACTGGCAGCAATTCCCGATAGCGCCACAGGTTGGGTTCTCTTTTCGAGATTTGTTGTTGCCAGTCAGACAATAGATCGAGATTGTATTTTGCTTGGAGGATCTTTGCGCCGCAGTTGGGACACTCGATCGCGATTTCTGAGTACGGCGTTATAGTTTCGCAGTTAGTACATTTTAAGTCGATTTTTTTCCTCGAAGTTGGCAACATTTTAAATTCCTGCTTTTTTATGAGTCTTTACTCACTCATTATCGGTTTGAGCGATCGCTCGTCAGGAAATCCCCCTTTTGGAAAAGGGAGAATTTGCTTGAGTCCAGAAACCGGGTAATTTCTGCAAAACCCGGTTTCTTAATTTTCCAAGGCTTTTCAAAAAACCTGGTTTCTTAATTACCTATTACCCATTACCTTTTTCGCAGATGTTCGAACACGGTTTTATCGCCAATATCTGCGGGAATATCTTGCACCAATTTCCTCAATCCAAATATGAGAAATAACGTCGCCCAAGCTATTAGCAAAAACCTTTCAAAACTAACTGGCAAAATACCTGCGAGATGACCTAATAACAAGAGGGGAACTAGGGGAGTTAAAAACTTAGTTTCTAGGCGATCGAAACAAAAAGCTTCTTTAAAATAAATTCCAGTCAAAGCAGCAAAGGTAAAACCGACCCCCAAGATAGTCCCTGGATTATTGTAAACTGTAAAAACCAGAGGTTCTGGGTTCTTAATGGCCAAGACTAGGGCGGCAACAGCCCCGATCGCCCAAAACAGTTGGAGGGCTCTGTGCAAGCTGGCCATATAAATATGGATAGTGGTCAAAGCTACGGCCAGGGCAAAACAAAAACAGGCGTACAAGGGAGTTAAGCCTTGTAAGATGGCCCGGTTATTCCCTTGCCAGAGGACCAGGGCGCTGCCGGCAGCAAAACAGAGGGCTGCCACCATCAAGCAGCTGCGGTAAACAATAACCCCAAGGCGATCGCTCTCAGTAATCGTAAATTCGCCGAACTGTCCTTGATAGACTGGCTCTTGGGACGAGTCTGCTAATTGCGTCATAATTGTTTGCTCCTAAATTCCATGCTCCTCAAAGAGCTCTCATTAATATTTTATAGAGTATCGGTTAAGAAACCCGGTAATTCCCGCAAAACCGGGTTTCTTACAATACTTGACCGACGTAAGTTGCTCGGGATTAGCTCTTCAACTTAGAACTTTGCACTGTCCAGTTAGAAACTAACGACGATTTAGGTGCGGAAGTCGTATTTTTTGACGGGGATTTTTTGGGGTTGAATTTAGTTAGCGATACCTTTGCTTTTAACCCCGGATTTTTTGAACTAGATGAGTCGTTTTTCTCTTACAATCTCAGCGATTTAGAAGGGGAGGGAAATCTAAGTTATTCTTTGCGCCAGTCCGATTTTGGTGGTGGCGACAATTCTAACCCCAAGCCAGTTCCCGAACCTTCTACAACTTTGGGAATCTTAACCCTTGCCGGTTTGGGAATGTCTGCTGTATGGCGAAAATAAAGACCGGGTAAAGCTTTTGGAACTGTAGGGCTGTTGTTGGCAGCGGCCCGACTGAGATTTTTGTAGTAAAGACTACAGTTTGCCGCTTCCTATGGTGATAAATAGAGCGAGACTTATTTTTCGTGGGACAATTAAAATAAGCAAAACTTATTAATATTATTAAAATTTTTAAGCGTAAGAGGGTTGAAAATGGCAAACAATATCGTTAAGGTAGTAATAGCGGTAAAGGAGAAGGCTCCCAACTGCTAACTAGAACAATTAAATACGTCAATAGCAATCCATTATCGGAGGTTGATTCTCTGGGTTCCACGGTCAACATCGACCCCCGGGCATCATCAATAGTGCCGAGGTAAGTATGGAAGTTATAGAGGAGGGCAACCCTCCCAACTTCCTTTTAAATTTGGTTGTATGCAAATTCCTTCTATTGAGGGCTAATATTCAATCGCCATTGTTTGAAGAATAAAAAAGCCCCCCTCCTTCTGGAGGGGGGCTTTTTTGAATTTTTTTTGGGGCCCCCCGGGGTTGGTGGGAGGAGCTCGGGGGAGTCGATTTTGACAAAATTGGGTGAAGTATTAGTTAAACTTATTTTAACTAACTTTATTGTTAGTGGATTTAATCGTTCGCAGCTAGGGGGGACGGTTTAGGGTTAAGTTCTTGATGAGGTAGTTACGTTCTAAGGAAGGTAACTTTTTAACCCCATCAGATACTTACGCAAGAGGTAAATACGAACATGAAAAATCTTCTAGGCTGCTGTATATTTTTGGCAGTGCCGTTAACCATTATTGTTGGATGTGCAAGCCTAAATTATTCGGGCTTTTGCTTTGACAAAAACCGCTATTTAAGCGATGAGGAGATATTTAGGATGCAGTTTGATTCTTTAAGCAAACAAAAGACTGTTCCTATTAAAACGAAAGACAAAGGAACGCAACGTTACGAACAGGTAAAATACGAAAGTTTCGAGCAATTTATGGAGATGAATCCGAACTGTTGCGCGATAGATCCCGGCGGTCCTTATGAGGTTGGACATTCTTATTTTTTCGATCGCATAACTGGTTATGATAGCGGAAGAGTTTTAGTTAGCACTTTTGCACTTCGTTATCTCGATGAAAATGGCGAGCAAAAATCGCAAGAAATAACAACTGAATATGTTCTGCAAAATTGCGGAAAAAGAAGAGGTTCTTAAGCCAATTTATGCACATATCATTTCGGTTGTAAGATTCGAGATAACTACTGCTTTACTGAAAGAGTTAAAAGTGAAATTAACTTAACTCAACGGCTTAGATTAATTCTCAAACATTTCAATTTTGTTTAATGTAAACGACAAGCAAACACACATAGGAGTAATACAATCATGTTGACAGCAAAAGATGCTACTAATTGGTACTTGTACGGAACGGATACAACTCCAATAAATCGGATAGATGAAAGCTTGATTCAACTTGAGTAAACGACTACTTTTTAACCCCATCTGAATACTTGCGCAGGAGGTTAATGTGATGAGCATGAGAATGAAAATTTTTATAGTAGTTTGCTGGTTCTTTTTTGGATTGCCATTAATCCTTTTTTCAATCTACGCAAGCCTAAATTATTCAGGATTTTGCTTCGATGAAATGCGCTATTTAAGCGACGAAGAGAAAATTAGAACTGTGTTTGAAATGAGGAATCAGCAAGATACTATTTATGTCAAGACAGAGGATCGAGGATGGCAACGTTACGAACAGGTAAAATACGAAAGCTTCGAGCAATTTATGAAGATGAATCCCAACTGTTGCGCGCTCGACCCCGGCGGTCCTTACGAGCTTCCACCACCTGATTTTATTGACCGCATCACTGGTTATAATAGTGGAGAGGTAATGGCGAGAAAATATACTCTTTATTATTTGGATGAAAACGATCGTCAAATTCCCAAAAAATATAATACTCTCAGTTTTATATCCAATTGTGGAAGAATAAAGTATTGGAACTGAAAGAACCACTATTACTGTTTAGCTAAAAGTCCAGTTTAAAATTAATTTTACCCAACAGCTTGCAGTAATTCCTAAACATTTCAATTCTGTAGTGTCAACCCAAACTCAAGAAAATAGGAGCAAGAAAAACCATGTCGTTTGAAAAATCAAAAGAAATTACAAAGTTGTACTTGTATGGAACGGATACAACTCCAACAAATCTGGTAGATGAGAGCTTGATTCGACCTAAGTCAACCACTTTTTAACCCCATCGGATACTTACGCAAGAGGTAAATATGAAAAGGGAAATTCTTCTCAACTGGCGTATCTATTTTGCAGCGCCGTTAGTAGTTGCTTTCCTTCACGCCAGTCTCAACTATTCGGGATTTTGCTTTAGGGAAATGCGCTATTTAAGCGATCGGGAAAAATTTCAAATGATGTTTGAGGCTTTTAACTATCGAAAGACTCTTTTTTTAAAACTCAAAAAGAAAAATAATATATATTTTGAGTCTTACGAACAGATAAAATATGAAAGCTTCGAGCAGTTTATGAAAATGAATCCGAACTGCTGCGCGATTGTTCCTGGGAGACTCAAAGATAGGCGAAGGGAAGCTTGGTTGTCTTATTTGTGGAATCGCATAACTGGCTATAATAGCGGCGAAGTTATAGTTATGACTTTTACCGTTCGTTATTTAGATGAAAATGGCGAACAAAGAACGCAAAAAGTAACAACTCAAAACGTTCTGAAAAATTGTGGAAAAGTAAAGGGGATTCTCAGCACTTTTTAATATTAGAAAAGTTGGATTTTTCTAGTAAATGAAAGTGAAGTTAAAGGAAGACAAGAACTTTTTCATTGCAGAGGATACTTATGCAAGAGGTAAAAATGATTCTGAAAAAAATCTTAGACTGCGGTCTCTTTTTTGGAGGGCCCTTAGCGGTCATTTTTATGTACGCAAGTCTCAATTATTCGGGATTTTGCTTTGATAAAATGCGCTATTTAGGCCAGGAGGAGAAATTTAGAATTTTGTTTGAAATTGCGAATCAGCTAGATACTATTTCTGTAAAGACAGAGGATCGAGGATTGCAAGATTACAAAACAGTAAAATACGAAAATTTCGAGCAATTTATGGAGACGAATCCAGGCTGCTGCGCGATCGAACCCGGAGGTCCTTACGAGCTTCCACCACCTAGATTTTTTGACCGCATCACTGGATACCATAGTGGAGAAGTAATAGTTATAAAGTACACTTTTGATTACCTTGATGAAAACGATCGTAAAATTTTAAAAAAATATAGAGATGAAATTGTTCTACAAAACTGTGGAAGAGTAAAGTATTGGAACTGAAAGAACCACTATAGCGTTTTTCGATTGCATGAAGTACATCTTAAAAGTTTAAAACCTTTGCCCTGACTAGGTTTTGCCGTACCTCATCTATTCAAGACAATTTCCATCGCTGTATCAATATGATGCTTCTAGGCGATCGGAGAATTATTTACCGGGAGTTCCCTTAATTGGAGTAATATCCAAGTATTTCGATTTTGTTCTGTTAACTTAACACTAACGAAAAAAAATGAGCAATACAATTTGGAAAGCAGAAGATTTCACACCAGAAGTTATTACCAATTTTTACTTATACGGAACGGATACAACTCCAACAAATCGGGTAGATGAAAGCTTGATTCGACCTGAGTCAACAACAATTTTTTAACCCCTATTTATGCAAGAGGTACACACGAACATGAAAAATCTTCTAGGCTGCTGTATATTTTTGGCAGTGCCATTAACCATTATTGTTGGATGTGCAAGCCTAAATTATTCGGGCTTTTGCTTCGATGAAATGCGCTATTTAAGCGATGAGGAGAAGTTGAGGATTGGGTTTGAGACCTTCAACTCTCGAAAGACAGTTCCTATAAGAACCGTCACCAAAGATGCAATACACTTTAATGCTTACGAGCAGATAAAGTACAAAAGTTTCAAGCAATTTATGGAGAGTAATCCGAACTGTTGCGCGATTAATCCTGGTGGTCCTTACGACGTAGCACCGTCTGATTTTTGGGATCGCATAACTGGCTATGATACCGGGGAAGTTATGGTTAGGACTTTCACGGCTCATTATCTAGATGAAAATGGCGAGCGAAAATCAGAAGAAATAACAACTACAACTGTTCTGCAAAATTGTGGAAAGCAAAGGTATCATTAAGCACATTTATTGACGTGCTATTTTGATTTTGTGATTCGATTTTGTTCAAAGTGTAAACCGCAAGCAAACAAAAAGGAGCAATAAAACTATGTTGACAGCACAAAATGTTACCAATTGGTACTTGTACGGAACGGATACAACTCCGACAAATCTAGTAGATGAGAGCTTGATTAGACCTCAAGACACAGTTCCTACTACAAACATTGATGTGGTAGACTTGATGGAAACTGGAGCTGGAAGGTTTGCTATTGGCTCCCAGTTTAGCCTCATACAACGGTTTTTTTATCAACTGGGAGACCACGAAATATACACACCTCCCAAGGTAGTTGAACTTGAAGACAGCTCGCCCGAACTAGAATTAGAATTTCCAACTCCAAATCCTGTATGGCTTCCGGATACAGAGGAATTTACTAAACCAGGACGCTACACTAAAGCAGAAATAGCAAAGGAGTTCGGAATGGACTCTTACGGCTGGCCTATGCAGCAGTATAACTGGCGTGATGAAAGTGATGACTATGCAGAGCGAGTTTACATTTATAACACGCAAGAATATATGATTTCCGACGACGCAATATTTGTTGTTGACTCAAACGGTGACAAATGGATAGAAAATTTCGCGATCGAACCTCGGGTATTTTCTGACGAGCCAGACAACTTTGATTTTGACGGAGGTAATCTATTTACTAATACAGGCAATTCTATCTTAGAACCACTGGTAGATCCTTCTGGCATCGGTCGAAAAGTAAATTTTGATTATGTTGGTACGGTTCCAAAAGTTACTTACGATCGCTCATCCTATGAAAAAGATCTTGAAAAAAGAAGCTCGTTTACTTACGTTCCGATTCCAGCAACGTTATTGCAAGATATGTACCAACTGACGGATGAGTTATTTGATGAGGGGGTTACGCAGTTTCTTGACGAGCAAGACCGACCGATTATTTATGCAGCATCCAGGGGGACTGCTCCAGATACGATCGCTTTTGGAGATGGCTTCATAACAGCTCCAAAGCTCGAACCATATTTGGATAATGGCGTTTTGATTGTTGGTAGCAGTCAAAACGATACGATTGAGGGTTCTTATCGCCTAGTTAGTGTTGCTCCTTATGATTCTCCGATTTCTACGGAAGTACCTTTAGACAGCGAAATTCAGGGAAACGGAGGAAACGACATCCTGAACGGCCGAGGTGGCAACGATACACTTCAGGGGGGAGCCGACAACGACAGCCTCAATGGTCAAGACGGCAACGACGAACTTCAAGGAGAAGAAGGCAACGACACCCTAGATGGGGGTAACGGTCTCGATACCTTAATCGGCGGTCCAGGGGACGACTTTATCGAAGGCGGGGGCAAATCCTTTGATTATTTTCAGTCCGATGGTGACAAAGACGAACTTTATGGAGGCGATGGCAACGATACCCTTAATGGTGATGGTGACAAGGATACTTTAATCGGCGGCGACAAAAACGATCTTCTCAATGGTGGCGACGGAGACGACGAACTTCAAGGAGGCTCAGGCGACGACACCCTCAAAGGCGGCTTCGGTCATGATACTTTAATTGGTGGTACAGAGGACGACTCGATGGATGGTGAAGCTTGGAATGACGAACTTCAGGGGAATGAAGGGAACGACACCCTCAAAGGTGGCTTCGGTCAGGATACTTTAATCGGTGGCGCAAACAACGACAGCCTCAATGGCGATGACGGCAACGACATCCTATATGGCGGTATCGGTTACGATACTTTAATCGGTGGGCCAGGGGACGACTCGATGGACGGAGAAGGTTGGAACGACCTCCTTGAAGGAGGAGCCGGCAACGACACCCTTAATGGTGGCGATGTTAGCGATACTTTAGTTGGTGGCCGCAACAACGATCTCCTCAATGGTGGAGACGGTCCCGACAAAATTGACGGGGAAACTGGCAACGACACCCTTAATGGCGATGGCAGCAATGATATTTTTATTGCCGGTCCCGATAACGACTATATCGACGGCGGAGCTAATCAAGATATCGTCATCTTTCGCGGATCGGAGGAGGACTACATCAAAACACCTCTGGGCAACGGCTATTTCGAGTTCCGCGATACAATCTCCGGTCGCGACGGCACCGACACTCTAACAGGGGTGGAATTCATCAAGTTTTTAGAAGAAAACAAAGATGATGACGA
>CAZSTZ010000240.1:0-10548 GCA_964609515.1 uncultured bacterium | reverse complement strand
CCGTTACAAAATCCGTTGCCAAATCCGTTAAATCCGTTACAAAATCCGTTGCCAACTAAACATACTTATCAACAAAACTTTGCAAACCGGCGTTATAACCGGCACCTACCGCCTGAAATCTCCACTCCCCATCTTTTTTATAAAGTCGCCCAAATTCTAAAGCAGTTTCCCGAGAAAATTCTTCTTCCAGTTCGTATTTGGTTACTTCTTGGTTAGTCTCCAAATCGTAAATCCTGATAAAAGAATTGCTCAATTGACCGAAATTTTGCCGCCGTTTATCTGCCTCGTGAATAGTCACCACAAACAGCATTTCTGCTATGTCCCCATTGACTTGAGTTAAATCTATTTCTATAGTCTCGTCATCTCCTTCTCCTGCCCCAGTTCTATTATCTCCCTGGTGTCTTACCGCCCCATCGGGAGATACTAGATTATTGTAAAAAACGAAATATTCATCCACGGGAATTTTGCCATTAGCTGCTAACATAAATACCGAAGCATCTAAATCAAAATCTGCTCCAGTATCCGTAACGTTGACATCCCATCCCAAACCAATACCAGCTTTTTTTAACCCCGGTGCTTCTTTAGAGAGATTGATTCTCTCCCCTTTCTTAATATTAATAGACATTGTTTTCCTGTTAGTTAACAATTTGGTAAAGAACTTTCGTAGTAATCGCTTTAGCGATTTGCAGAAAAATCGCTAAAGCGATTACTACGAACATTAAGCGTACTTATCTACGAAGTTTTGCAAACCTTCGTTATAACCTTGTCCTACCGCTTGAAATCGCCATTCTCCATCTTTTTTATAGAGTCTGCCAAATTCCAAGGCCGTTTCTCGCGAAAAATCTTCTTCTAGTTCGTATTTAGTTATCTCTTCTTGAGTTTCTTGGTCGTAAATTCTGATGAAAGAATTTTTGACCTGTCCGAAGTTTTGCCGTCGTTTATCTGCCTCGTGGATGGTGACGACAAACAACAATTCTTCAATGGCAGGATCTACTGTTGTCAAATCAACTTTGATAGTTTCGTCATCCCCTTCTCCCTGACCGGTGCGACTATCTCCCATAGATTCTACCGAACCATCTGGAGATTTTAAATTGTTATAGAAAACGAAATATTCATCGGCGGGAATCTTGCCATTTGCTCCTAACATAAACACCGAAGCATCTAAATCGAAATCTGCCCCAGTATCGGTAATGTTGACATCCCATCCCAAACCAATACCGGCTTTTTTTAACCCTGGCGCTTCTTTGGAGAGATTAATTCTCTCCCCTTTACTAATATTGATAGACATTGTTTTTTTGTTAGTTAACAATTTGGTAACGATTGTTCGTAGTAATCGCGGAGCGCGATTTTTCAGCGATTTGCAGAAAATCGCTGAAAAATCGCTACGAACATTAAGCGTATTTATCTACGAAACTTTGCAAACCTTCGTTGTAACCTTCTCCCACCGCTTGAAACCGCCATTCTCCATCTTTTTTATAGAGTCGGCCAAATTCCAGTGCAGTTTCCCGGGAAAAGTCTTCTTCTAGTTCGTATTTGGCGATTTCTTCTTGAGTTTCTTGGTCGTAAATTCGGATGTAAGAATTTCTTACTTGTCCGAAGTTTTGCCGCCTTTTATCTGCCTCGTGGATGGTGACGACAAATAACATTTCTTCAACGGCAGGATCTACTGTTGTCAAATCTATGTTAATAGTTTCGTCATCGCCTTCTCCCTTACCGGTGCGACTGTCTCCCAGAGATTCTACGGAACCATCGGGGGATTTTAAGTTGTTATAAAAAACGAAGTATTTTTCGTTAGGAATTTTGCCATTTCCTCCTAACATAAATACAGATACGTCTAGGTCAAAGTCAGAACCGGTATCGGTAGCGTTGATATCCCACCCCAAACCAGCGCCGGTTTTTTTCATTCCTGGTGCTTCTTTGGAAAGATTGATTCTTTCACCTTTGCTTAAATTGATAGCCATTTTTTTCCTTTTTTAGTTACACAATAATTTGGGGAATCGCGCTCATCGATTACTACGAACATTTTAGTTACATCACAATTTGGGGAATCGCGCTCATCGATTACTACGAACATTTTAGTTACATCACAATTTGGGGAATCGCGCTCATCGATTACTACGAACATTTTAGTTACATAATAATTTGGGAATCGCGCTCATCGATTACTACGAACATTAGCTATTCCCTATTCCCAATTCCCTTTTTTGATATTCGTCTTCGCTGATTAAATCTAGCGTACTTTCGACGCGATCTAGGAAGACGATACCTTCGAGATGGTCGTATTCGTGTTGAAATATCCGCGCTACAAAGTCAGTGAATTGTTGTCGCTGGAGCTTGCCGTCGCGAGTAGTATATTCAACTTCGATCGCCTTAGCTCTCGGAACCAAACCTCGAATGCCGGGAACGCTCAAACACCCTTCCCAACCTTTGACTTGTTCCTCGGAACTAGCTATAATTTTGGGATTGATAATAGCTGTCGGTTCCATTTTTGGTGCATTGGGATATCGGATATTTGGGCGGGAAGCTAAGATAAATAAGCGATCGCTTTGTGCGACTTGCGGCGCGGCAATACCAACACCATTGGTCTCGATGGCAGTTGCAATTAAATCGTCGCTCAATTTTTGCACTCCTTCGTCCCAAACATTATTAACGGGGCGAGCTATCTGCCGCAAAACTGGATTGCCTAATTGAGCGATTTTCAAAGTTTCAGCCACTTTCTTACCTCCGCTAGCTTCCTAAATAAATTGTTAATTGTTAACGGTTAATGGTTAATAGTAAAGAACCAACTATTAACCATTGACAATTAACAAATTAACCCCCAAATTCTTCGGGTAAATTTCCGGTTGGCACCAATATATTGATAATCTCACCGTCCCGTTCTATTTCCAAGCTTACCGCACTACCCACTGCCTTTCCTTGAACTAATTGTTGAACCATTTCCGAACGATAGATACTTTCGCCATCGAGGTTGCGGATGACATCGCCAGGACGCAAACCGTGTCTGTCTGCCGGAGAACCCGGGATGACTTGAACGATTAAAACGCCGCGATCGCTATTGACGCGAATCTTGCTATTAAAATCGCTGTTAAACTCTCGCTGGACTTCCGGGGTGATAGTTTGCATGGCAATGCCCAGAAAAGCGTGTTTTGCCTTGCCGCTGAGAATCAATTGATCCGCGATACGCATAACGCTATTAATAGGAATGGCAAAACCGAGACCTTGGGCACCGCTAACGATGGCCGTATTCATACCTATTACTTGACCGCGATCGTTTAACAAAGGACCGCCAGAATTGCCCGGATTAATTGCCGCGTCGGTTTGAATGAAACCCACCCGCTTATCGGGAACCCCCACATCCATGCTGGAACGACCGGTAGCGCTGATAATGCCGATAGTTACCGAGTTATTTAAACCCAAAGGATTGCCGATAGCGATCGCCCATTCTCCCGGTTTTAGTTCCTCAGAATTGCCCATACTCACCTTTGGCAGATTGTCCGCCTCAATTTTAACTACTGCCACATCGGTCACGTCATCGGTTCCCACGACCTTCCCTTGATATTGGCGACCATCTTTAAGGATGACATCCACTGTTTCGGCCCCTTCCACCACATGAGCGTTAGTTAAAATATGGCCTTCCGAACTGAGGATGAATCCCGAGCCCGTGCCTTCTTCTATGGGACCGTTAGGGTATCCCGGGTTTTCCAAACCAAAATTCCGGGGCAGTCCTCCACCAAATCTTTTGGAGCTGAAGTTATTGGCACTTCGAGACGCATCGATCCGAACCACCGCAGGTCCAACTAGATCTACCGCCTCAACGATAAAGTTGTCCGTGGGGATGTTGTTATTTACCGACAACCATGCTGGCATTCCCACCGCGTAACTGTTGCCGCCATTAGAGTTGGTGGGGGATTGAGCGATAGAGCGATCGCCTCTTTGAGTTGGGTTTGGAGACCAGAGGTGGCGATCGGACCGGATTAAGTCTTGGCCTAATAACGCCGATCCCGCACCGGTCAGCAGTAGTAAAAGAGATACTACTGGCTGTTTCCAAAAGGTTGTGTTTGTTGTATTTTTCATCGTTAATCTTCTGTGGTTGGCCAGTTTAGCTGTGATAATTTTTTCGTCTTGTTACAATGCTAAGCTAAGACCCATTGAAAATGCACGGCCCATGCATGCCTATTGCCTATTGCCTCTTGCCTACATCGCAAGTGTCGAGCGGCAGTTTCAATGCTTAACAGCTTATCCCAGTTAACCTGAAACTTATTTGCTCTTCTCAGCTTTCAGCTATCAGCAGCATTTTCGGCTCTCTTTCATCGCCGCTATAGCAATCCGAAACTGTCTCTAATCTCTCGAAAAAACGTCAAAAATCCGACACTTTTCCCTATTTACCATTTCCAATTCAATGCTCCCTTAAAAGGCATAAAAATCCGATTTTCTCGGGTGCATTTTAGATTTTTTTTCGATAACTAACTCCGTCTTGCTTGAGATTAAACCCCATCTTTTACCCCACATTAAATTCAATTTTTCCTAAGAGCTAATAGCTATTAGCTATTAGCTCTTAGCTATTAGCGGTCAAGTTGGGGCTGCCTTCACCATTGATAAGCACCTTTATTCATCTTCAGCAAATACAAATCGGCGCAGCTCGCTCGGGTCTGGTTCCGGGCTTTTTTCGGCAAACTCAACCGCATCATTAATTATTTCTTGAATTTGGTCATCGATCGCCTTCAACTTCTCCTTATCTGCTAAATTATGTTCTGTCAAATAAGCAGCAAATCGTTGAATGGGGTCCCGAGAAAACCAAAACTCTTTTTCTTCCTGATTGCGTAACTCGTCAGGATCTGCCAAAGAATGTCCCCGGAAGCGATAAGTTAAAGCCTCAATTAAAGTAGGGCCAACGCCTGCCCGAGCCCGAGCGATCGCCTCTTGAGCCGCAGTCCGCACGGCCATTACATCCATACCATCAACTTCCACGCCAGGCATTCCGAAAGCGTGAGCCTTTTTATAAATTTCTGGTTCCGAAGTAGCGCGTTCGTGAGCCATACCGATCGCCCACTTATTATTTTCCACCACATAAATAATCGGCAATTTCCACAAAGTGGCCATATTCAGACATTCAAAAAACTGACCGTTATTGCAGGCCCCATCGCCAAAGAAACAGGCCGTCACTTGGTCGGCATTTTCATCTCCCATCGCTTCTCGGCGGTACTTACTTTGAAAAGCCGCACCAGTGGCCACTGGAATACCCTCTGCCACAAAAGCATAGCCCCCTAAGAGGTTATGTTCTGCTGAGAACATGTGCATCGAGCCCCCACGACCTTTAGAACAGCCCGTGGCCTTGCCAAAAAGTTCGGCCATAACTTCTCGTGCGGGTACGCCTGCGCTCAGGGCATGAACGTGGTCGCGATAGGTACTGCAAACAAAATCTTCATCTTGGCGCATGGACTTAATAACCCCTGTCGAAACAGCCTCTTGGCCATTGTAGAGGTGGACAAAACCAAACATTTTGCCTCGGTAATACATCTGGGCGCACATATCTTCAAAAGAGCGGCCCAAAACCAGATCTTCATAGAGAAGCAATCCTTCTTCTTGAGAAATTTTGGTGTTGGTAGCATCAAAAGCGGGTAAAGTACGTTCTTGAATCATGGATTTTTTTCTAATGGGCTTTTGTTAATGGCTCCGCGAAGGAACCTTCGGTGGAAAGTGAAACAAGTAGCTAAAAAGACTTAGCAGCCTTGATTGAGGGCGCGTCCAATACAATTAGGGCTTGCTGCAATATTGACTAAAGTTGTTGGTCTCGGTTGGTAATAGGTAATAGGTAATGGGTAATGGGTAATGGGGAATGGGTAATTGGTAATGGGGAATGGCTATTCCCTATTCCCTATTACCATAACTGTCAGCTTTTACGACTTTTTCAGCAAGCCCCAATTAAACATATTATCCTAGCCCGGGTCTGGTCCAACCAAGAATAGCAGGTGCTGTAAAAGCCAGAAAATAGAACGACGAGAGTCGTGGTAAAATCCAGCGCGACTATAATATTCTTTTAACAGCAAAACTTGTTAAAAAAGCTCGTGCCAACAAACAGGCAATCCTAATGGGGGCTTGGTTCCCGATGGGGTTATCGCCTTGGCAGCAAAAATAGTAACTCGCCCTTGGGGAATTAGACGGTGCGGATTCCACTGGATTATTACCGAATTTTGGGTCTCCCAATTCAAGCTACTGCCGAACAAATGCGGCAGGCCCATCAAGATCGCACTCAGCAGCTTCCAAGAAGGGAGTATTCAGAAGTAGCGATAACGGCTAGAAAAGAACTAATTGACGAAGCTTATGCGGTATTGTCCGACCCAGAACAACGCCAAGCTTACGATGTCAATTTTCTGGCCAAAACTTATAAGGATCGGAGCGATCGCGCCGATACCAAACCGGGGATAAATATAGAAAAGCCAAAAAATACTCTCCCTGTGTCTATAGCTCAAGAACCCTTAGAGTCCATCGGCTCGATTCAATCTCCAGCTAAAGAGACCATGGTCTCTGGTAAAAGCTCTTCAGTCGCTCTTGGTGGTGTCAAAGACAATCCGAATACTCCCAGTATAGAAATAAGCGATCGGCAATTCGTTGGAGCGCTCTCGATCCTACAAGAGCTTGGGGAATACGAACTGGTATTGAAGCTAACTCGCCCCAATCTCAGCAATAACAATATAGGGCTGGTTGATGGCAGATTTGGAGAGCCTGCCTTAGTAATTCCAGACATCACTCTTACGGTGGCCTGCGCCTACCTAGAATTAGGTCGGGAACAATGGCAACAAGGACAATACGAAAATGCGGCCCAATCCCTAGAAAGCGGTCAAGAATTACTGCTGCGAGAAAACCTATTTCCCCAAATGCGGGGGGAAATTCAAGCGGAGCTCTACAAACTACGTCCCTACAGAATTATTGAATTATTAGCTCTGCCGGAAGAAAAAGCTTTATCGCGGCATCGAGGACTGCAACTTCTCCAAGAGCTGCTGAACGAACGCGGTGGCATCGACGGTCCAGGAGACGATCGCTCGGGTTTGGGAATAGAAGATTTTCTGAAATTCATTCAGCAGTTGCGTCGCCACTTAACTACCGCAGAGCAAAAAAACTTGTTTGAGGCCGAAGCTCGTCGCCCTTCGGCGGTGGCTACTTATTTAGCAGTCTATACTCTTTTAGCTCAGGGATTTGCCCAAAAACAACCAGCCCTAATTCGCAAAGCTAAGTTGATGTTGATGCAATTAGGCCGCAGTCAAGATGTAAATCTGGAAAAAGCAGTATGTTCTTTGCTTTTGGGACAAACCGAGGAGGCAAGCAGAGCACTAGAACTCAGTCAGGAATACGAACCCCTCTCCTTTATTAGAGAAAATTCTCAAGATTCTCCCGACCTTTTACCCGGTTTGTGTCTTTATGCAGACCACTGGTTGAGCGAAGAAGTGTTTCCCCATTTCAGGGAGCTGGCAGATAAGTCGGCTTCATTGAAAGAATATTTTGCCGACGAACACGTTCAAGCATATTTAGAAGCTTTGCCTACAGAGGCAGAAGCGGCCAATCAGTGGGTGGTAGTTCAACCCCGCTACAAGTCAGGACTACCAACTGAGGAAGGGTCTTCTGTGTCTGGGGCAGATGCTCTAACTACATCTGACACTGGTGGCGTTCCTTTCCCTTCAACGGTAGGCCCTGGAGTACCGGCTCCCAATTTTGCTTCTGGGGAGCAGTCAGAAAAAACTGGAGTTTCTTTTAGCGCCAGCCCTGCAATGGGAATGCCTGCAAGTTCTCCTCCTTCCTCAATACCCCCTAGCAGCTGGAGAACCTCGCGGCGTTCCTCTTCTCGTCTTCACGAAGAGATGGAGAGTTCGGCGACAAGACCGCCATCTCGCAGTCAGCGCCGGGTTTCTAATAAAACAGATCTGGCTAAGGTACGCTTGCTGTTGATTTTAATTGCGGTCTTGGGATTGCTGTTGTGGCTGCTGTGGTGGTTATTGGGTTGGTTGGCTAGCGCGATCGGTGGCTTGGGCGGGCCCAAACTTCAAGGAGAACAACCCACTATCCTCCTGGCAGAACCCGTGTTGGAAATTCCTTCGGTTCCCGATAGGGTTAGTCTTTCCCAGTCCGGTCCTATCACTGAGGAAGTTGCTAGATTGACGATCCAAAGTTGGTTGAATGCTAAAGCGGCTGCTTTAGGGCAAGATCGTGCTGTAGAGAGAATACCGCAAATTCTGGTAGATCCTGCCCTTTCTCGATGGATGCCGACCGCTAGGGCCCTTCAGCGAGATAATTCTTATAGGAAATACGAGCATAACCTTACTATCCAACAGATTATTAGAAATGACAGTAATCCCGATCGCGTTCGGGTAGAAGCTTTGGTTAGGGAAAAGACGGAGTTTTACGATAACGGTAGTCTCACCGATTCTCGCGATGATAATTTGCGAGTTCGTTACGATTTGATTCGCCAAAACGGAAAGTGGCAGATTCGAGATTGGGAGATTTTGTAGTTTTGCTTTTCTCAACAATTAAATCGGACAAAAATAAGGAGAACAAATTTGCGACTGTTTTGGCTCTTGCCAGTAGTTTGTCTCATAAGTGCTGGGGGTTTGCAAGCGGTCTATCAAAAAATGCAGCCCCCAAGCCCTTTGGTGGCAGCTTCCTTCGATGGCCAAGAGGAAGAATTAGCCCAGAAGCTCCTAAAACACAAATACATAAGTCTGGTTGAGGATGCCGGGCCTGATGGTTCTAATGCTATTCGGGTAAGCTACGAAGGTTTTGATACGGGCAGCAAAAGGGTAGTAGTAAATCAGTTATTGCCGCGACAATTACCAGAAGCAACTCTTTCCTACAGAGTTCGTTTCGCAGATGACTTCCAGTTCGTTTTTGGGGGCCAGCTCCACGGTTTGGGCCCCCAGCGCTCGATTACTGGTGGGGACGAGATGAAGCCAGATGGTTGGAGCGCCCGCCTCATGTGGAAGGACAACGGCAGTCTGCGTACTTACATCTACCACCAGGACAAACCTGGAGAATGGGGAGACGGTCAGATGGCCGATGACTTCTATTTCCAACTGGGTCGCTGCCCCAGGCTTTTTCCCCGTTTTGTCAAGAAAACATAACATTTTGCTCCCGGAAAGCTTGTAAATCGGTATTTTTACTCAAAATAGACGCAAGCTACCCTTGACCAAACAAAAAGTTTTCTGCAAGATATCAGTAACAAAGCGATCCCAACGATCCCAAAAAAAACCTAACGATTGAGTAGGGGTTGAGAATCTCAAAGCTAAGGCCAAAGCCAAATGGCAATTAAAATTGGCAGAAGCTAGATGGCAACCAAAATTGGCAGAAGCCAGATGGCAATTAAAATTGGCAGAAGCTAGATGGCAACCAAAATTGGCAGAAGCCAGATGGCAATTAAAATTGACAGATAGCTTTAAAGGCCATAAGTCAGAAAGAGCCCTCGAAAATCGTGGGGATGCTTTAAATAAGGTAAGGGGGCATCAAGATGTCCCGTCAATTCAATTCCAAAACGGCGGTAAAAAACGGAGAATAACCGAATGGCAAAAGAACGTCCACCTTTACAAGAGATGACTTTGCGACAAATGCGCAAAGTCGCAAGCGAACTAGGAATCTCTCGCTATAGCAGAATGCGTAAAGACCAACTGCTATCAGCAATCTTAGAAGCCCAAGGGGGTCAAGTTGCACCTACTCCACCTCAAGCTATGGAGGCCCAAGAACGAGTAGAAGCTAACAAATTTGAAGTAGGCCAAGAAGACAGCGTAGGGGAGCTTTTGTCCTCGGTGGATGAGGGTTTAGAAGATTTACCCGACGGATATGGGGAAAGTCGGATCGTGCTCATGGCACGGGACCCAGAATGGGCTTATGCTTACTGGGAGCTTCCCAACGAACATAAAGAAGAATTACGTCGGCAAGGTGGCCAACAACTGGCCCTCCGCATCTACGATGTCACCGACATCAACCTCAGCTACCAGAGTCCCCATAGCACTCAAGAATATCTCAGCGACGAAGTAGCGCGGGAATGGTATCTGCCAATTCCAGTGAGCGATCGCCACTACATTGTGGAGATTGGCTATCGCTGCGCGGATGGTCGCTGGTTAGTGCTAGCTACTTCCACCCCCGTCCACATTCCGCCGGTTTATCCTTCTGACTGGATCGACGATCGATTCATCAGCATCAGTTGGGACGAAGAATTGCGCGGTAAGACTTTCCTAGACATGGCCCCAAGCAGCCGTCGGATCGCTTATAAAGACAATCCCGACAACATCTACGACGAAATGTTCGGCCTGGCTAACGAACACCAACGGGTAGCAGGTTCTATCTCAGATGTGGGGGAGACGGCACCGGGCTCGGGTCAGATGATTTCCGAAAAGGCACAAAGTTCCTACCTTTTTGCTTCTGGTGCGGGAATGGCAGCAGTTCGCACTATGTCTGGTATTAACGCATCCGGTGTCAGCCAAACTATGTCTGGTGTAGGCGTTAGCGCATCGGGTATGGGCTTAACTGCTTCGGGTATGGGCTTAACTGCTTCGGGTATGGGCT
>CAZSTZ010000239.1:0-10615 GCA_964609515.1 uncultured bacterium | reverse complement strand
CTCTTGCCTAAAAGCGTTTAATTTTTGGGTTTTTACAAAATTGAGATGCACCCTCTACCACCTTCCATCTTTTTCGATTAACAAAACCATCAAAAGCCGCTAATTTAGAAATATCAATCGAAAAAGGAAATCAATTATGCAACTCCAAACTTATCAAACCAAACGGATGTTAATAGTCCCGCCCACGGTGGAATATTTCCCCCAAGTTTACCACATCCTGCAAAACCCTAAAATCATGCGTTACGTCACCACCGGCCCTCGTTCCTTCCAAGAATCCTGGAACGAATTAAACGGCTGGATAGACCATTGGCAAATGCACGGTTTCGGTCCCTATTTCCTCATCGAAAAACAACGCCAAAATCTCATCGGTTTTGCCAAATTGTACTTAAATAATCGTTCCCCACACTTGCAAATTGGTTATGCCCTAGATACTCCTTATTGGGGCTACGGTTTGGGAACCGAAGCGGCAAATTTCTGCCTCCAAATCGGTTTTAACCAATTAAACCAACGGTGGGTAGATGCCTACGCCCGAGTAGAAAATCACCCCTCCCGTCACATCTTAGAAAAAGTAGGGATGCGCTGCGTAAATAATGACTTTTTTTATAGTAACAGAACCTACGCCCGCTACCTAATTTCTCAACAACAATATTTGCAAAATCGAGGTTTTTTACAGGTTTCTTAAGTTTGTTTGTAGTAAGCACTTTAGTGCTAATAAAGCTTTGTTTTCCAATATTAAAGTGCTTGTTATGAACTGTTGAATCGCTGAAGCGATTACTACGAACTGAATCGCTGAAGCGATTACTACGAACTATCGCGCTCCGCGATTACTACGAACGAGTTATTTAGAGGTAAAAAAAATGAACAACTGTCAAGATATGTATTGCCACGTTTACTGGGTCCAAGACAGCCAAAATCGCGACCATTATGTCTGCTTAAAATGCGGTCGAGAACGCTGGATAAGCGGTCATCCAGCAACGGGTTTTATCGTCTTTTTTGTTATTGCAGCGATCGCCGCCTTTATGACCCTAGTCACCAGTTATAAAGACAACCGAGACAGCAGAAAAACCTTAATAAGTCTCAACCATAACCAACCAACTCTTAATTATTCCTGCCGCCAATGCAACGACAAGAACAATAATAAAATCTGTTGTCCCGAGTAAGTGCTTTTGGCATTTAAGAAACCGGGTTTTTTCAATATTCCCGGTTTCACGTGGGGGAGTTAGCCGGTTTCTGGTGGGGGAGTTAGTCCCAGCAACAACCCAATTATTAATTGTTAATTGTTAATTGTTAACTGTTAATTGTTAATTGTTAACTATTCATTAACACCCTGACAAACCCACGCACCCCAATAATAAGGATGCGCCAAAGGTTTCATCCCTGCAGGAAGCTTGCCATCGAGCTCCAACTCCCCTAATATCGTTTTTCCGAGCTCGCTCTGGTGCAACTCCCCGACAGTGACATTCTTAAGATAATCCTGCGCCATCTCCAGCGCTTCGGCGGGCTGCCAACCGGCATCGATATTATCGAACAAACGCTCCATTAATAAAAGAGTCGCATAGCTCGGTACGTTCCACAAACTCATTATCAGGTTTTTCGCACCCGCCACCGCCACGGCGCGACGCAACCCGAAAACTCCTTCCCCAGTGGCGACCTCTCCCAAACCGCTTTGGCAGACGACCAAGATGACCAGCTCCGTTGCCAGGAGGTCTAAAGCAGCCATGTCTCGGGCAAACAGGATGCCGATGCCTGCTTCTGGGGCCAGTTCGCCGCCCCAACTCCAAGTATTCGCGCCGGCGAGGGCGATGCCGGCACGCCACATCGGGTCTTTACCGAGGCGGGGCGCGGTGGAGGCGCTAATTTTCGGTTCGAGGATGTCGGCGAACTGCCGCAACCGATTCCCTGCCTCTTCGTTGTCGTTTTCTGCTAAATAAGTCGCCACTTCTGCCATAACTTCCAGCAACTCCTTATCTAATAGATGTTCGTGTTGCTGTAAGGTTTTCTCCTCTTCGCCGTTGGGGCAACTCAGCAGGGCATTGACTAACCGATAGTAATCTTGCTGCCCTCGCTTCTGGGAGAAGAAACCGTGAGTCGCCACGAGCAGAACTTTCGGAGAACGCCTCGTCAACAACTCCGCTACTAAGGCATCGTCTCCCAATAAAGGCTTGGCATCCAACCGTTGCGCCACGGCGGCGGCTAAATCTCCCGTTTCGGGGATGTGTTTGAAAGGGATATCTGGCAGAGTGGCGGGGAGTTTGTCGCTACTTTCCACGCTTTCCACATCTTCCCCACTTTCCACATCTTCCACGCTTTCCACATCTTCCACGCTTTCCACATCTTCCCCACTTTCCACATCTTCCCCACTTTCCACATCTTCCCCACGAACCACACGAACCACACTCCCCACACTCCCCACACCGAGGTCATAGTTGGGGGCACCCACCGCTAAGGCCGGTCCTGGTTCGCGATCGACATCGATAATATTACGCAATAGTTCCCGCCCGCTGCTGATGAAGTGGATGGCGTATTCGTCTCGCAAAGTTCTGTCTCCCCACTCCAGAGGCAATATTCCCAAGGGCGCTAAGTTTAAATCGCCGTCGGGGGCGAGGATGAGGTTGCGGCAACTGCCCAAGAAGGGGCGCAGTTTATCGAAGACGGCTTCGCGCAACTGGCTGCCGGCATTCTTATTATATAGATGGAGTTTGGGCCCGGACTCGGACTCTGCCGGCGCATTGGAGGAGTCGTCGCGCGTTACCAGGGTCTCGCGGTAGCGGGCGATGAGGTTATCGATTTCGGCGGCATCTCCTAAGTCAACCATTTCTACTTGCGCAGGCTGACCGGCGGGTAGGATGAAGGCGAGGTAGCGGGCGTCTTGCCAGCGGCTTTCTTGGAAATTCCAAACCCGAAACCGCACGAACTCTACCAAACTCGCCCCGGCAGGGAGGCAGAAGGCGACGGCTTTCCGGTCGCAGGTTTGTTCTTGCAACCGAATTTCGGGCACTTCCCGGGCTAGCTGCTTTTCGAGGTCGTTACATTGTTTTTGGACTCGGGCTAATTCCTCCCGGCGGAAGGCGACTTCTTCTGGGGAGGGGGTGTCGTAGGAGAGTTGTAAGAGTTTGTCGCTGAGTTGCCGCCACTGCTCGAAGATACCTTGTAAGTGGGGATAGCGCCCGGTAAAGATGACAGAGTTAAAGGCTGCTTGGGCGACGGCGGTGAGGACTTTGCGTTTCAGCACTAAGTTGAGGGCTGCTTGCTTGGCGGCGTTGGAGTGGGGGAGGTGTTGGTAAATTAACGAGAGGAACAGCTCGAAATTAGGTCTGATACTCTGGAGGTAGGCGAGGCGATCGCTCTCGGAACTCGCACCGAAGTAGCGCCGGATATTAGTATCGTCAACTTTGCTCGCTTGCAGCATTAGTTTGAAAGCTGCTTTGGGGCGATCGGTTGTTGCTAGCAATAAAGCCAGGTTGTTTAGACAGGAGGCAAGTTGGGGATAGTCGGCGGGTAATGCATTCCCGACCAGATCTATGCCTTCTAAATACAACCTTTCCGCTTCTTCCAGGCGATTTTGCGATTTGTACAAAGAAGCCAGGTTGTTGAGGTTGGTGGCAAGTTGGGGATAGTCGGCGGGTAATGCCTTCCTGTCGATATCTATGGCTTCTAAATACAAGGTTTCCGCTTCTTCCAGGCGATTTTGCGACTGGTACAAAGAAGCCAGGTTGTTGAGGTGCGTGGCAAGGGAGGGATGGTCGGCGGGTAATGCCTTCCTGTCGATATCTATGGCTTCTAAATACAACCTTTCCGCTTCTTCCAGGCGATTTTGCGATTTGTACAAAGAAGCCAGGTTGTTGAGGTGGGTGGCAAGTGAGGGATGGCCTGCGGGTAAAGCATTCCTGTCGATATCTATGGCTTCCAAATACAGCCTTTCCGCTTCTGCCAGGAGATTTTGCGCATCGTACAACATTGCCAGGTTGTTGCAGCTAGTGGCGACCTTGGGATGAGTCTGCCCCCAGATTTTCGCTGCTAGCTGTCGCGCTTGTTGCCCTATAGGTATCGCTTCTCGGCAGTGGCCGATATTGTAGAGTTCGATGATTTCGTCGTTTAGTTGTGCCCAACCCTGTTCGTTCTGTTCTTGGTTCATTTTTTTTCTCTCTTATTTTATCAATTAACAATTAGGTTATCGGTGGGTGAGTTTGGCTGTCGCCGGGTTCCCCATCGTTGCCTACCAGTTAAAAAAAAAATTGTACCATACCAAGGGGGAATCTGGCGGACCGGGTGGGAGTCCTTCCCTTGAAAAGGCTATAGCAATCCTAAATCGGTCGCGAACCATTAAAAAGTCGAAAAAAAAAGAAAAATTATATTTTCTTATTTACTTTTTACTTTTTCCTATTGCCTACTCTTCCATGCATGCCTCTTGCATGCATGTAGAAAGCGGCTAATTATGGTACGCGACGGAAATGGGACTGCTATAATTTGCCCGCCAGAAACCGGGTTTTTTTGAAAAAATTAATAATTAATAATTGGTCTATAAGCGTGGGTAATGGTTTAAAAACGCAAGCTTTGGTTAATTGGGAGCATCTCATATTTGTAAAAATATAGCAACCCGTTTAGGGGTTATCAAAAATTAAAAAAGTAGAAAAAAATCGAAAATTCTGTTCCTTATCTACTCTTGCCTATTGCCTATTGCCTCTTGCCTACTCTTGCCTATTGCCTCTTGCCTCTTCCATAAATGCGACAAATTCTACGTTTTCTTCTTGCATTGAGATGCTCCCGGTTAATTCCCCCGCCAGAAACCTGGAATTTCGGCAAAAACCCGGTTTCTTAAACTGTATTGTTAATTGACCCCCTGACAAACCCACGCCCCCCAATAATAAGGATGTTCCAAAGGTTTCATCTCCGGTAGTTCCTCCTCCCCTAACTCCAACTCCTCCAACACCTTCATCCCCAACTCGCTCTGGCGCAGCTCCCCAACCGTAACGTTTTTCAGATAATCCTGCGCCACCTCCAACGCTTCGGCGGGTTGCCAACCATCATCGATATAATCGAAAAATCGCTCCATTAATAAGATACTCCCATAAACCGGCACGTCCCACAAACTCACTATCAAACTTTTAACACCCGCCACCGCAAAAGCGCGACGCAACCCCAAGACTCCTTCTCCACCTAGCTCCTCCCTTTGGCAGGGAACTAAAATCGCCAGCTCCGTTGCCGCCAAGTCCCAAGCGGCTACATCTCGGGCAAAGATAACGCCCCTCCCCGCCTCTGGAGGAAGTTCGCCGCCCAAACTCCCAGTGTTGGCACCTGCTAGGGCGACACCGCAACCCAACATCCAGTCTTGGAGATTGCCGCCAAGATGCTCAACGATAGAACTGTTTTCCTGCCTATCCTCAAAGAAAAAACCGGAACTCGCCAAGAAGAGAACTCGGGGCGATCGCCTCCCCAACAACTCTCCCACCAAAGCAGCATCTCCCAATAAAGCCTCCACCCCCAACCGTTTAGCAACTGTCTCTGCCAAATATCCCGTTTCGGGGATGTCTTGGAAGGGCGCGTCTGGAGGTGGTTCGTCGCCGTCGCCGCCGAAATCGTAATTGGGGGCACCCACCGCCAAGGCCGGTCCGGGTTTGCCCCCAAAGTCGATACGATTGCGCAACAGTTCCCCCCCGCGGCTGACGGAGTTGATGGCGCATTCATCTCGCCAAATTCTCTCTCCATCCTCCAGAGGCAAAATTCCCAGAGGCGCTAGGTTCAAATCGCCATCTGGCACTAACACTAGGTTGCGGCAACTGCCCAACGCGGGAGCCAATTTATCAAAGACAGCCTCCCGCAACTGACAGCCCGCTTCCTTATTATATAGATGGGGCGCTAACCCTGACTCTGTTGTTAGACTCTCCCGAAACTGGGAAATCAGTTTATCGATATTGGCGGCATCTCCCAAATCTGCCAGCTCCACTCGCGACGGTTGCCCGGCGGGTAAGACGAAAGCTAGATAGCGGGCATCCTGCCAGCGTTTCTTCTCAAAATCATAAAGGTCAAACCGCACGAACTCTACCAAAGTCGTCCCCGCAGGCAGGCATGAAGCAACGGTCTTCCGGTCCCAGCTAAGTTCTTGTAACCGAATCTCGGGAATTTCTACCTCTAGCTGCCTTTGGAGCTCGTTACGTTCTTTTTGAACTCGGACTAACTCCAAGCGGCGGGCGGCGACTTCTTCTGGTTCGGGGATGTCGCAGGAGAGTTCTAAAAGTTCGTCGCCGAGTTGCCGCCACTGCTGCAATTTCTCCTCCAAGGGAGGATAGCGATCGCCCAAAATAGCCGAGATAGCCGAGTTAGCCCTTAGGGCCTTGCGTTTCAGCACTAAGTTGAGGGCTGCTTGCTTGGCGGCGGCGGAGTGGGGCAGGTATTGGCAAACTAAGGAGAGGAAAAAATCAAAGTTACCTTTAATGCTCTGGAAGTAGGCGAGGCGTTCCCTCTCGGAACTCGCGCCAAAGTAGCGCCGGATATTAGTATCGTCGATTTTGCCCCCCCGCAACATCAGTTTTAAAGCTGCTTTGGGGCGATCGCTTGCCGCCAACAACCCCGCCAAGTTGTTAAAAAAGATTCTAAGGCAGGGATGGTGCGGGGGCAATGCCTTCTTGCCGAGAGCTATTGCTTCTAAAAACAGCGGTTCCGCTTCCTCCAGGCGATTTTGCTTTTGGTACAAAGAAGCCAAGTTATTGAGGTCGGTCGCCAGTCCGGGATGGTCCGCACTTAAAGCCTTCCGGTCGATTTGGATCGCTTTAAGAAGCAATGCTTCCGCTTCCTCCAGACGATTTTGCTTTTCGTATAACTCGGCCAAGTTGTTGCAGCTAGTGGCAACGTTGGCATGAGTCGCCCCCCAAATTTGTACTGCTAACTTTCGCGCTCGTTCGCCGATAAGTATCGCTTCTGGGTAGCTGCCGGCGTTGTGGAGTTCGATGAGGCGATCGTTAAGTAGCTCCCACTCCGACTCTTTCTGCTGTTTTAGTTCGGGTTGGATTAGGTTTTGTACCCATTGAGTTAATCCCATTTTTTTTCTCTCCTAATTAATTAAGCGATCGACAGATTTTTTCTATCCCATAAACCCGGTTTCTTCAACCTTTATTATCCCACCGCATCATCTGTTCGTTTACGCATTAAAGAAGAATAAAACCCAATGACAATTCGGGAGCCCGTCAGTTTGGTAATAATACTTAAATTAACAATATAAATCCTATTTTAGTTGTGTTAAAAACACCATAAATCCTATGCTTTGTAGGGAATTTGCTTTTATAGCAAGGGGCCGATTGCTAAAGAACCGAATTAGCAAAAGATGCACCCAAAGGTGCATCTCAATGCAAAAATTGAACCAAACCGAAGAGCCGATATTTTTTAGCGCTAAAGCGGGAGTACGTCAGTTTTGCATCTTTATTCTCTCATACTCATACTCACGACTCATACTCAAAAAGACCGCTTTTTATTTGAGTAAGAGTATTGGTCACGAGTATGAGAAGCGCAATTCCTCCCCGTGCCGAATATAGCTTACTACAAAACGAAAGTTCCTACCACTTCAACAGATTGAATGCTTCCATATCAACCGTATCGCGGTTGCGATAAATAGTCAGCACGATCGCCAAACCAACAGCAGCTTCAGCGGCAGCTACCGTAATCACAAACACTGCAAACACTTGACCTTTTATCTGGACGGGATCCAAAAAATTAGAAAATCCCATCAAATTGATATTAACCGAATTCAGCAGCAACTCGATAGACATCAACACCCGCACTGCGTTTCTGCTAGTAATTAAACCATAGATGCCGATGCAGAATAGTGCCGCCGCTACTAACAGAAAATACTCCAATTGTAATTGCATAAAACTCTTTCTTTGGGTAATGGGTAATGGGTAATGGGTAATGGGTAATGGGTAACGATTGTAAGGTGCGCAACGCGCACCCTACTTAAAATTACTCTTGCCTGTTGCCTCTTGCCTGTTGCCTCTTGCCTGTTGCCTGCAACTACAATTTACCTTTCTGGGGAAGAGCCTTCCCCCGAAGCAGACATCAACTCCCGGGGACGTTCGGGTAAAGATAAAGCCGGTGCTTGAGAAACTTCTCCAGGTACTTCGTCTGGCAAAATATCTCGACGGGCTAAAATAATCGCCCCCACCATCGCCATTAATAAAAACACCGATGCTAGCTCGAAAGGTAGCAAAAAGTCCGTAAAGAAATGCTGTCCGATGACCACGATAGAACCCGGATAGTTGCTGGCAACTTCTGGAGATATGGACCAGGAAGTAGATAGCACCATCGTCGCCAAAAGGGCAAACACGCCGACGCAAACTGCTGCAGTTGCCCCGCGCTGGAGCCAAGCATTGGGAAGTTCTTTGAAATCTTCCCGCTTGTTTACCAACATGATGGCAAATAAAATCAGCACGTTAACCGCGCCTACATAAATCAACACTTGGGCCGCTGCTACAAAGTCGGCGTTGAGCAAGAGGTACATCCCAGAGATGCTTAAGAAAACTCCCCCAAGCAAAAAAGCCGAATAGACAATATTAGAAAACAGCACTACTCCTAAAGCTGCCGCGATCGTCGCTATGGCTAAAATGCCAAAGGAAACTATTTGAACTCCTTGTGCTAAATTCACTGTTTCTTTTCCTTTCAGTTATTTTCCTTTTCCAGTTCGTCGAGAATTTCTTCTGAACGCTTGCCTGCGCGAGGGGCGGTGTGGGGAACTTCGTGACCGTCGATCGCTCCTTTTGGCAAGTAAGCTAATTCTCGGATGGGCGTCACCATCGGATCGTCAGTCACTTTATAGGGCAACCGTCCCAAAGCAACGCTATCGTAGTTCAACTCGTGGCGATCGTAAGCGGCCAGCTCGTATTCTTCAGTCATCGACAAGCAGTTGGTAGGACAAAATTCTACGCAGTTGCCGCAAAAAATACAAACGCCAAAGTCGATACTGTAATGTTTGAGCTTTTTCTTTTTGGTTTCTTTATTAAACTCCCAGTCAACTACTGGCAAGTTAATGGGGCAAACCCGAACGCAAACTTCGCAAGAAATACACTTATCAAATTCAAAGTGAATGCGACCCCGAAACCTTTCGGAAGGGATTAGTTTTTCGTAAGGGTATTGCACTGTTATCGGACGGCGGCGCATGTGGTCGAAGGTGACTGACAGACCTTGACCGATGTATTTAGCCGCTTGAACGCTTTCTTTTGCGTATTCTTTTACTTGGTTGAGGAATTTCATAGTTTTCTCCCTATTTTTTCGGAAATTGTTCTGACCTCCGTAGAACAGACATCTTGTCTGTTCCATCCCACGGACATCTTGTCCGTTCCTCGCTCTAACCGCCAAAAGCAAAAGGAAAAGCTAACTTTAGGGCGGCAGTTAACAGCAGGTTAGCAAGAGCGATGGGCAGCAAGAACTTCCAACCCAAATCTAAGAGTTGGTCGATCCGCACCCTGGGCACCGTCCAACGCAGGAGAATGGCTAGAAATACTAAGAAATAGGCTTTGAGCAAAGTCATGGTAATGCCCAAGGTAGCAGTTATCAACTGCAACCAAGGTGCAGTCTCGCTCGCGCCTATTAAGTCGGCTATGACTCCTACTGGCACGATAAATTCCCAACCGCCGAGATACAATACTGCGAACAGTAGGGAAGAAAGAACGAGGTTGAGGTAGGATGCCAGATAGTAGAGGGCGAATTTCATCCCCGTATATTCCGTTTGATATCCTGCCACCAGTTCTTCTTCCGCTTCTGGAAGGTCGAAGGGCAAGCGCTCGCACTCCGCGAGGATGGCGATCCAAAAGATGATGAAGCCTATCGGCTGTCGCCAAACGTTCCAGCCTAAAATGCCGTAGCCCGCTTGTTGATTTACTATATCGATGGTGCTGAGACTGTTTGACATCATCGCGATCGCTAACACCGACAATGCCAAGGGAATTTCATAACTGATTGATTGTGCCGCAGCTCGCAGCCCTCCCAACAGGGAATATTTGTTATTGGAAGCATAGCCCGACATCAGCAGACCTATGGGCTGAATGCTCGATACTGCTATCCAAAGAAATATCGCTATTCCCAAGTTAGTAATTATCATATTCTGTCCGAAAGGAACGATGAGATAGGACAAAAATACGGGAATAGCGACGATAACAGGCCCCAAAGTGAAAAGGAGGGCATCTGCTTTATTGGGAATTACATCCTCTTTGAAGACCAACTTCAGACCGTCGGCCAGAGGGGCCAAGGTTCCCAAAGGGCCAATAAATTCTGGGCCAATACGTTGTTGGGCGGCGGCGGAAATTTTCCTCTCCAACCAGACGGAGGCAAGGACGCCAACCGTGGCCCCGACGAGCGTCAATAACATGGGTAGAGGCAGCCAGAGGGTTTTGGCTGCCACCGGAGGCAAGCCCAAATCGGTTAGGGCTTGAACGAAACTTGCTTGTAAATCGATTCCTGGGTTCATTCTTATCCAGTTTGTGGGCGATCGCTCGCTGTCTTCAACGCGCCAATACGGTCATACTTTTGGTATTACACTCCAGTATCCCGCCACCAGCGACTTTTGTAAATATTTTTTAAGCTTTCACTGGAATAGTATAGCGCCATTGCCACCAGAAAAATAATGGCCCCC
>CAZSTZ010000238.1:0-10630 GCA_964609515.1 uncultured bacterium | reverse complement strand
AAATTTATGTTAAAGACATGGAGGAACCCGCATTAATAATTCCCGAATTAAAAAGGGGTGTAGAACCAGGCAAAGTGGGGTTATTTGCAGAATACGATTTGGCTCCAGCCCATTATGCTAATTTTAGCTACACCAGCACGAGCAATCCACCGCTAAAAGGTGAAATAAAACCTCCAGAAAAAGCACCAGAAGGAACTGTAAGGTCATGGTTAGTTTCCAACAGTTTTAAAGAGCAATATTTGGACAATAAATATCAGTTATTTACTGAAGAAGAAAAACCGAAGTTTAGCTGGAAAAAATTAGTAGCCGACAATTCTGGTCTCGCAAATTTATCAAAGGTCCAGGGAATTAAAGATGGGAAAAATACCGTATTTGCAAGGACAACAATTGTGGCAGACAGAGACACAATTAAGCAACTGAAATTCGGATTTAGCGATGGGGTGAAAGTTTATCTTAACGGTCGGTTGTTATATGGGGGCAATGACGCAGTTCGCTCCAGAGATTACAGGTTTCTAGGAACTGTTGGTTTATTCGATGAATTGTATTTACCCTTAAAAGCAGGAGATAACGAGCTGTGGATGGCTGTAAGCGAAGGCGAATTTTGGTACGGCTGGGGATTAATAGCTCAATTAGAAGGTCTCCAAGGGGTGTCATTCAGTGAATAACTAAGGGACTTGCGTATGGGAGCAAGACATATCAAATTATAGCATTTCAAATTAATGAGGTACATTTTTGATTGAGGTAATGGGTAATGGGCAATGTGTAATGGGTAATGGGTAATGGGGAGCATCGAATATGCAGCAAAAATGTAAAGAATGGCATATTATTACCCATTACCTATTACCTATTCCCAAAAAGCGTTTTTTTCTTGTACCTCAGCGATACGGGAAATGCTATAAGGCAGTTAACTAAGGTAGAGAATACGGCAGTATTTGACACTGATAAAATCGAAAAAACTAAAAAACGATGAAAAAAACTAAAAAATATCTGTTAGGCTTATGTTTGATGATTTTTGTAATGGTAACGGGTTGTTACCAATCCTCATCCATCGCATCTAACGAAATCGTACCTTTTGACTCAAATCGTTGGGAAATTGAAGCATTAGAGAGTAAGGTAGAGGATTATTTAGGCGAACAAAGCCTTTTTCTCAAAGGAGGATTTGCAACCGTTAAAGATTCAGAATTTACAGATGGAATAATTGAGTACGATATTGCTTTTGATGAAAAATTAGGGTTTGTTGGTAATGTTTGGCGGCTGCAAGATTTTGGTAATTTTGAAAGATTCTATATGCGCCCCCATCAATCGGGAAATCCAGATGCCAGTCAGTACACTCCTTTTTTTAACGATATAAGCGGCTTTCAATTATATTCGGGAATAGAAGACTATTCAGCTCGGTTAACTTATCCTTTTAACGAATGGATTCATGTAAAATTAATAGTGTCGGGTAAAAATGCTGAAATTTATGTTAAAGACATGGAGGAACCCGCATTAATAATTCCCGAATTAAAAAGACCTGTAGAACCGGGTAAAATAGGATTATTTGCAGAAGCAAGTAAATCAGATAAATTTGATGTAGCTGGAGCCCGTTATGCGAATTTTAGCTACACCAGCACGAGCAATCCACCGCTCAAATATGAAAATAAAACTCCAGAACTAGCTCCAGAAGGAACTATAATGTCCTGGCTAGTTTCCCAGCCTTTTGAACCTCAATATTTGGACAATAAATATCAGCTAGCGTTTGAAGAAGAAAAGCAAAAGTTGGGTTGGACAAAATTAGTTCCAGATACTTCTGGGATGACAAATTTGGCGAGACTCGAAGGAATAGAAGATGGCAAAAATACCGTATTTGCAAGGACAAAAATTGTAGCAGACAGCGACACAATTAAACAACTGAAATTAGGATTTAGCGATCGCGTGAAAGTTTATCTTAACGGTCAGTTGTTATATGCCGGGAATGATGTGTTTCGCTCCAGAGATTACCGATTTCTAGGAACAGTGGGTTTTTTCGATGAATTGTATTTACCCTTAAAAGAAGGCGATAACGAGCTGTGGATGGCTGTAAGCGAAAGTAGCTTTTTGGATGGTTGGGGATTAATAGCTCAATTCAACGACCCCCAAGGAATTTCATTGAAGGACTAAACTTAAGGATGGGTAATAGGTCATAGCTCGTTGTCAACAACCATCAGTTAAATTAGAAGTAAATCCATTGCCCAATCTGCAATTTATTTGAAACAAAGGTATGAACTCAAAAACAAAAAAGACAATCTTAGCTTGTCTGTTTGGTGGCTTAGTTGCAGCTTTACTTCTACACCAAAGCTTAGGGTTATTAAAAAAACCACAACTTTTAAGCTGGCAACTCCCTTGGACGAGACAAACTCAGGTCGCGGTTAACAAAGACTGTCCCGAAGGGATGGTCTGGGTTGAAGGCGGTACTTTCCGGATGGGTTCCGACGACCACTACATGGAGGAGCGCTCCGTAAAAAATGTTACGGTAACCGGTTTTTGCATGGATGAATATGAAGTGACCAACGCCGAATTTGCCAGATTTGTCAAAGAGACTGGATATGTCACCGTTGCCGAGCGCCCCTTGAGTGCAGAACAGTACCCCAATCTCTCCGAAGCGGAGAGAGCTCCTGGTTCCCTGGTTTTTGTACCCCCCACAGAAAAAAAACAAATTAGAGAAGGAAGCTGGTGGCATTGGGTTCCGGGGGCAAACTGGCAGCATCCCACCGGGCCAGACAGCAACCTGGACAACAAGGAAAATTATCCAGTAGTTCAGATTGCCTACGAAGATGCTCTGGCCTATTCAAAGTGGGCGGGTAAATCTTTGCCCACAGAAGCCGAGTGGGAATTTGCCGCTAAGGGCGGACTGAAAAACACCATCTTTAGTTGGGGGAATGAATATTCTCCGAAAAAAGCTAATACCTGGCAGGGTTTATTCCCCTTTCAAAATACCAAAACAGATGGATATATTGGTACGGCCCCAGTTGGCTCTTTTCCTGCCAATGGCTACGGCCTTTACGATATAGCGGGTAATGTTTGGGAATGGACCCAAGATTGGTATCGTATGGGCCATGAAGGCAAAGCTGGCCAGGTCGATCCAATAGTCTCGAACCCAGAAGAAAGTTTCGATCCTCGGGAACCGGGCGCGGCCAAGCACGTTATCAAAGGAGGCTCTTATTTATGTGCCCCCAACTATTGCAGTCGTTACCGCCCGGCAGCTCGCGAAGCTCAAGCTCCCGATACGGGGACTTCCCATATTGGATTTCGCTTGGTTAAAATTCCAGCCAACAGTTAAAATTGTAAAGAATCGGATGTTAATGCGGCATTAGTGCTGTCCCAATATGGGTTAGCGAATTTAAAAACTAGGGCGAGTCAAACCCGAAGTTAAGCCTGCGATCGACCGGTCAAGAAACCCGGTTTTGTGAAAAAACCGGGTTTCTGAGAATACTGACCAACTCTCTAGTAGGGACTCGCTCCCTAGATTGAAGCAGGAATTAATCATAAATCTGGCATTGCCAGATTTTGCCGTACCATTAGGTTCAAAGAGGAATTTTTTAGGTATCCTACGGCAGACAGAAACGATACTAAGCGCGAAGGTGGGTGCTTGGGATGGGGATTGAAATAAAATACCCAGATTAGGTCTAAACCCACCTAAATTCAATTTTCACTTTTTTCTGTTTCACTTTTTTCTGTTTTTATCACCGAATCAAATTATGTACCGAAAAATTTCTCGTTTCTTATTAGTAGTAGGAATAGGCACCCTGGGTGTTCTAGGGTTTTCCTCTCTCAAAGAAACAACAGAAGCACAAACAAACAATAACTCTACAGACAACCGTCCTAATGTCGTCTTTATCATATCTGATGATATGGGTTATGCGGATATGGGAGCATTTGGCTCGGAAATTTCCACTCCCAATTTAGATGCTCTAGCAAAGCAGGGCATGATGCTTACCAACTTTCATACCGGACCAACTTGCTCCCCAAGTCGTTCCATGATCTTGACCGGTCTGAGCAACCACCAGGCAGGGTTGGGAACTATGTATAACAAAATAACTGACAATCAAAGGGGCAACCCTGGCTATATGGGAGTTATGAACGATAAGGTCGTAACTCTTGCCACTTTGCTCAAAGATGGAGGTTATCACACTTACATGACAGGCAAGTGGCACCTTGGCGAAGAACCGGGTCAAAGACCGGTAGATCGCGGTTTTGAGGAATCCTTTGCCATTTTGGAAGGTGCTGCAGATCATTATGGGAAAACGACATTCGGTCCTACAGGTACGGCAACTTATGCTCTGGGCGAGCAAGTTGTAGAACCAGATGATGATTTTTACACTGCTCGCACTTACACCGATATGATGATTGAATTCATCGAAAAAAACAGAACGAGCGGTAAACCTTTCTTTGGTTATTTAGCCCACACTGTTCCTCACGAACCTCTTCAAGCAGCAGACCTGAAGTACACCGAAAAATACCTGGATGTATATAGTAAGGGTTGGGATGTAATCCGTGCGGAACGCTTCGAACGTCAGAAGGAACTGGGTATCATTCCTGAGTATTTAGAGCTGCCCGAACGGTGGCCCATTGCTAAGGCATGGGATACCCTCAGCGAGGAAGAGCAGCGCTACGAAGCCAAGAAGATGGCGATCTATGCGGGAATGATTGAGTACATGGACTCGCAAGTAGGTAAATTCGTCGATTACTTGAAGGAGATCGGCGAGTACGAGAATACCATAATTGTCTATTTCTCCGATAATGGTGCTAGCGGTAAAGATTTTGCCGCACTTCCAGCATGGAAAAAATGGATTGAAGAGATTGGCTATGACAACAGCTATGAGAATCTCGGAAATATAACCTCCTATGAAGGCATCACCCATGAGTGGTCCCAGGCAATGACGACTCCCCATTTTGCGGATAAAGGAACCGTGGCTGAGGGTGGAATTCGCGGTCACTTTGCCGTTGTCTATCCCGGAACAATTACCCCAGGAAGCCGCAGCAACGCTTTTGCTTCAGTCAAGGATTTAACACCTACAGTACTCGATTACGCGGGTCTAACCCATCCTGGCACGACTTATAAAGGCAAAGAGATACATCCCATAAAATCCAAATCGATGCGTGCTCTATGGGAGGGAGATGCAACTCAGGTATATGCCGATGACGAACCTATCGGTTTTGAACTCTACGGTTACACCAACAAGGCGCTGTTTCTGGGAGACTGGAAAATCCTCAAGTTAGGAGACGCTCCCTGGGGTAATGGAGAAGATGAACCCTGGAAGCTTTTCAATCTCGCCATAGATCCCACGGAAACAAAAGACTTGTCTCAAATCTATCCCGAGAAGTTGGAACAAATGATTGAGTTGTACGAGGAACAGGAAAAAGAGTGGGGCTTTGTTCCGGCTGTGGCCCCTGAAGGCGAGAAAGTCAAGGAAGGCGAGAAAGCCCAAGATGACGAGGAACCCAAACATTTGGAATATTAGACAAGGGGGAAAGTTGCCTCCCAACCTAGTCCCGTGACCCCAGGGGTTAAAGGGGAAACGACCTCATACCTTGAAGGTTGACCTGGGAGGCAAACATTTAAAAGATTATCTATTCGCTAAGATAATCTGCAATTATTGTAGAAAAAAGCGACATATACTTTTTGCCCGAGCTTAAAATCAATGTTCGCTTTTTTGTTTTTACTTTGTTGAACCATAATCGATCTTAGTTATGTACCGAAAAATTTCTCGTTTCTTATTAGTAGTAGGAATAGGCACCCTGGGGGTTCTAGGGTTTTCCTCTCTCAAAGAAACAACAGAAGCCCAAACCAACAGTACCTCTGAGAAGAAGCGTCCTAATATCGTCATGATAATATCTGATGATATGGGTTATGCCGATATGGGAGCTTATGGCTCGGAAATTTCCACTCCCAATTTAGATGCTCTAGCAAGGCAGGGGATGATGCTTACCAACTTCCATACGGGACCAACTTGCTCTCCTACTCGTGCCATGATTTTGACCGGTGTGGGCAACCACCGAGCAGGCTTGGGTACAATGAGGAGTTCTCTAACTGAGAATCAAAAGGGCAAGCCTGGCTATGAAGGTATGCTCAGCCAGAATGTAGTAACAGTTGCTACCGTGCTTAAAGATGCAGGATATCACACCTACATGACAGGTAAGTGGCATTTGGGCGAAGAAAAAGGTTACTGGCCAAGCGATCGCGGTTTTGAGGAAGTCTTTGGGATTTTGCAAGGTGAGGGCGATCATTTTGGTAAGATGGAAGAAGTTTGCGGCGATCTCATTGAAGAGAAAAAATGCGGCTGGGAAATTACTTATGTCAGAAATGACGAGATAGTAGAAGTTCCCGAAGACTTTGATTCCGGTGTAACTTACACCGAGAAAATGATCGAGTTTATCGAGAAAAACCGGGGCAGCGGTAAACCCTTTTTTGGCTTCCTAGCCCACACATTACCTCATGTACCTCTTCAAGCTCCCAAGGAGTATGTCGACAAATACATAGAGACATACAGTGCCGGTTGGGATGAAATCCGGGCACAACGTTTTGAACGTCAGAAGGAGCTGGGTCTCATTCCGGGTTATTTGGAGTTGCCTCCCAGGTGGCCTATGGTTTCGGCATGGGATAGCCTCAGTGCTGAGGAGCAGAAAGTACAAGCCAAGAAGATGGCTGTCTATGCGGGAATGGTTGAGTACTTGGACGTGCAAGTAGGTAAATTGGTTGATTACTTGAAAGAGATTGGTGAGTACGAGAATACCATCATTATCTATTTCAATGATAATGGTCCGAGCTATCGTTTACCTGCCCCCAGGACTGAGGGCTATGACAACAGCTACGAGAATCTTGGGGAACCCGACTCTTTGATCGCTACCGAATATGAATGGGCGCAAGTAATGAGTACGCCCCATTATGCGACTAAAGGAACAGTGGCTCAAGGTGGTATTCGCGGGCATTTTGCTGTTGTCTATCCCGGAACAATTACTCCAGGAAGCCGCAGCAACGCTTTTGCTTCAGTCATGGATTTAGTGCCTACAATCCTTGATTACGCAGGAGTATCCCATCCCGCTCCTAATTACAAAGACCGCTCCATACATCATATGGAAGGAAGGTCGAAGCGCTCCTTATGGGAGGGGACTGCCGATTATATCTATGCCGATGACGAACCTATCGGTTTTGAACTCTACGGTTACACCAACAAGGCGCTGTTTCTGGGAGACTGGAAAATCCTCAAGTTAGGAGACGCTCCCTGGGGTAATGGAGAAGATGAACCCTGGAAGCTTTTCAATCTCGCCATAGATCCCACGGAAACAAAAGACTTGTCTCAAATCTATCCCGAGAAGTTGGAACAAATGATTGAGTTGTACGAGGAACAGGAAAAAGAGTGGGGCTTTGTTCCGGCTGTGGCCCCTGAAGGCGAGAAAGTCAAGGAAGGCGAGAAAGCCCAAGATGACGAGGAACCCAAACATTTGGAATATTAGAGCTATCTGCTTTATGTTCTCAATAAATTGTTGAGAGAAAAAAAGGATGCAGCTCCAGGCTGCATCCTTTTTTTTGCTAGTTTTTTTCTCAATTGCTCAATTTGTTGCGACGCTCCTATCCGCTATGAGCTATAAAGTTTTTAAGGAGCAATATTGAATTACGATCGTAAATATGTCCTCAACTCCAACGCCAGAAACAGCAGCGGCCCGCAATCAACAACAAGCAGAAACCTATCTAACCCAAGGCAAATTAGAAGAGGCGAAAACCGCCTGCCTCGCTGCTTTGGAACTTCAAGCTGACTTTCCCCCTGCCTGCAATACTCTGGGGAAAGTCTTCCAAGCAATGGGTCAAATAGAAGCGGCCCGGGAATATTTCCACAAAGCGATCGCCCGCAACCCCAAAATGGCCGACGCTTATCTCAATCTGGGCCATCTCTATGCAAGTCAAAAACAGTGGGATTTGGCCATCGCCTGCTACGAAAAAGCAGTCCAAGTGGAATCAAATAACGCCAACCTTTATCTTGCCCTGGCCAAAACTTGCGATTTAGCAGACAAACCGGAGTTAGGGGCCACCTACTGGTATCGCGCCCTTACCCTAGAACCATTATTAGCAAAACCTTGGGAACATCTGGAGTTAGGCAATACCCTTCTCAGAGCTGGCAAGGTAGAAGAGGCGATTTCTTGTTACCAAAAGACTATTGAATTAAACCCAGAAATATCTCAGGCTTACCACAATTTAGGGGAAATTTATAGCGATCGCCAACAGTGGGAAAAAGCTATAACAAATTATCGTCAAGCTGTCAAAATCAACCCCGAAGGAGTATGGTCTCAATACGGTTTGGGTAAAGCATTAACTAATATTGGTGAGTGGGAAGAAGCAATAACTTATTATCGTCAAGCCAGTCAATTAAAACCGGATGCGGCGGTAATTTATCACAGTTTAGGGGATGCTTTAGTCAAGCAAAAACTGCTAGCTGAAGCGATAAATAACTATCAAAAAGTTCTCGAAATTCAACCGGAAACTTGGGTAGTTTACCATAAATTAGGAAATGTTCTGCAAGAAATAGGAGAATTAGAAGAGGCGATCGCTTCTTATTACCGGGCGGTGGAACTAAAACCAGATTTTATTTGGTCTTATTACAGTTTGGCAGAAGCATTATTCCAACTGAAACGATGGGATGAAGCTGTAGCAGTTTATCTGTTTTTACTGAATTTAAAAGAATTTCCAGAACTTCACGAAAAATTGGGATTCGCCCTACAAAAAAGTGCCTATAAAGATTTACAAGCAACCATTAATTTTTATCGGGATGCGGTAGTATTAAACTCAGAAAAACTAAAAATTCCCCTGCCTTTAGAGGAGAAATTTTATTTAGATTTAGGAAATGCTTTAGCAGAAAAAAATCAATATAATGGGGCGATCGTACTTTATAATATGGGTTTAGCTCTTAAGCCAAAAGCTCCCGAAATATTGGATAAACTCCAGCAAGTGTTAGCTAAAAAACAGGAATTACAAAAAGAAATAGCCAGTTACCGCGATGGGATAAATAAAAATCCTAATGGTTTCTTAAATTACTACCAATTAGCCGAAGTGTTGCAAGAACTACAGCGGTGGGATGAAGCGGCAGCGACCTATATTAAAGCTATTAAAATAAAGCCGGAATATCCCTGGTTTTTCTATTATTCTAACTTGTTGACTTTTTTAATGCAGCAGGGAAAAATAGAACCAGTATTAAAATTTTACCGTCAATTCAACAAAAATCATCCAGATGCTATTTGGGGCTATATAAATCAAGGAGAAATTCTCACGGCAAAAGATAAATTAGAACCAGCAATGAATTGTTATCGAACTGCTGGTTTGAATAAAATAAAAGAATCTAATCCCCAATTCGTCGAAAAACATTGGGATTTTCAAAACGCAAAAGGTCCAGACTATATTATTATTGGTTCCCAAAAAAGCGGCACGACTTCTTTAGAAAATTACATTTCTCAACATCCCCAAGTTTTACCCGCAGTCAAAAAAGAAACGCATTTTTGGTATAGGGATTTTGATAAGGGAATAGATTGGTATTTAGCTCATTTTCCTCCCATTCCTAAAAATCTAAATTACTTAACAGGAGAAGCGACGCCTAATTATCTGGAAAATTGGCAATCTGCCTCTAGGATAAAGGAAGCATTTCCTGAGATAAAGTTACTTTTAATTATCAGGAATCCCATCGATAGGGCTTTTTCTCAATACAATCATTGGCTGAGGTTGAGATGGGAAAATCGTTCCTTTGAAGCAGCGATAAAATCGGAAATAGAAATGTTGGCAAAAAATCCAGAAAACCCAGTGGGCGATAAAAAATATTGGAACCAGACGGGAAATTATCTGGGCAGGGGAATTTACCTTGAATTTATTAAAAAATGGTTGGAAATATTTCCCAGAGAACAGTTATTAATATTGAGAGGAGAAGACCTTTATCAAGAACCGAGTTTGACGATGAAAGAAGTTTTTGAGTTTTTAGGTTTACCAGAAAACGAAGGAGGAGAATACAGAAAACTCAATTCAGGTTCGTACTCTCCTATTAGCGAGTCGATGCGTCACCTGTTAAACGATTATTTTAAACCCCACAATCAAGAGTTAGAAGCGTATTTGGGCATGGAGTTTAATTGGAACTAATTCTCTGAAAACTAAGTCTGGGTTTAAAGGCTACTGATTGAAGATAGAACAAGTGTAATCTATTAATTAAGGAGTACAAGATGAGCAGATTTAAAACTGTTAAAGATGAAAAGCTATTAACAAAAACACTTAAAAAAAATGTTAAGTGGACGCGCAAAAAATTAATTATGGTTGGCATTGCTACTTTAATTCCCTATAGTGCCATAATTTTTTATGTGATTTATTCCGGTGCTCCTGTAGGAGCAGTAATGACCTTAATAGCATTTCCAACAGTAACAGCGATTTCATATTCTATCATTTACAATTTAACAAAAAACTTGTAAAAACAAGGTAATCGGGGATGGGAAATAGGGAATGAGGGGAGCATCCCATATTTGTAAAAATATCGAATATTCGGTTTTTTATCTACTTTTCCCTTTTCCCTTCTTGTCTTTTCCCCAACTATTGCCTCTTGCCTCTTGCCTCTTGCCTAAAAGCGTTTAATTTTTGGGTTTTTAC
>CAZSTZ010000237.1:4254-10751 GCA_964609515.1 uncultured bacterium | reverse complement strand
GTTTTAAATAACGTCTATCTTCTGACAATTTCCAACCAGAAGTTTTGTACTCTACAGAAGCACGAACTTGATACTTTTTAAACTTAGGAAACCCTTTTTTTCCTGGGACTTTAGCTTTGCAGTTTTTGTAGAATCTTTCAATTGCTGCATAAGCGTCGAGCTATTTGCTCGCCAGGGCTCGACCAGCATGTAGCTCCTCTAGCCATTGAATTTAACTTGCCTGCGACAGCGGAAACTCTGGGTTATCTGCCAGTATCGTGCAATATTTGTAGGCGCTATAAGTACGGCTTTTAACTTCTCCATCCATCCATGCTCTGAGGATGCTATTACGGATAAAGCGACCTGTACGAATGGCCTCATCCAGCTTTTCGTATTGGGCCTTTTCTCCTTCTAATTTCATCTCGTAAACTAGCATGGTCTTATCGTTTTCTGCTACGATAATATTATAACATTGAAAGTTGAAAAATGACAACCTTTTTTAGCTTTTTTTTCAAGGCGACTGAAGTCGCCGTTCGCTTTGAGTCCGCGCCTTTAAAAAGACGTGGCTTTCATGCTCTCGAAACGTTTCCGTAAAACGGACTGGCCGCTAACCGTAGGAGGATTATCCAAGCATTCAACCTCCAAATTAGGGCGATAAAGGTAAACTTGGCGGTTTTGGCGATCGATTAACCAACCGAGAGAAGCGCCGTTGTCCATATATGAGTTTATCTTTGAGAGGTTGGAGGCCATCGCTGGCAGAACGCAACTCGACTACAAAGTCGGGACAAACTGGAGCAAACTTTTGCTGTTTTTCCGGGGCGATCGCTTCCCATTTCTCTAACTTCATCCAGGCAGCATCGGCAGATTTTATGGCCCCGTTGGGAAGAGTAAAACCCGTGGAAGAATCAAAACCAATTCCCGTTCCATCTTTTTTTATCCAAATTGCTAGTTGTGCAATTAAATCGAAGTTACGATTTCCAGTTTCCGAACCGGTGGGCGACGTAATAATAATTTCTCCAGTGGAATTGCGATTAATTCGATAATCCCGGTTTTGTTGGCAGAAGGCAAAAAATTGTTCTTCTGTCATCTCAATTGCTGGAGACATTTTTAACACTAAAGGAGCAGTTTTTTCTAAAATTTGAGTCATAATTTAAAACGGGGAATTATAATAATATTTTAAATAAGGAAATTGGAAACTAACAATTAGCTTTTAGCAAGAACGCAATATTTTCTCATGCTTAAATTCATACTTTTTTTTTGAGCGTCAAATTGATAATTCAAAACCGAACTCGAAGTCACCCGATCGCGTCCTCTTTTCTTAGATTCATATAAAGCATCATCCGCCGCCTGGAACAATTCTGCTGGGTTGCTTTTGAGGCGAGGAACGATACAAGCAACGCCCAAACTTACAGTCACAATCTTCTGTTTCCCTGTCGAATTAATATGAGAAATAGCTAACGCTTTAATGTTTTGGCGAATTTTTTCTGCCACTTTAAGGGCACCATTAGCATCGGTATTAGGCAAGATAATTGCAAATTCTTCCCCCCCATAACGAGCTGCTAAATCTGCCGGACGCTTTAAAGTTTTCTCGATCGCCTTAGCCACTTGCCGCAAACAACTGTCTCCTGCTTTATGTCCGTAGGTATCGTTAAAATTTTTAAAACAATCTATGTCGCAGAAAATCAAGGATAAAGGAGCAAATTCCCGTCTCAACCTGCGCCATTCTCGTTCCATACAGTCATCAAAATAACGTCTATTGGCAATTTGGGTGAGACTGTCGGTGTTAACTAAATTCTTTAATTTTTGATTTTCTTTTTCTAACTCTTGGAGTCGCGAATACATTAACTTCAGTAACGAGGTGTTACTGCATTCATTAATTAAGCTGTCGAAGGAATTATTAAAATCTGTCATAGCACCCATATTCTTAGAAATTATTAATCTATTCTCTGTATTTTTATTATCTCAAATTTTCTGGAACTCAGCAGTGACATTATTCAATGGACTTGGTAATTCTTATCATTCCCATAAAGTGACAAAATCTTTCCCTATAAGGTGACGGCGATCGCTCAGTTTATTTTGGTGCAAAAATCCCTTACCATATTAAGACATTATTTAGCCCAAAAATGTTCTGTAAAAACACAGAATTTTAACGTTCGATTAACCTGATTAGTTATCTCCAAAAAATCTGTAAAAACACAGAAGATTAAAATTAAATCAACCTAGCGATCGCTCAAATTTTATCTGTAAAAACACAGATAAGTTACTAAAAACGTAACCAAAAACCTACCGCTTTTTGCTAATTGCTAATTGTTAATTTGCCAGGTAATGAAAAAAGGCCCCCCCGCCAAAGGGGCCCGGGGCTTGGCCAAAAAACAAGGCGAAATATGGCACCGGCACCCAATCTCACTCCTAATGTTTGTATGGTCTTTTCTACCACTCAAAAATCGATCCATACCGTTGCTTTTTGGTAACGGGGAGGTTGTTGGCGAGCCCTGAAACCGGGTAATTGCGGCAAAACCCGGTTTCTTAATACTCTTTCCGCCGCCTCGCAATGACAGGTGGAGGTTTTTTATGGGAGAACGAGTTGGGGCTTTTTTTCCTCCCTTACCCTCAATTATCCAAATTCTGCTTTTGCTGTTGAAAACGTTTAATCCGCCCCTGAATATCCGCCATTACATTTTTAACCTCTTCTAAATCTGTAGGTAGAAGATGAGAAGCGAGGGTTTGCAAAATCTTCTCGATATCCACCGTGTAGTTAAGCATTAAAAGGAGAATGTCGTTCTCATAAATACTGACTCGCGAAAATTGCCCTTGTCGGTAAAGTGACGGTAAAGCGTACAGCTTCAGTAAAATCAATCCTTCCACCGTAACGCATTTAACCAGGCGATCGCCAAATTCTCTTTCGGCAACACAATTTTTAATAACGGTATCAAACAAGAGATTTTGCCTTAAAAGCAAATCAACTCGTTTCAAATTGAGCGAAAACAAAGTCCTTATTTTCTTCGGCAATTAAAATCTCTGGTAAATTTTCCAAGTCGTTTTTAGCGATAATTAAATCGATGTCCTGAGTGTTACGACCTTCTATATAACTTAGTAACGCCACTCCACCGACGAGAAGATAATCGACCTTGCGTTCTTCCATCATTAAAAACAAGCGGTCTATTATTGTCGGTAAATTACCAACATTTGAAAGTTCGTCACCCCAATTTTTCATGTCAAATAGAATCCCATTTTGGATAATTTCACCAATAGCTGCTGTCATAGTCATTTATGAATTTAAGTTGGGTTTCCTCGATGAGAAAGTTTGGCGGGTCCAGAAACCGGGTTTTTCGCAAAAACCCGGTTTCTTAAGACTTTTTTGGCGGGTTTCTTAATTTTCCTTAAACTCGGTCGAGTCCGAGTTGTCATCGCACCTCCTCAAATAGTATGACTATAAGTATGAGATGAGGACTTTTCAATTTTGACCGTTATCAGAAAACAGAGTCTCAAAATCTCTATAGCCACTCAGCAACCTTTCGACTCGAATGCCGTTTTTTGTGGGACGGTAGAAAATAACGTATTTATCCACAGGTAAACTGCGCAAGTTAGGCGCTAATTCTTCACGAGAACGTCCCATTTCTGGAAAATTTGCCCACCGATGGCATTTTTCCTCAAAAGCATCAAGAAAACGGCTAGCAGCATCCAAGCTATACTCTGCTATATAATTTTTAATCTCCCTTAAATCCTGCCTAGCAGTCGCGCTCAAAATATACTTACTCATTATTCCTCCTCTCGCGCTTGTCTAATTTCTTCGCGCAATTCTCTTATTACTTCTTCTCCATCAAAGACATCGCCGCGATCGCTATCCGCAATACCCACCGCTATTTCTTTTCTTAAATCTTCCAGTCGCGCCGTTCGTTCCATCTCCCGTTCTTGAAGTAATTGTAATGCCGCGCTAACCACTTCCTCGGCAGAAGAATATCGGCCCAGTTTCACCGCAGAATTAATAAAGCGTTCTAGTTCTGGTCTTAAGGATAAGTTCATCGTCTAAATTTCTCCTTCGTTTCAAATATTACTAATGTAGCTCTTTTAGTTCTACCCATACTCAAAAAAAGCATTTTTTTCCTTCAGCATGACTGCGAGTATGAGATTAGCAGTTGGGGAAAGGATGGACGGCAAAATAGTACACTAGGAAAATTGAAGCAATTAATCTAAAGTCCAAAAATCTCAAAATGCCCACATTTTTATTAGAAGTAGGTACCGAAGAACTACCGGCAACCTTCGTCAGGGAGGCGATCGCCCAATGGCAACAACTAATCCCGGCCACCCTCGAAGAACAATACTTGACCAACGACTCAATTAACGTCTATGCCACCCCCCGCCGCCTGGCAGTAGCGATCGCCGGCCTCCCCCCCAAACAACCAGACCGCGAAGAAGAAATCAAAGGCCCCCCCGCCAAAGCGGCCTTCAAAGACGGCCAACCTACCAAAGCGGCCCAGGGTTTTGCCAAAAAACAAGAAGTGGCCCTCGAAGATTTAGAAGTTAGGCCCACGGAAAAAGGGGACTTCGTATTCGTCCTCAAAAAAACAGTCGGCCAACCCACCGCCGAGATCTTAAAAGAGTTAGTGCCCCAGTGGATAAACAAACTCGAAGGCAAAAGATTCATGCGTTGGGCAGATGGCGACATCAAATTTCCGCGCCCCATTCGGTGGTTAGTGGCACTCTTAGACGATGCCGTATTGCCGATAAATCTCGTCAACGGTGGGGAAACTATAACAAGCGATCGCCTCTCCCAAGGTCATCGAGTCCTCCACCCACAACCCATATCAATTAACCAAGCGACGGACTACGCCGACACCCTCAAAAAAGCCTATATAGAAGTAGATTCCCAACAGCGAAAAACCAAAATCCAAGAACAAGTGACCGCCGTCGCCGAACAATTAAAAGGAATAGCAGAAATAGACCAAGACCTATTAGAAGAAGTCACCAACTTAGTCGAATGGCCGACCGCTGTGGCGGGGAAATTCGACGACGAATTTTTAATTTTGCCGGCGGAAGTAACGACGACGGTAATGGTAACTCATCAACGTTATTTTCCAGTATTAAAACCGAACCAAAAAGGCAGCAAACAAAAAGAACTCTTACCCCATTTTATCACCATTGCCAACGGCGACCCCGCCAAATCTGACATTATCGCCAAAGGCAACCAACGAGTAATTCGGGCGAGACTGGCAGACGGTCAATTTTTCTATAAAGCAGATTTAGCTCAATCTTTAGAAAGCTACTTGCCCCAATTAGAAAAAGTCACTTTTCAAGCAAAATTAGGCTCGATGCGAACCAAAGTTGACCGCATCGTTAAAGTCGCTAATTTAATCTCGGAACAACTGCAATTAAACTCAGAAGAAAAAGAAAACAGCCAAAGGGCGGCCTTGCTTTGCAAAGCAGATTTAGTAAGTCAAATGGTCTATGAATTTCCCGAATTGCAAGGAATTATGGGAGAAAAATACGCCCGGGCCGGCGGCGAACCAGAAGCAGTGGCGACGGCTATTTTTGAACATTATTTACCTCGCGGTGCCGACGACATTTTGCCGGAAACTGCGGCAGGTAGAACGGTCAGTTTGGCAGACAAAATCGATACTTTAGTTAGTATTTTTGGTTTGGGAATGTTGCCGACCGGTTCTTCAGATCCTTTTGCTTTGCGGCGGGCGGCAAATGCGGTAATTAATATTACTTGGTCGGCTAATTTGGGGTTGAATTTACATCAGCTTTTAGCCGAAGTGGCGGCAGATTTTATTAAAAACTATCCCGACACTTCGGGGGAATTGTTGTCGCAACTTTACGACTTTTTCCTCCAGAGGATTAGGAGTTTATTACAAGAAGAAAAAGCCATCGATTACGATTTGGTAAATGCGGTTTTGGGAGATAACGATCGCGAATATACCGAACGAGCTTTAAAGGATTTATTAGACGTGGGCGATCGGGCTAATTTCCTCCAAACTATTCGCCAAAACGGAATGTTAGATAAAATCTACGAAACGGTCAACCGTTCTGCTCGTTTGGCCGCCCAAGGAGATTTAGATAAAGAACAGTTGGAACCGGAAAAAGTTGTCAACCCGGCATTATTTGAAAAGTCCTGCGAGGAAGATTTTTATAATGCTTTAGTCGAGTTAGTCCCCCAAACAAAAGCAGCTCGAGAAACGAGAAATTATCAACAGTTGGTAGATGCTTTAGCAAAAATCGCCCCCACGGTGAGCAATTTCTTCGACGGTCCCGAAAGCGTTTTAGTAATGGATAAAAATCCAAAAATTAAGGAAAATCGATTGAATCTTTTGGGGTTATTGCGCAACCACGCCCGCGTGTTGGCCGATTTTGGGGAAATCGTTAAAAGTAGTTAGTTGTTAGTGTGTCTGTGATGAATCTCCGAAGCCCGCCGATGACCTTCGGAAGCTCATCGACGAACTTCAAAAAGTCACTATATGACCTTCGGAAGCTCATCGACGAACTTCAAAGAGTCATTATATGACCTTCGGAAGCTCATC
>CAZSTZ010000237.1:2112-4154 GCA_964609515.1 uncultured bacterium | reverse complement strand
CGGAAGCTCATCGACGAACTTCAAAGAGTCATTATATGACCTTCGGAAGCTCATCGACGAACTTCAAAGAGTCATTATATGACCTTCGGAAGCTCATCAACGAACTTCAAAGAGTCATTATATGACCTTCGGAAGCTCATCAACGAACTTCAAAGAGTCATTATATGACCTTCGGAAGCTCAACAAGATGCCCCACCAACAACCCATCCGTTAAATCCGTAAAACTAAAATTTCTTCCTCTGGCTCCCCCCTTTTTAAGGGGGGCGGGGGGGGATCGATCCAGCTTTACCTCATTGATTCAAAAATTGCTATAGCTATTAATTGCCCCACCAACAACCCATCCGTTAAATCCGTTACAAAATCCGTTGCTAAGAAGATGTCAAAAAAAGCACATATTATCGGTTTAGGAAAATCCGGCAATTCTGCCGCCCGCCTGTTAAAACGTCAGGGTTGGGAAGTGGAGATGAGCGATCGCAACTCCTCCCCACCCCTCCAACAAAAACAACAAGAACTCGCCGCCGAAGGTATAACCGTCAAACTGGGAGAGTCCTTTACTCCCGAACTATCTTTAAATTTAGTGGTAGTCAGTCCCGGAGTTCCCTGGGACTTACCCCCATTAGTCGATGCCAGGAGTAAAGGTATCGAAACTATCGGCGAGATGGAACTGGCCTGGCGACATCTCAACTCCCGGCCTTGGGTTGCTATCACCGGCACTAACGGTAAAACCACTACCACCGCTTTAACTGCAGCGATTTTTCAAGCGGCGGGTTTCGATGCCCCCGCCTGCGGTAATATCGGTAATGCTGCCTGCGAGCTCGCCCTGGGAGAAACTGCGCCAGATTGGGTAATTGCGGAATTGAGCAGCTATCAAATCGAAGCTTCTGAGTCCGTCGCCCCTCGTATCGGTATCTGGACGACTTTTACTCCGGATCATCTCAGCCGTCATTATACCATCGAGAACTATTTCGAGATTAAAGCGCGGTTATTGGAGCGATCGCAACTGCAAATCTTCAACGGCGACGATCCTTATTTGCGAGAAAAGGCACCCCAGCGCTGGCCCGATGCTTGTTGGACTAGCGTTACGGGTAAGGCGAATTTAATCAGCGAGCCCCACCGGGGAATTTATATAGAAGACGGTTGGGTAATTGCTTTGGGAGAAAAAGTAGTAGCGGCGGACTCTCTGCGAATGTTGGGAAACCACAACCAACAGAATTTATTGATGTCCGTGGGGGCGGCGAAGTTGGCGGGGATAGAAAATGAAGCGATCGCCCGCGCCGTTGCTAACTTTCCTGGAGTGCCCCACCGCTTGGAATATATCTGTACTTGGGAGGGCATCGATTTTATTAACGATAGTAAAGCTACTAACTACGATGCCGCCGAAGTTGGTTTGACGGCGGTACCCGCCCCGGCAATTTTAATCGCTGGCGGGGATGCCAAGGCGGGAGAAGATCGCCCGTGGATGAGGAAAATTAAAGAGAAGGCGGCGGCGGTGTTATTAATTGGCGATGCCGCCGATGCCTTCGCCAAACGACTGCGGGAGGAAGGTTGCGATCGCTTTGAAATCGTAGAAACCATGGAAAAGGCAGTGCCTCGCAGTGTCGAGTTAGCGAAAGAGTGCGGGGCGAAAGTAGTATTATTATCCCCCGCCTGTGCCAGTTTCGACCAATATGCCAATTTTGAGGAAAGGGGCGATCGTTTTCGGCAGTTATGTTTGTCTGTGGGGAATAGGGAATAGGGAATAGGGAATGGGGAATGAGGAATTTCCCATTCCCCAATTGTTAATTGATATTAGACCTCTTGCAAAAGTCAAATAAAAATTTTTTTGTGCCTATTTTTCCTCAAAAAATCCCTACTTTTGCCTTTTGCCTTTTGCCTCTTGCCTACAACTGCGGCGAAGTCTATTAAAATCCATTGCCAATCAAAATGAAAGGAGCCCAATAATAAGGATGCTCAAATTCGCTGTTAACTAAAGAATTTTGCGCTTGCCGCAAAGCTTCTATTTTAGTTTTCCCATCCCTCAATTCGTTGTAGAAATGCTCCAT
>CAZSTZ010000237.1:0-2012 GCA_964609515.1 uncultured bacterium | reverse complement strand
AATTCTGCATCGGCAAAGTCTAAATAATCGAAAGCAAATGTCTTACCGCCTTGCTCGAAATCGAAACTTCCCGTAGTTAAACCACCAGCTAAAATGGTTGGTTCGTATTTCCTGTTTTCCTCGAAAGTCATCATGCTAGCAACAGTAATATTGTTAATTTTAAACCGCTGCAACAGCCATTGTTCCCCGTCGTATAAAGCCCCCAAAGGGAGATAGCGCAGTTCGCCATCTGGGGCGTAAATTATGGTTTGGGCGTTGGCGTTTTTTAATTCATTTTCTATGGGTTTAATCAACAATTCGTAGAACTTTAAAGCTAGGTCTGTGACTTGATTATCAGAGTTGCTACCCTTTTTCAGCCTGCGGAAAAGTTCCGCCCTGCCCCTGTTAGTTAAAGCTTTACGAAATTCTTTAATTTCCTCGCTAACCTCCTCCTTCGTTATCTCTACGCTGTGACGAGTGGGAGGTGCGTTAGCTGTAATTAAAATTACTTCGATTCTGTCTTCTAATATCAAGGGATATAAGATCGCGGCATCTTGATTTCTCTGCCGCTTCAGTTGTGACTGCAACGCATCTATGTGGTCGAAACTTTCCAGTTGCATTTTCAAGTTGGCATCCACCAACAATTCAAGATATGCAACTTCTACGCTATTAAAAAATTGTTCGATTTCCTGGTAAACTGCTGTTAAATTGGCTTCCTTTTCTGGTACTTCACTATTACCTAGGCTCTGAACTGCTTCATCTACCAAATTAGCGTATTTTTTCCAGAAAGTTTGTTCTGGTTCTAGCAGTTTTATTTCCCGAAATCTGAGATTATCAACTGCTACGCTACCCATGTAGCTGTTAATTTCTTCTACTTTCAGCAAATCTGCTATTTGTTGGGCTTCATTAACTCTTTGGTCGTCCAACAATAACTTAGCTAAAGAACGGTAGATTTGCTGAACGTTATCGATGTAGGACTGCCTTTCTTCTATGGGCAAAGATTTTGATTCTTGGCGAAAAGCATCGTTAACATTTAAGGATTGTTTGTAGAAAATTATGGCTAATTTCGGTCGCTTCTGTTTTTCTAACCACTTAGCTATTTGGGCAAGAGTTATGCTTTCCCCTTGGCGGTTGCCAATTAGTTTTTCTAGGGCTAAAGCTTCGCTGAGAAAGTTTAGAGATTGGGAATATTTTTCCGAGTCGCGATCGATGATGCCAATATTGTGACGGCTAACCGCTTCTCCTTGGATATTTCCTAATTCTCGATAAATAGCCAGAGCTTCTTGGTGGTACTTTAATGCCTCAGAATAATTAGCATCTAGCTGATAATTAATGCCAATGTTATTGAGGGTTGCTGCTACAGAAATTCTTTCGTTATTTTCTTGAAAAATATCCATGGCTTGCTGATAAAAACTTAGGGCTTGGGAATGCTGCTGTAAATATCGATAAATGGTGCCTATTTTATTGAGGGTTTTACCAACAGCTATAGGGTTATCGATTTCTTTTTCCACGGCCACCGCTTGCTGATAATAATCTATAGCTTGCTGGTATTGACCCAGGTAGGAATAAGTTAAGGCAATATTGCTAAGAGTTAATGCCGTGTTGGGGCGTTCGCGCAGGGTTGCGGATGCAACATCGCTTTCTTTTTGATAAATTGCTAAAGCCTGTTGATAAGCTTTTAAAGCTAGGGGATATTTTTCTTGAGTATTGTAAATTTCAGCCATTGCAACTAGGGCGCGGCCCATGCCGGGAAAATCTTCGATTTCTTGACTGATAATTAACCCCTCTTTAAATGTTGCCAATGCTTCTGTTAATTGACCGTTTTGTACTTGTTCTATTCCTGTTTCGTAGAGCTTTTGTGCTTCTGCCGCCCGAGGATTTTCGGAGGGACTTTCCCGGTTATTGTTGTTATCTTCAGTAGGCTGAGTAGGGGTTTGTGCTGATGCTTCTGTAATGAAAATTTTTCTGTTTGCTATAGGTAGAAAAACCATCAAATAAAGCAATCCAGTTGTTACTATTAAATACAAAAATTT
>CAZSTZ010000236.1:7344-10811 GCA_964609515.1 uncultured bacterium | reverse complement strand
CCCGATGGGCAACTTCTAATAAAGGCTCTCCGGCCTTCGCTTCAACGGTAATATTGTCGGGTAAAAATTTAATTTTCATATTTTTGGGAATAGGGAATAGGGAATAGGGAATAGGGAATGGGGAATGTTATAAGGTTTTTTATTTATTAGAAATCGCGCCTATATTAGGATTTATTCCCACCATAAATTGGGTCAATTTCCACAGCTAAAATTTCTTCATCTCTTTCAGAAATATCCCCCTCGCGGCTTGCCCCCAAACCAGCGATCGCCTCCAAAAAACCCGAACCAGAGGATGATTTTTCTTCCGTTGGTTCTGGCGAGCCAGCAGTTTTGCATTGCAAATACTCGATAAAATGCGACAGTTCCATCAAAGCATCTGGTGGCAGTTTCTCTATAGCTGCGACAACTTTTTGGCGGTCTATTAGTGCATCCATTATCTTATTATATCCAGAATAATCGGTAGATTTTAAATTAGTTTTTTAAGGTGCGCACTGCGCACCCTACTACTAGCTGGTTTAATGGTAAGGTGCGCGCTGCGCACCCTACTTTACTGGTTTAATGGTAAGGTGCGCAGTGCGCACCCTACTTTACTGTTTAGGATTGCTATAGCTACCTCCCGCTTACCTCAAACCTCAAAAACCTCTGACCTCTGACCTCTGACCTCTGACCTCCAAATTAATTCCCCATTAACCGTTCTAAATCTAAATGTTCTGCCACGCAATCCGTCACGGAATTTAAAATCGCTTCTCGCTGTTCTCGATAATCAGAAATACCCGTCGGCAAAACATCTAAACCGCGTTTTTTCCTCAAAAAATTCAACCAAGAACGCCGCCACGGACCGTTATCAAAAAGACCGTGTAAATAATTACCTAAAACCGATTTACTGGTATTAACAATACCCAAAGCAGAGTCATCAAACAAAGGCATAATATCCTCATTATTCTCTAACAATTGGGTTCTGCCGTGATGAATTTCATAACCATGAACTGGCAAACCTGGCAAAGGATAATTAGCTGTTACCTGTCGCTGGCGAGTAATCTTTTTAGGACTGAGAAAAGTTTTAATCGGTAACAATCCCAATCCTTCATATTTTCCCGGCTGACCTTCTATGCCATCTATATCGACTAAAACTTGACCCAACATTTGAAAACCGCCGCAAATTCCCATTACCGTTCCCCCAGCTTCTAAATATTTTTTTATTTCCTCATTCATGCCGCTTTTTTTGATTGCCAATAAATCGCTAATAGTAGTTTTAGAACCGGGAATAATTACCGCATCTGGATAGCCTAATTTTTCTCCTATTGGTAGATATTTAACAGTAACAGTTTGTTCGGCATCTAAGGGGTCAAAATCTGTAAAATTAGAAATTCTCGGCAGTCTAATAACAGTAATATTTAAGTCGGTTTTTTCCTGACGGGAACGACGCTCTAATAAACTAACAGAATCTTCGGCGGGGAAAACTTCATCCATCCAGGGAATTACTCCTAATACTGGAATGCCGGTTCTTTCTTCCAACCATTTAATCCCCGGTTCTAAAAGAGATTTTTGCCCTCTAAATTTATTAATAACTACTCCTTTAATTAAAGCTCTTTCATCGGGTTCTAATAATTCCAAAGTACCGACTACATGAGCAAAAGCACCGCCGCGATCGATATCTACGACCAGCAAAGTATCGGCGTTTAAATGTTTGGCTACCCGCATATTAGTTAAATCTCGATGTTTGAGATTAATCTCCGCCGGACTTCCCGCACCTTCGCCAACAATTACATCAAATTCAGCCCCTAAAATTGCCAAACATTCTTGAATAGTTTGCCAACCGATATCGAAAAATTGTTCGTAATATTCCGCCGCTTTTACTACTCCCGCAGGTCGCCCTTTAAGAATAACTTGAGAAGTCATATCTCCTTGGGGCTTTAATAAAATAGGGTTCATTTCTATCGAAGGAGAAATTCCCGCCGCCCAAGCTTGCACTGCTTGGGCGTAACCTATTTCTCCTCCGTTAGCAGTGACATAAGAATTTAATGCCATATTTTGACCTTTAAAAGGAGCGACTCGCACACCTTTTCGCGCCAAAATTCGGCAAATTGCACTGGTAATTAATGATTTTCCTGCATGGGAAGTAGTTCCCACAACCATTATTGCTTTCATCATAAATTTGGGGAATGGGGAATTGGGAATGGGGAATTGGGAATGGGTAGAAATCGCTCTTCGCGATTACTACGAACATATTAAATTGGGGGTGGGGAATTGGTAGAAATCGCTCTTCGCGATTACTACGAACATATTAAAAGGGTAGGCGGAACCAACGGTTAATGAAATGAAAAAAGCGATCGCCTAAACTCGCCTTTGGCCACCCTCCTCGTGTTTGCCACTTTTCTATTAATTGGTGGCCCAAAGGAGTGAGGCGAAAGCTATCGGTAATTCCTTGTCCGTCAACTTCTCGTCGCAAGAGGCCAACTTGAATTAACCAGAGCAAATAATTTTCGGCGGCCAATTCTGAAAGGGGCGATCGCGTGTAGCCATTTTGGAGGCCATGTTGAGAGGCGATCGCCCCCAGTTCGACGCTTTTGTTGGCCATAGTCGCCATTAGCTCTAGCTTAAAGGGGGAACAACGCAGGGCTCGTTCTGCCCGTTCTACGGTAACTTGGGGATATTGAATGGATTTAACCTGTTGGGACGCACTCATCTGTAATTTAGATTTTTAAATTTAGACTTTAGATAGATTGGTAAGAAGCCCAATAAACTTAAAATAACCTAAGAAACAAAAGTAAAACTCGTCAAAAAAGAGGAAACAGAAACAATGGTCTTACCTGTAGGCACAAAAGCCCCCAACTTCACAACCAAAAACACCAACGGCGAAACAGTGTCTTTATCGGACTTTGCGGGTAAAACCGTAGTGATGTACTTCTACCCCAAAGATGACACCCCCGGTTGCACCAAGGAGGCCCAAAGCTTCCGGGACAACTACGCGGAATATCAAGGCAAAGAAATAGTAGTCTTGGGAGTCAGCATGGACGACGAAGCATCCCACAAAGCCTTTACCGAAAAATATGGCCTGCCCTTCCAACTTCTAGCAGACACGGATGGTTCGATTACCAAAGCTTACGATGTCGAGGGTGGCGGTTATTCCAAGCGCGTCACCTACATCATTAACGGCGAAGGTGCCATCAGTTATGTAGATGAGAAGGTGAAAACCGACAGCCACGCTAAGGACATTTTGGCCGCCATAGGCTAAACTCAGAAACCCGGTTTTTTCTAAAAAACCGGGTTTCTTGGTTTTTTTTGGACAATACCTTCTTTTATTCAAGGCTAAGTCGTCCGCCAGAAACCGGGTTTTTGAAAAAAAAGTGCAACCCATAAAATTGCACAAAATTTGGACATCCCCTATCAAGGCTGCTGGAAAAAGTGCAACCCATAAAATTGCACAAAAATTGGACATCCCCTATCAAGGCTGCTGGAAAAAGTGC
>CAZSTZ010000236.1:4729-7244 GCA_964609515.1 uncultured bacterium | reverse complement strand
CCATAAAATTGCACAAAAATTGGACATCCCCTATCAAGGCTGCTGGAAAAAGTGCGCCATTGCGGACTAAAAATGGACAGTTAACCCATTCCCAATTCCCCATTCCCAATTCCCCATTCCCAATTCCCCATTCCCAAACTATGACAACCAAACTCGTTACCTATTTCGGTCCCAGAGAATTTTTGCTACTGCAACCGACAACTATCTCGGGCAGCTACGACCCCGAACAAGTTAAAACCGTTTCTTTAGTGGCGGAAGGTAAATATCCTTTGGGCGTTACCCACAACCCCCAGAGGGGACTTTGGCACGTTATCCTCAATGGAGGTTTTAATACGGCGGGCAATTCTCGCTGGTTCCTACTGTCGGCGACGGATGCCAAGGGTAGAATCTTGGAACGAGAGATAATTAATTTTCAAGTTAGCACCGCAGCGGGTACAACTCAGCCCTCGTTAATTTTAACGGCCCTGGCAGATACTTTGTTTCAAGAAAAGGCGATCGCTCCCGATAATTTGACTGCGGAAGAAAAGGTCTTAGTGCCCAAAGGAAAGATTTATAGAGTTAACAATTATGCTATTATAGATGATTTTATCCAAGTGGAGCTAGGGGATGTCATTGCACCTATCGGCAAGTATGGCTATTTCCACAGCCAACAAGTACAATTGACCAAAGGGGCAAAAATTCTCTACTTTAATTCTGCGGACTTACCGCCAACGCCCCCTGGTACTCAACTTTTGTGGGTGAAAGAAAAAACTAATATTACTCTCCAACCGCAAGATAATCTCTTGCAGCGCCCGGACGAACAAGCGGAGTTAGGCGCAGGGGAAACTTACCAAATTCGCGGTTATGCATCAATAAGCGATCGCTCCCGAGTTTCCCTCAGCGAGCCTATTTTAGGATTTGGCGATAGCGGTTACGTTCCTTCGGCACAAGTTGAAATTGTCGATCGCGGACAGATGGTCAAATTCAATCTACCAACCACCGCTCTGCGCATCCTCAATAACACGGTTTTGAAAAAGATGCCCATAGATGAAGCTTTCCTGAAACCGGAAGAAAAGGTAATTTTGCCGACGAGCAAGATCTATGGAGTATCTAGCTACGCCTACGAAGACCGCCACCTCAAAGTTACTCTCACGGAAAATTTGCCTTCTTTTGGCAACCGGGGTTATATGTATCCCGATTTCGTGCAACTGCTCGCTAACAGTCAATCTTTAACTACTGTTAGCGAGTTAATTTATGAAGGACCCGAAGAGATTCTAGTAAGGCAACCGGTAGTTCTTCGGGGCAGGTTTAATCCCGCTAGCGGCAGCAACGTTACTTTGATAGCTGAGGATAAGTATCCTTTGGTTCTGGAGGTCGAACGCGCTGCCGGTACTTGGGAGGCGAATTTAACTAATGGTTTTTATCTGACCGGCCCTCGCTGGTTGCGCTTAAAAGTAACGGATAGTAAAGGCAATACCGTCGAGAGCAAGGTAATTAATATCAACGTCACCACCGACGACTTGATGCCCGGAGAAGATTTGACGCTGAAAGTGCTTAAGGAGACTTTGTTTAAAGTGTCGCCGGCGGATAGCAGAACTCTTAACGAACAACAAAAGTTTATGGTGGCTGCGGGTACGACTGTTAAGACGCGGAAGTATGGTTTGGTTGGCGCCCATCTTAAGGTATTGTTAGATGAGGCGATCGCTCCTTTTGGTAATTTTGGCTATTTTTACGAACCCCATGTAGAAATCAGCAAGGGCTCTAAACCTTTAATTTTCGATTTCGCCGAGGTTCCCGATACCAATATCAGCGCTAAGATGTTGGTGGTTCAGAAAACTTTTATTAAAGCCAGACCGGACGATTCTTCGACCCTTTCAGATAATGAAAAAGTGGAACTCCTGTTGGGAGAAAATTATAACATTACCGGTTATGCTTGCACTCGGGGTCATTTTCGGGTGACTCTCGCCGAGTCTATTCCCGGTTTGGGTAACGTCGGCTATGTTTACTGGCTTCACGTTAAAATTAAGAAGTTTGATAAAGAGATTCTTTACAATCCCAATGCGATAACAGCTACCATTCGCGAAAGTACCTTTTTGAAAAAAGAACCCGTTAACGATTGGGAGTTGAGCGATTCTCAAAAGGTTCGCTTGCCCTTGGGTCGGGTTTATGGAGTTACCAGTTACGCGATCGAAGGCAGTCACGTTAAGGTATCCATGAGCGAGGAGTTCCCCGGTTTTGGCAATACGGGTTATCTGCGGGCGGCGGATGTTCTCTTCCAGCGAGGCGGTCAAGTTTTCGATCCTATTCCCGATGTGGTGGAGTTAAGCGTTCCCTATTTTTCTCAATTAGACAACCCCCGCTTTTATTGGTCAACTTGCAACGTGACTAGCATTGCGATGATTATGTATTATTATGGGGAGCGATCGCGCTGGGGCGGTCAGTTGGAAGACGAGTTATTGGAGTGGTGTTTCCGCAATTACGGTCAGGGTTCCCAAACAGACCACAGCGTTTTATCGGCATTAATTCGCGCTTACGG
>CAZSTZ010000236.1:0-4629 GCA_964609515.1 uncultured bacterium | reverse complement strand
CGGTCCCGATGGTAACGTCTGGGCTCATTTTATTCGTAGGTAGAACGGGGATGCCTAGAAACCCGGTTTTTCAAAAAAACCGGGTTTCTGAGATGCCCTTTAACTAGGGCTTGCTGAAAAAATCTAAAATTCTTGTGTGGCTTATGTTTGAATCCACCACAAATTCCCAGAAAATCCGATAATTTCGGATTGTTCGCCGTTTTTGTAACTTGCGATTAGCAATTAGCCATTAGCAATTAGCATTAAATTATTGGTGTTCTTCAAAAATGACTTCAACAATAAATCAACAAATCAATTGGGAAGCTATTTCCTCAGAATTAGCCGACATAGAAATTATCAAAGATGCCGAACGACTAACTAAATTATCCCTAGATTACTATCATTTTAGCCCGGTTTTACAACCCTTATTAGAAGACAAACGAGGTAATTTAGTAGTACGCCCTACCACCGAAGCAGAAGTTTTAAAAATTGCTAAAACTTGCGTCAAATATAAAACACCTTTAACAGTTCGCGGGGCGGGAACTGGCAACTACGGACAATGCATTCCTTTAAACGGCGGTGTCATTCTCGATACTACTAAAATGAATAAAATTCCCTGGATAAAACCTGGTTTGGCCTGCGTCGAACCGGGGGTAAAAATGTCAGCTTTCGATAAAGAAGCGCGAGAAATTGGCTGGGAATTAAGAATGTTTCCTTCTACTTATCGAACTGCAACTATTGGCGGATTTATTGGTGGGGGTAGCGTCGGAATTGGTTCGATTATTTACGGACAATTGCGCGATCGCGGCAACCTCCACGCCCTCCGAGTCGTAACTATGGAAGACGAACCCCAAGTAATAGAATTACGCGGCGATGACGTACAAAAAGTCAATCACGCCTACGGCACTAACGGCATTATTACCCAATTAGAAATACCTCTAGGTCCGGTCTATCCTTGGTCGGAATTAATCGTCAATTTTAATGACTTTATGACCGCCGCCAAATTCGGTCAAGAATTGGCAAATGCCGATGGTATTATCAAAAAATCAATCTGTATTTGCGCCTGGCCCATACCTCAATATTTTGCCGCCCTTCGCAGTTACATTCCAGAAGGAAAACACAGCGCTTTATTAATGGTGTCCGAAACTTCTCTAGAACCTTTTCAAGAATTGGTAAAACAATATGGCGGGGAGATTAGCTATCAAAAAAGCGCTGAAGATGCTAATAAAGGAGTAGCGCTTTATGAATTTACCTGGAATCATACCACATTACACGCCCGCAGCGCCGACCAATCTTTAACCTATTTACAAACCTTGTTTCCCAACGACCCAAAACTGGAATTGTTGGAACATTTATATCGTCATTTTGACGAGGAAATGATGATGCATTTAGAATTTGTAAAAAGTCACGGAAAAGCGGTTCCAGCAGCTTTGCAAATAGTCCGCTATCGCAGCGAAGAACGGATAAACGAGATTATTCGCTACCACGAAGAACGGGGGGCGGTTATTTTTAATCCTCATACTTATATCTTAGAAGATGGAGGCATGAAAATCATCGATATCGAACAAGTTGAATTTAAGAAAAAGGTAGATCCTTATGGGTTATTAAATCCTGGTAAAATGAGAGGATATTTCGAGCAACAACAATTGACAATTAGCAATTAAAAATTGACAATCTAATGCACAATTTTATCCCACCAGAAAGATTTTTTCCCTATCTCACCTGGACGGAAATCCAGGAAATGTCTAATAAAGAAAACGTCGTCATTATTCAACCTATAGGAGCGATCGAACAACACGGCCCCCATTTGCCTTTAATTGTAGATGCAGCGATCGTCACCGCAGTTACCGGAGATGCCCTGGCAAAACTAGACCGCCGCATACCCGCTTATGCTTTGCCTACCCTTTGTTATGGTAAGTCTAACGAACATTGGCACTTTCCAGGTACCGTCACTCTAACCGCACAGACTTTAATATCGATATTGACGGAAATGGCAGAGAGTATCTATCGGGCTGGTTTTCGCAAGTTAGTATTGTTGAACGGTCACGGAGGACAACCGCAAATTATGGAAATTGTGGCGCGAGACCTTCACCAGAAATATGAGGATTTATTGATGTTCCCGTTTTTTGTCTGGCGGGTACCTAATGTTGCCCCCGAGTTGCTAACCCCCCAAGAGTTGGAATTGGGCATTCATGCCGGGGATGCCGAAACTAGCGTGATGCTTTCAATTCTGCCAGAGACCGTGAGAATGGAAAAGGCAGTTAAAGAGTATCCCCGGGGGTTGCCAGAAAATAGTATGTTGAGTATGGAGGGTAAGTTACCTTTTGCTTGGTTGACAAAAGAGTTGACTCGCAGCGGGGTGTTGGGGGATGCTACGGTGGCCACTCAGGAAAAAGGCGATCGCATTCGGGAATCTTTGACCGAGAGTTGGGTTGAGGTCATTCGCGATGTCTATGAGTTCCAGCAACCGGGGTTGAGTTAGCAATAAGCGACGGACGCCCTTCAGAAACCCGGTTTTTTCAAAAAACCGGGTTTCTTGGCAGACTCATAACTGGCCAAATCTTCAAACAAGCTTGGGCCATATCTAGGCCATCCTCAAATTTTGTTTGTTAAGTAGTTGTAATCATTACGAGTATGATATATTTTTAACAAATCGTAAAATCAGATACCTTAACCCAGTAGTGGAGGAAAAGAAGATTATGGCAGAAGAAACTCTCAGAGTTGGTTTATCCGCTCCCGATTTCACGGCAACAGCCGTAGTAGATCAAGAATTCGAGACCGTCAAACTGTCCAATTATCGGGGCAAATATGTGGTCGTATTCTTCTACCCCTTAGATTTTACCTTTGTGTGCCCCACAGAAATTACGGCCTTTAGCGATCGCTATAAAGAATTTGAGTCCCTCAACACCGAAGTATTAGGAGTTTCAGTGGACAGCGAATTCTCCCACTTAGCATGGATTCAAACAGATCGCAAGTCAGGGGGTGTTGGGGATCTGAACTATCCCTTAGTTTCCGACATCAAAAAAGAAATTAGCGCGGCCTACAACGTCCTCGATCCAGAGGCAGGCATCGCTCTGCGAGGTCTATTTATAATAGACAAAGAAGGAATCATCCAACACGCAACTATTAACAACCTGGCCTTTGGCCGCAACGTGGATGAAACCTTGCGCACCCTGCAAGCGATCCAGTACGTCCAGGCCCACCCCGATGAAGTGTGCCCTGCCGGCTGGAAGCCTGGGGACAAAACCATGAATCCCGATCCGGTGAAGTCCAAAGAATTCTTTGCCGCTGTCTAATTAAAGCGGGCCAGATAACCGAAACAAATCGTAATTTCGGTAAAAATTCAACTCCAACACTATGCACTCAAACAGATAAGTCATAGTGTTGGAGTTTAATTTAAAACAAGTTAAAAGGGTACGCTGCAATGCAAGAAGAAAGCCAAGAATTAGATGCTTTTTGTTAGTTTTTTCTTGGTGTTAGTTGAGCAATTAACAACTAACAACTGACAACTGACAAAGATAGTTAACTTGGATGCATCCCAATTTTGAAGAAAGCCAAGAATTAGATGATTTTTGTTAGTGGTTAGTTGTCAGTTGTTAGTTGAGCAATTAACAACTAACCACTAACAACTGACAAAGATAGTTGATTTTTTGGTCTTTTTACAAATATGGGATGCTCCCGTTAACTTTTTGGTCTTTTTACAAATATGGGATGCTCCCAGTTAAAACCTCTAAACAAAGCGAAAAAAATGCTGACATCCACAGACTTTAGCGGTTTATTCAATCGGCGCTTTTTCGATAATTTTTTACCAATTCCAGCTACAAACACTTTTCGTCTAAATCGAAAAATTCCCAACTTTCAATTACCAGATATTACCAATGGTAAAGTAGTCAAATTATCGGATTATCGAGGAGTAAGTCCGGTAATCTTATGTTTTACTCGCATTTTTACTGAAAAACAATATTGCCCGTTCTGTTTTCCTCATATTATTGCTTTAAATAAAAACTACGAAGAATTTCAAAAAAGAGGAATAGAACTATTGCTGCTGACAAGTACCGACGAACGGCAAAGCCAAATAGTAGTTAAAGATTTACATTTAAAAATGCCGTTGTTGAGCGATCCTAGCTGTCATGTATTTAGAGGTTATGAAGTAGGTCAAGCTTTAGGGGCACCTTTACCCGCTCAGTTTGTGGTAGATCGAGAAGGAAAGCTCAAGTACAAACATTTGTTTTCTTTTCTAGAACCTAATGCCAGCGTAAAAACTTTATTGGCAGTAGTTCGGGAATTAGTGTAAAAGAATTAAGAAAAAAACCTGGGAAATCCCAGGAATAAAAAAGGCTTTTGTTCTTTGTTCTATGAGTTGGATCGAGTTTTCGGATGTCCAGTTCTACATGACTGCAGATAACTCATCAACTACTTGAATCCTGCCTTTTCGCAGAGAACGCAACAATCTATCGATCGCTCTACGTTCTTCTTCTGGGAGATACTCTTCGAGAAGAGCGGCCATCAATCCATAGCGATCGGCCTTAGTAAGACGACAAGAGTCGGCCACCGAAGCCAGTATTTCAGAGATTGCACCCGGAAGGAGAGTAACTGGAGACTTGTAACAAATTGTTAATTTTATATCTAAAACGCTCAAATACTAATAAA
>CAZSTZ010000235.1:0-10851 GCA_964609515.1 uncultured bacterium | reverse complement strand
AAAAAACCGGGTTTCTTAAGATTTACCCTTTCCTATATTATCAGAAAACCCAACAACTTCTGACAAAGTGTAAAGAGGTCTGCCCTTCACCTCCTCGTAAATGCGTCCGATGTATTCTCCTAAAATGCCAATACTAACTAATTGAACCGCGCCTAAAAAGAAAATTGCCATCATAATAATTGCCATCCCAGTTAAAGGAGAATTGGGATAAAAAATCCGCCAATAAAACACTAAAACAGCCATAAAAATCGACACGCAAGCGGCAAATAATCCGACGTAAGTTGCCAGACGTAAAGGCACCTTAGAAAAAGAAACCAAACCATCGATCGCTAAAGCAAAAGACTTAGCAAAAGTGTATTTTACCTCACCGGCAAAACGGGGGTCTCGTTGAAATTTAATCGCCGTTTGTTGAAAACCGATCCAAGCGCGAAGGCCGCGAATATAGCGATCGCGTTCCGGCATTTTATTAAGAATATCTACCACGCAGCGATCCATCAAACAAAAATCTCCCGTATCTGGAGGAATATCGACATTAGCAAGACGTCGGAGAAGGCGATAAAAGACAAAAGCGGTGAAACGTTTTAACCAGGTTTCTTGTCGCCTTTGGATTCTTTGAGCGTAAACAACCTGATAACCTTGCCGCCATTTTTCGATTAAGTCGGGTATTAATTCTGGTGGGTCTTGTAAATCTCCATCTAAGACGATGATTGCTTCGCCGCGAGCGAAATTTAAACCGGCAGTAACGGCGGTTTGGTGCCCGAAATTGCGGGCAAAACTGAGGTAACAAATGCGGGGGTCTTTTTGGTGGAGTTCTCTTATTAATTGAAGAGAGCGATCGCCACTGCCATCGTTAACTAAAATTACCTCTGTTTCCCCATCCATAATCTCCATAACTCCCCAGAGACGGCGATACAATTCTGGGAGGGTATTTTCTTCGTTATAAATAGGAATGACTAAGGAATATTTCATGGGGAATGGGGAATAGGGAATGGGGAATGGGGAATGGGAAAGCAATTAGCAATTTCGATCCCCCCTAACCCCCCTTATGAAGGGGGGAACTCCGGAAGGGATGCGCGGGGGATCGCATCTCTAACCTCATCGATTCAAGAATTGCTACAATTAACGACCTAATTTATTAGGGATGCCTTCGCAACCGCCGGGAATAGTTTTTCTGCTTTTTTCGCCGCACCAAGCGCAACAGTAATAGCGTTGTTCGTCCGATAGGCGCCTGGCGTTTGTGAAATTAACATTTTCAACCACCGCGCCAGTATAAGCACCAGTCTCATAGTTGCCGATTTTGGTGCGACTGCGGGGGGAAGCATTTTCGACACTACCATAAAACAATCTAGTACCCTTGAGATCCGCACCGGTGAGGTTAGCTTCGTATAAAATAGTGCGGGAAAGGTTAGCTTTAACCAAGTCGCAACCGGTGATATTTGCTCTCACTAGGTTAGCATCGCTCAAGTCAGTCCAGCGCAAATCCATATTTGCCAGGTCGGCCCCCGCGAGCATGACTCCTAAATCGATAACGCGGACGCCGCCTTCGCGGTCTACGGCATAACCGCCGTTACCGTCGAGGATGGGGCGACCTAGTTGGCGATCGCGCTTTATAGGAGAGACTAACTTAGATTGCGAGAGAAATCTGAGAATTTTAGCTTTACCTTCGGCATCCACACTTCTAATAATTGCTGCAGTACGTCCTTCAGCGATCGCTCTCTCCTGGGGCCAGTCTTCGAGGAATCCGTTTTCGTCCATTGCCAGATCCGATACGCCTTGAAAGTAAGCATCGATAGTTTGCTGTTGGGTGATGCGGTTTTGTTGAATAGTGAGGTCTTTAGAGATAACGTACTGTCGCCAGGCGACGTAAACGGCGATAACCGCGATTAAGATTTGACCCAAAGCGCCGATAATTTCTCCCAGAGCGCCGATGGCTTCCCAGTTAATTTTGATATTGCGAGTGCCCGGTTGAGCGTTGGCCCCACTGAGCATCAGCAAACCGACGATGCCTGCCAGGAGGCCAAAACAGGCAATTACCAGACTGCGCCAAACTGGAGGGATGAGAGTAGTCCAGATCTTGCCCCAACTCGGCCACATCATGCGGATGGAAGTGGCCATTGCCAGAATAGCGCTGGCGTAACCCAGCAAAACATTATCGATGGCCAAACCGAGAATCATCAGAGCGATCGCCCCCAAAGTTAATAAGGATGCGCCTTGCTTATCGGGGCCTGGTTGCTGTTGTGCTGCTGTCTCGGTATCCACTAAAGTAGGGCTTTCGGTGTGTTGAGCTTGCCCGCTGAGAATAGTTTCTACTGGTTCGAGGTCGCTAGAGTCTGGGGCGAAGGTGGTGGCCATAGCACCGTTGGTATTTTCTTGTGGTTGATTTGATTCTGAGGAGTTTGGCGAAGGGCTCATAGAAGTTGGGATAGTTTTAATCTTTGGATTTTCTTACTGGATTTTAGAAGGCCGTTGTTTTCTAAAATCTAAAATCCAAAAGCAAGAGGAATTTCTATTAAGATAAGTAAAGACACCGCTCTTTAAAATTTAGCCCATTTGCAAGATAAAGTAATATGAGTTCTGAGATTTTGGTTCCAAAGGAAAAATTAAAAAACCCACCACTACAAATACATCTTCTGGGCGATCGAGTCCTGCGCCAGTCCGCCAAAAGGGTTTCTAAGGTGGACCAAGAAATCAGAGAATTGGTGCGGGAAATGCTCCAGACCATGTACAGTTCCGATGGCATCGGTCTAGCTGCTCCCCAAGTGGCCGTTCAGAAGCAGGTTATTGTCATTGACTGCGAACCGGATAATTCGGCAACCCCCCCTGTGGTTTTGATCAACCCCCAAATTAGAAAGTACAGCAAGGAGTTGTGCGTTTATAAGGAAGGATGCCTGAGCATTCCTGAGGTGTTTTTAGAAGTAAAACGTCCAGAGGCCATCGAAGTTTCTTATAAAGATGAAAATGGCCGTCCTAAAACCTTAGTCGCTAACGATATTTTGGCCAGGGTAATTCAGCACGAGATGGATCATTTGACTGGAGTGCTTTTTGTGGATAGGGTAGACAATAAATTGGCCTTGACCGAAGAGTTAGTCAAGCACAAGTTTTCTCCGTCATCAGTTAAGTCTGTGGCTTAGAGGTTATGCTGACGGGGCAGGAGAATCCGATCGCCCCTGTTGTGGCAGGAAAGGCAAGAAGTTGAAGTTGGCAAAAACTAAGAAATAGTATAAAATTCAAGCCAAATTGAGATCGGGTTAATAAAAAATATGGTAGGAACTCCGTTAAGCAACTTATTGTTAGCAGGGTGTTGTATAGCAGCGATCGCCGCTGTAGGCTCTGTATTCGAGCTATCTTCCGGACAACCGGATCTGGGTGTAGCAACCACCAGCATAATTTTGTCCCTAAGCATACCTCTGACTCTGGCACTTTTTTATGCCGCAGTGAAAGTAGCTCGGGCAAATCAATAAAAATGGGGAATGGGGAATGGGGAATGGGGAATAGTTAGTTGTTAGTTGTTAACTTCCAATTCCCAATTCCCAATTCCCCATTCTCAATTCCCAATTATCAATTAATAAAAAATGGCATTTTTGCGACAGCTATCAAAAAAAGGAATAGCTGAAAAGCAGCTTCTCGAACGGCAGCTATTGGATACTGAAGAAGCGATACTAGGAAGAGATCCCAAAAACGAAATTGTTATTAAGCCCAAATTATATGGGATGGTATCTCGACGTCATGCAGCTATCCGTCGCGAAAGTGCCAGTTGGGTTATTTGCGATCTAAATAGCGCTAATGGAACTTATTTGAACGGGAAAAAATTGCAGGGATGCGAGAGATTAAAAGAGGGCGATCGCATCAGTCTAGGACAAAACGGACCGGAATTTGTCATCGAAGAATTAAACGACAAACCAAATTATCCAGCATCCCTACCAATAGCTTCTAGCAACTTAGAAGCTGAATATCTAACCACTTCCGAAGCAAACTCCTTAACCTTTACCCAACTATTTCCCATAGTCTCCACCGGACGGCAGCTAGCACAAAAAGCCTATCTTTACCCGGCAATCTTCACAGTAGTTTGTGTGGTCTTGATGTTTATAACCATCGGAGACTCCCAAGCTTTTAACTTCCTAACCGCAGTTTATATTAGCGTTGCCGCTTATTATTTTATTTATCGACTTTGCGGCAAACACAAACCTTGGTGGGTTTTGGTTGGTTCGGGATTTTTGACAGTATTAATCTTATTAAGCCCCATCCTCGATGGTTTTATCTTCATATTTCGCGAGATTTTGCCTGGCGACACTGTAGTAGAACCAGGGGAAGTCGGGTTTTTAAATTTGCTTGTCAGGATGTTTTTCGGGGCGGGATTAATGGAAGAATTGCTCAAAGCATTACCCGTATTTGCTGCTTTGTTTTTAGGTCAGTTATTGCCTTATCGGTGGCAGCAAAAAATAGGAGTTGTGGAACCCTTAGACGCGATTTTATTAGCAACAGCGGCGGCGGTTGGATTTACCTTATTAGAAACTCTGGGCCAATACGTTCCCAATATAGTTTATAGTGCGAGCATTCAAGGGGAAGAAAATATCGCTCAACTCCAAGGATTGCAATTATTAATTCCCCGGGTTTTAGGTATGGTTTCGGGACACATGGCCTATAGCGGTTATTTTGGATATTTTATTGGTTTGAGCGCCTTAAGACGTCGCAATAGTTGGTTAATTTTGGGCATTGGTTATTTAACTGCTTCTTTGCTTCATGCTTTGTGGAATGCGGCGGGAGTATTAAACGTTTTTATGTTAGTAGTGGTTGGGGCGATTTCTTATGCTTTTTTAGCCGCCGCCATTTTAAAAGCAAGAGCAATTTCTCCTACCCGGGAGAAAAATTTTGCAACTCGTTTAAAATAGGGAATGGGGAATGGGGAATGGGGAATAGTTAGTTGTTAGTTGTTAATTCCCAATTCCCAATTCCCAATTCCCAATTCCCTATTACCTTTATGCTCAAAAAAAGAAAAAGAAAAAAGCGCAAATTCAGAGGAATTGTCAAAAGATTAGGACCAAATGACTTCCGTCTTTTAGGACTGCCACGGTTCCACTGGGGGGATTTTTATCATTGGTTGCTGACCATACCTTGGTGGCAATTAGGGTTATTAATTATCGGTCTTTATCTTGCTACTAATACTCTCTTTGCTTTTGCTTATTTAGCCGATAAAAATAGCATTGCCAACGCGCGACCTGGCGCTTTTATCGATGCTTTTTCCTTTAGCGTACAGACAATGGCAACCATTGGCTATGGTGCTTTGTATCCTAACAGTCTGTACGCTCATGTGTTAGTTACTATTGAGGTTTTTCTCGGTTTGATTGGCGTGGCGATGATTACTGGGTTGATATTTGCCCGATTTTCCCTGCCCACGGCGAGAGTGCTTTTCAGTCGAGTAGCAATAATTTCTCCTTTTGATGGGGTTCCTACTTTGATGTTTCGCGTCGCCAACGAACGCAACAATTTTATTTTAGAATCTCAGGTTAGAGTCAGTCTGTTGCTATCTCGGCAGGAAACGAAGGAAGGACACGATATTAGACGACTTTACGATTTAAAGTTAGTGCGATCGGAGACGCCAGTTTTTAATTTCTCCTGGATGGTAATGCACCAAATAGACGAAACCAGTCCTCTTTACGGAATGAACCAGAAATCTTTAGAGGATCTGGAACCTGTAATTATTGTCACTTTAACGGGAATGGACGATACGGTGGCTCAAATTATCCACACTCAAAATATATATTCAGTTCACCAAATTTTATGGAACGTGCGTTTTGCGAACGTGATGACTGTTGACGAAAACGGTCAGCGTTATGTAGATTATTCCCATTTCCATAGTGTAGTTCCTTTGGAGAAGTAGTATTGCCAGCACAGAAACCCGGTTTTTTCGGCAAAACCGGGTTTCTTAATTCTAGGTTTTAATTAATTTCTCCAACATCTCGCAGCACTGCCTCAATATACTGGGACGGATATAAATTCCATTATTGCGTAACTGCTCAATATACCCTTGCATTTCAGCAATTAACCCGGCCTTTTTAGCTCGACGCAAAATCCCCAGCGTCCCAATCCGAGGAATATCTAAACGTTCGGCAATTCGTCGCGCTCGCGCATCATCTAACAAAACGATGCTATTAGGAGTAGATTGAGCTAAGGAAATTGCTTCTGCTTCTCCATAATCTACTAATATTGATAGTTGCTTTGACAGCATCGGTAGTGGAGCTTCAATTTCCAGCCATTTCGCCTGACTGACTGCCTCAGCTCCTGGTAATCCTAACCCTTGAACTGTGATTTCTTCCCAGACGGCAGGGGGAAGCAAAACTCGCTGATACAACTGGGGTAAAAGTTCTAGTTGTTCGATAATAGCGAGGGATATCAGCGGACTACTGTCAGCAATAATAACTTGATTAATCATCCCGTAATTCATCAGCGATTTGGTCATCATTTAGGTTGATTACCGGAACTTGCAATCTTCCAAGTTCGTACATAAATTGTAGTTTATTCATCTGGCAAAATTCAGCGGCTTTTCCCAGAGATAGTCGCTGCAATTCAAACAACTTGACTGCCAGCAAAAAGAGCAATTCTGCTTCTAAGTCTTGGGGAGATTTGCCAAAAGTAATTAGCAAGTCATCGGGATAAGGAAGAGACAGATTAGGCATGGTTGTTTTGGGATTGAATAACGGCAAATAATAAGCTAGGCTGGTACGCACCCTATTGTACTTGACGGCGGGCCCAGAAACCCGGTAATTTCGGCAAAACCGGGTTTCTTAGAATTGTTAATTGTTAATTATTAATTGTTAATTGTTAATTATTAATTCTTTCAAACCCGCCAATAATCCCTCATTTTCTTCTGGCGTTCCCACCGAAGTCCTGAAGTAGTAATTATCCAATCCTTGCTTCCCGCCAAAGTCGGCGACGAGGATTTTTTTCTCCTGCAAACACTTCACCAAATCTCCAGAATTAATTCCCAGTTTTTCCGTTCCCACAAACAGAAAATTAGTTGCCGAAGGATAAACCAAAAAACCGAGGTTTTCTAAACCTGCGATTAAGTTAATTTTATCCTGGAGAACTTTACCAATATTTCCTCGAACGTATTCCAAATCTGCCAAGGCAGCATTTGCCGCTACTAATGCTAATTTATTAATCGGAAATAATTGGGCGGTTCGATTGATATAATCGATGGTAGTTTCGTTTGCTATGGCATATCCTAAGCGAACTCCTGCCAATCCAAAACTTTTTGATAAACTTCGCAAAACGATTAAATTGGGATATTTCTCGACCAAATCTATTACCGTTTCTCCGCAAAATTCGTAGTAGCATTCGTCGATTACGACAATGAAATCGAGGCGATCGCATATTTCTATTAACGTTTCCCGAGGGATTAAATTTGCAGTTGGATTGTTAGGATTGGCGATAAATAAAACCTTCGTTTTGGGCGTAACTTTCTCGACAATTGCAGTTACATCCAAACCAAAATCATCGGTTCTTTTAACCGTTACGGAAACACCGCCAAGCAATTGAGTTGTAAACCCATAAACGAAAAAAGTGGGAGTTGGCAATAATACCTCTTCTCCCGGTTTCAGAAACACTTTAAGAATTAACTCGATTAATTCGTCGGAACCATTTCCTAAAGCAATTTGTTCGGTTTTAGTTCCGCAATATTCTGCCAGAGACTTCCTCAAACTGCCGCCTAAAATTGCCGGATAGCGATTAATAGTTTCGGCAGAGTCTGCCACTGCTTTTAACACTTCCAAAGACGGCGAATAAGGCAACTCGCCCTTATCCAAACGAATGCTATCCTCGCCTTTTTCGGGACCGGGGTTTTTGGCGGGTAAAGATTTAATGTATTCGTTAATTAAATGCACCATTGTTTTTAATTTTTTCCTACTCCTAATAATTGCGGTCTAGTGATTATTGAATCCATGAGGTACATTTACGATCCCCCTAAATCCCCCTTAAAAAGGGGGACTTTGAAAAAATCTGGCTCCCCCCTTTTTAAGCTATGCCTTACTCACATATTTCTTAACATTTGTCAGGGACGCGGAGAGGGGGTAAAAGAGGGGCATCATAAATTACTGCAAAAGTCAAGCTCCAAGCGGTAGTAAAAGGTAGAAACCCATGCACCTACTGGCTTTCAAGATTGTAAAGAATTATGTGAGTAATGGTAAGCGCTGAATTGGGGGACTTTGAAAAAAATCTGGCTCCCCCCTTTTTAAGGGGGGCTGGGGGGGATCGTAAATGTATCTCATAGTTTTAATAATTGCGGTAAATCCAGGATACTATCTAATACTAAATCGCAACCCAAATCTATCAACATTTCCCTAGATTTACCTCCACCGAAACCGGTTAAGACGCCAATTGAAAAGCAACCGGCTTTTTTAGCAGCAACTACATCGCTGCCGGCATCTCCAATATAAGCAATTTCTTCGGCATTTGTCAACTGGAAATTTTCCGCGATTAATTTCTCGACTTTTTCCTCTGGATAAACTGCTTTAAAGATGACAAAAGGATGGGGTTTTCCTAGTTTGATTTGTTGGTTATTAGGGTGGTTAGTTGTCGATAGGATAGATTCCGCTTTTAAGACTTCATCGTAAGTAACAATTCGTTGAGAATCGAAATATTTTAGCAATCCCAAAACCGCCATCGGTTCGATAACTTCGTTGCGAGGTCTGCCAGTGGCGATCGCTAAATTAAACCGGCCTGAGTCGCGCAAAGATTTTAAAGCAGCATCGATTTTATTAACATCAACGACAGTTTCATCGTCGGGCAATTGATATCCTTTTTTTCCCTCATACCAATCTTGGAAATTCTGATAGCAAAGCTGCCACAATTCCCCTTTTCCTTCGCAACCGGGAATGGTAAATCCTAACATTTTTTCGCTGAAAGTCCGAACGTATTCTACCACGGCGGTTCCCCTCAGAGAAGTTGTTTCTTGCCAAAACTGTTGGATGACTTTATTACTAATCTCGTCGGTATATTCAAAGTTTGACAAAAGCTTGCCTAATTCTTGAAATTTAGTTGCCAGTGGTAGAGGTTGATTGAGAATATCGTAAAAGCGATTATCTGCCGATTTTTGGAACTCGTTAAAAATGGCGACTAAGTGGAGAGAAACTACAAAAAAAGTCAAATCCCAATTAGAGTTAACCGCCCGACTTTTGAGTTGGTAAATAAAACTACTGGGAATGAGGCGATCGCCCACCTCAACCAATCTCGTCTCTACGTTTTTACTTTCCCCGAAGTAATTGTTAATTCCCAGATAATTCTCCCCACAAATCAACTCCCAGACAGTTAAGCGGGAAGTATTCCAATATTTAGTCTCGCTGGTAATCACCCCATCGAGGTCGAAAATTAAAAGTTTAAGTTTGTCTGTCATTTGTCATTTGTTAGTTGTTAGTTGTTAGTTGTTAGTTGTCAGTTGTTAGTTGCCATCCCAATAACCCATCCGCTAAATCCGTTACAAAATCCGTTGCCAACCTAATTCGGCATCCAAGAAACTGTCAATTTCTCCCAAACTGCTGCTGCCCATTTCCACGGAAGTTGCCAAACCTAAAAGAGTTATTTCTGGGGGAAACTTTTGCCGATCGCTCAAGTTCATCGTCAAAAACGGACAGCAAAATAAAGCTAATTTTAAATATTCCCGCCAACTGGGATTTAACCAATTTTTAGACTGCAATTCCTCCAATAAAGGTTTGAGAACTCGCTGTATTTTCGACCGCAAAAAACCGACTCGAATTGCCGACGGTTTAAAATCGTGTTCTACGACCATTTTACCATCTTTAATTTCCCAATTAATCGACAATTCCGCAGCGATTTCTTGCGGATAATACATCCAAATAGCAAAGACATTATGAAATAAAGGTTTAGTCAAATCCAAAAATGGGGAATGTCGCCCGGCAAAAGCGGGGTCGAAATAAATCAATTCTCCTTTATCTCCATCCACAAAAACATTACCGTTATGGGCGTCGCCGTGACCGACAATAGAAGGAATATCGCTGCCGAGTTCGGGATTTAAAAGAGCGATCGCCCTCTGGATTAATTCGTTAAGCGTATCCTGATATTCTAAACCGTTAATTCTCCATTTCATCCCCGCCAATTGTTCGAATTGGAGGGCATTTCCCGGCAGCAAAATTTCCTTATTTTCATAAAAATCTCGCAACCGGCCCCCAGTCAAGCGGTGGAAAAATAATTGATGAACTGGTACCGATTTATGTTCTTTGGCGGTTAAAGGTTCGAGGGTGTTAAAATAAATTTCTCGCAGTCGATCGTCTGCCTTTTCTTGGAGGGCAATAATGGTCTCGGCATCGTTTCTTTTATTAGTTTCGATATCTCTGGCGACGTTAAACAGAGAAGGCGCATCAAAATATTGATAAATTAATAATTGTTTGCCCCACTCGGTAGAACTAAAAATCGGTTGAATTACCGGATAGCCTGCCTCAGCTAAAATGCTAGAGTTGTAATATTCGTGGATGATGCTTTGGGGTTCGATGTGGGTTTTAAAGAATAACTTTTCGCCGTCTTCTTTAGTAATAAACCCATTAATCGAGTTGAGAGAAACTGCCAAAGGTCGAACTTCGACTGTGGCAATTTTAAAAGGTAGATTTTCCTTGAGAAAGTCTAAGAGTTTTTGGTTGGCAGCGTCGCGATCGCGAAACTGTAATGCTTGAATTTCTTGTAATTGTTTGTCTGACATTTTTGGCACTCCTTAATTAGTTTATTTCTGGCCTAGTGGCGGCGACTATACTACTCAAAAATCGTTCCCGACCGCTCAAAAATCGATCCATACCGCTCAAAAATCGATCCATACCGCTCAAAAATCGATCCATACCGCTCAAAAAT
>CAZSTZ010000234.1:4911-10867 GCA_964609515.1 uncultured bacterium | reverse complement strand
GTCCAACCGGCAAACGTCCGCACAAAACCTGTCCCCAAACTGTCTCCAACAACCCCTAGAACCCCTGGTATAGGTGCGTATCTCGGAGGGTGACGAGACAAGACAGCAGCGGGCCAACAACGTCCAGCAACGTCCCCTATAGACCGCCTATGCACAATCCTTTTTATATCGACAAACGGGAAGCGGCCCGAGAGTTGGGCCGTTCTCCCCAAACAATTTATAACTGGCAAAACCTGGCCATCGAAACCCTGGACGATTTCGCCAAAGCGGTAATCTATCAGGCCCAACATCATAAAGGAAAATTCAACGCCTACCAACTCTGGATACTGCGATCGATATCCTCTTTCCAGAGTCGAGGCCGCAATCCAAGGAAAAACGCCACCAAGCCAGCCATAGTCAAATATTTAACGACCAACGACTTCTCGTTAGCCGCATTCCTAGAAACCATCCCATTAATAGAGGAGTAAAAATGAACTCAGCCCAATTAGCCCAACAACTAGGAGAAAAAAGCGCCGTAGTTTTTGCCACAGCGAAACAGCACGGATTTAACGGCAGTGCCACCGACGAACTGCCGGCCCAAATTGTCGAAGCCATCAAAGGCAACGGTAAAAAACTCAACGCCGCCCCCTCGCCAAAAACCGAACCGACCGGGAACGGCAACGGCAACGGGGGAACCGGAACCAAACAGGGAGCCAACCAAGACAACGAAGCCAACTTGCACGCCGCGTTCTTTTCCAGCACCGATACGGCACGCCGCGACCTTCAAGAAACCGAGCTCGTAGCTGCCGAAGCGATGGGAAATATGCACGCCCATCAAGTCTATATGCACTACTTGGCAGCCAAAAAATCGGCGTTAAACTCTCTGTTTATGCGCGATGCCGGTTTCGTTGAAACAGAGTTTTCACAAGCAACATCAGACTACAGAAAAGATTTTAACGAGTCTCAAACCACCGCCATCGCCGAAGTTGCATCGGCATCCCAATCTGGAAAATCTCTCCAGCAAGTACGGGCAGAAATGCAAGCAACCATCGCAGCGTTAAAACCAGCCAAGTAGTCAACAGCCAGGGCAGCGACCAACTGCCCTAAAAGAAACATGGAACCGATAACAGTCCCCTACCAAGTAATCAGCAGCGACTTTACCCGGTGGGACAAATTTAAGAGATTTGGGCGAGCGCTTTGGGGTAAAGCCAAAAACTTTACCGCCGCCGCCAAAGGAAAAATAACCGACTTAAAGCACGCGCTCGCCCAACTCTTTCGCAATCTCTCCGAGAGATGGAACTGCTGTTATTGCAAGATTTGGGACACTGTTAACGACATCAAAAACGACTGGGATAACGAGATGGGACTGCTAACAAAAATTGGCAACTTTCTATTAGGACCGCAAGGGGACTTAGAAGCCAGTACTGACTACCCAACAGACTTTTCTACAGGCAACGTAGCCGGGCAAATGATGTCCGCCGTGATGTCGCAACGCGGCTACGTTTCCGAAGAGCAAACCGCGCAATTTCAAGAAATAGCTAAAAACGCCGAAGCTAACGCCAAACGGGTAAAGACAGCCCTAGAAGCAATTAAAAAAGTTAGCGGTGCTGAAACTGAAGTCACCAAAGAAGTTTACAAGGTTTTGTCGGCACTCGAAAAAGACGCTTTTAAGCGCTCCGAATATCAAGCCCAAAGAAGGAAAGAGAGCCAAATCATGCAAGAAAAATTTAGAGATTTGAGAAGGGGGGTAGAATGAAATTTTTGTACTATTCCAACGTCGCAATCTTAAGCTTTTCTGTTACGGTTCTAGGTGGAATTATCCGTCATTATTCCACCGTTCCCGGCATTTTATACGCGGGTCTAACCTTAGCTTTTCTGATTTTAGCCTTGGGAATTTTGCCCTATCGAATTAGGATTAAAAATCCTTTGGTACCTGAGTTTTTAACGATATTTGCATCTACTATTTTGGGGGTGATTTTATGGTTTTGAACAGTCACGAGCGAACCGAAACCTATATCAGCATCGCAAGCCTCACCGCCGCCGCATCGGTTTTTACTGGAGCGCTGCTATTTGAGGCCCGGCCCTATCACCGGATTTTCCTAAGCAGTTCGGCGATCGTACTATCAACCACCGGGTTAGTCTGCCATAACACGCGGGGGAAAGATGCCCGCCGCTATTCCCAATTAGCAATTAACAGCCAATGGGAAAAAGCCCTAATCCTCTCCGAGCATGGACTTGAGGATTTATATAAGCGGTTGCACCCACGGGCCGCCAAAGAAATGACCGCCGAACTCGAAACAGAACCGATGCCGGCATTACCACCTGCTGACAACCTTTTTTATAACTGGGATAATCTCCCAGACGACCTAACTTGTGCCATCGTCGCTGGTGGCACCGGCTACGGCAAAAGCTCCGTGGTCCTTTGGCTACTCGGTAAACTAACCGAACGCGAGCCCGCTATTATCAAAGTCTTAGACCCTCACGCCGTTAAAAACAACTGGTTTGATTACGGACTGACAGTGGTTTCAGACTTTGGAGAAATCGAACGAGAACTACTCGCCATCGAACGGGAACTAGACCGCCGCCGTATGCAGCCGGGAGATTATCCGCCGATTATCTTGGTACTAGACGAACTTGGGGCCTGTATGGATAACTTCCAAGACCCCAAGAAAATTGCTAAAATCAACCGCCGAATTGCATCCGAAGGCCGTAAGTTCGACATCACCGGGATAATTGCGAACCAGTCGGACAATTGCAGCGCAATCGGGCTGGATAGCAAATATAAAGCCAACTACACCCAGATTTTTGTAGGCGAGTTGGCGCGGCGTCAATTCAAAAAGGCCACCCCTGAGTACGAGATTTTGAGGACTGTAGCGTACCCGTGCGCAATTAACGGCAACGTTCCCGAAACTCCCGCAATTCACCCAACACACGGGCACTATAAGCGATTTAAGAAAAAAGGTAATCCACCAGAAGGACTGTTGCCAATCAACCAAATACAACAACACGCGATCGACCTCGAAAAAACTCCCGAACCCGAACCGGTGGAGACAAAGCTCGAACGGGTTTACAGCAACGCAGACGACCTCCCGGCCAACGTCCTAACTCAGGCAGAATGGGAATTGTACGGATTAGCTGCAGGCAGCGGCTCCCTCTCCGTTCGCGACGCTCAAAGGTCAGCCGTTGCCCGTAGGGAGGAATGGAACGCCGAAAAAATCAAGGAAATTTTCCATCGCTTCTCCGAACTCGGTTTAGGACGCGCAATACCGGGAAAAAACGGGAGTCTAGAGTTTAGTCCCTAATACCAATGCTCCGATTAACTTTTTGCGCGATCGTCCTAGTCACGACCGCAACAACAACCGCCTATTTTTACCTCCCAACTCCAGCACCGACCCCGGTTGCAACCGCGACGAAACCAGCCCCAATGCCGGGAAACGAACGGGAGCGATTCTATCGGGAAACGGGAGAACAGCCACCGGAAACCTTTGTGCCTTTGGGGCTGATAGCTTTGGGGATTATCTGGTTTCGTTCGCTAAAAGCCTAGATTTCTACCCCGTGCCCTTACTTGATTAGGGCCGGATGTAGGACTCTAAAACCTACAAATCGGTTAATACCACCGAACCTTGACAACCTAATATTGATTATGAAAGAAGAAGTTGCAAGCGTAATGGAGGGTGCTTACGCATCCACCTTTTTGATTATTGACCTAGCCAAGACACTTTTACCGCTTGGTTATTTCATTGAAAAACCCAAGACTCCCGGATATTTCCGGTACGGTTTGTACGCGCCCAATGATAAGGCGTGGTCAAGTATTGAGTGCTGGGATGCTTACCTCAAAGGTGAAGCGTACTATCCGATGGAAACTGCTCGTTATCTCGGTGATTTTCGTATTGGTGCTGACTCTAATGGCAACCCTGCTATTCTTTGGTATTTGGAGGAACCGACAGAGTTTGGCGCTCCCAATCCTATGCATTGTAAGGTGCTGCAACACCTTGCTTTAGAGTTGTTTACCGATGTCCAAACCTTGTTAAGGGGAGGACCCGATGCGCAATAACAAGCAGTGCGACATCAGAATCGTTTGCGACAAAGCAGACGCCACCGATATCAGCGCCGCCCTTATTGAGGGAATGAAACGAGAAAACTACAAGCTCCTAAAATGCAGCGACCCCAAATCGTCGCGTAAAAACGCTGCCGATGTGTTGGTGTATCTGGAGTTCGTAGCAGATTAGAAAAACAGCCAGGGATTAGCCATCCCCGGCTACTCAAACAATTTATTTTCTAATGACCAATCCTAACAGACAAGACAAACTGGACAAAATTTACCTTTTCGGTCCTCCCAGGCAGTTTGCAAAAGTCCTCATCGCTCTAGGACTATTTTTTGCCCTACTGCCCCTAGTCCCCCGCGATTACGGCATGGCATCCAACAACAAAGACCGAGAACAGCCCAAAAACATTATCGGCACCGGGAGGGAACGCTAAATGCAAACTCAAGCCAAACCCCAAACCTTTTTCTCAGAGAAACAGACTCTTGAGTTAAAGCAATTACTAGGGGGCATTGTTGCCTCTGAGGGTTACTTTTTGTCCGCTAAAAAATACCTGCTGGACAAAGACGAGTTAACCTTTGACGATGCCCTAACCGTTTTAATAACTCTCCAGTACAGCCATTATTGCGGCTGCCTCCATCGTCAATTAACAGATGTCGCGGCCCGTCGGTTACGCGAAGCAATTGATATGCTGACCGACCCGATGCTGGACAAATACCTTTTGCCAGCTTAAAAAGCTAACCGCTTAATCGGTCAGCACCCAAGCACACAATCAAAAGAGGTCAAAGGGTGCAACCTCTGACCTCTTGTTATTTGCTATTTCAGGTAAGGAAAAATGAACAAGAACCAACCCTATTCTAACGCCGCCATTCTTAAACTGTTGGATGACTTAGAGCAAATGCAGCATTACCTCTTAATGGTTAAGGCCGCTGCTTTGGCATTTCACGGGGAATTTAACGAGAATTGTCCTTATGTCGGTGCTGAGTCCCCTTTTAGCAGAGAAGAAACAGCTAACTATTTTACCTGCCAATTCTTAGAGCTAAACCCAGATGCCAAATTAGAACAGGTTATGCGTATTCTCAGAGAGTTTGAGCATCAAGTTGAGACCCAACCAAAGCAGCGCCAAAATCAAAGAACCGATAAAGCCAGCATCAATATCTCGATTGAAAACCTCGACCTTGGGAATTTGTCCTGAGTTAACCTAAAGTGTTGTTGCAAACCTTAAGTTAGACCGCGCTCGTGGCGTTTAGATATTTTTAGCAAGAGTTAACCGGGCCGAGTCTTTAAATGTTGTCTAAAATCTAAAAACTGGATTGTAAATTGGCCAGAAAGTTGCTTTAAAGAATTGCGTCAATATTGACGCATTGACGGATCGAGACATTAGGAAAAATTAAACCTTCTCATCACCTTTAGTACACGACAAAACCTTAAGGTTTTGTTTTTGTCGTACTTACCTTTCTTACCTTTGGTGACTCTACCCCAGATATCGTAAACCTTAAGGTTTGCAACAACAGTTAGGGACACTTTTGGAGTCCAACTTTGAGTAAAAATGGACTCTATTTTTTGGCGATCGCTCGTGACTTGAAACCTTAAAAGTCTCAAGTCACGAGCGATCGCTTCAGAAATCTTAACTAATCAAACCTCAATCGTGGAGAAACAAGCAAAAAACAATTGTCAACCCCCTAACCACACTAAGGCAATATCAAAATCACGATGCCACGTTTAGCGGTGTAACCTTTGAAACTCAATTTGTCGATAAATATCAAAATGCGTCAATATTGACGCATTTTTTTTTCGATTTTCATAATCAACACCAATCGTTTAACCCGCCAATAGAAAAAACGATTCTAATCAAACCCGGGTTAATGCAAGTTTTATTAGCTCGCCAATGAAAAACAAAAGCATCGCCAATACGAATCGTTTAACCCGCCAAT
>CAZSTZ010000234.1:0-4811 GCA_964609515.1 uncultured bacterium | reverse complement strand
AGCTCGCCAATGAAAAACAAAAGCATCGCCAATACGAATCGTTTAACCCGCCAATAGAAAAAACGATTCTAATCAAACCCGGGTTAATGCAAGTTTTATTAGCTCGCCAATGAAAAACAAAAGCATCGCCAATACGAATCGTTTAACCCGCCAATGGAAAAAACGATTCTAATCAAACCCGGGTTAATGCAAGTTTTTTAAACGAGTTGTTAAATTTGCCAATGAAAAACTAACGAAAATTCAAAAACAATCCTTTGACTCGCCCATAAAAAACTCTTGCAATCAAATCCATATCAATTTTGTCAACCGATTGGGTGATAAAGAAAAACTCTATTTGATAACGATTGATTAAATCTGTCAATGGAAATAAACTTATTGAATCAACTTTATAGCGATTTTGCAAAGGAGCTACCCGAGTTCTCTATGGTTTGGCGAAAACTAAATCTTTTTTACGAAATCTCCGAAATTAATAATATGGCAATCAGTCAAAAAACAGGGTCTCCCTAGCACCAAAGCTAGGAAAAATGCTACTATGAATTTGTCTACAAAAAAAAGTCCCAAAAATGAAGAGGCCCCCGATACGACTCAGAGGCTCCATTTAAGGGATTTCAATCTTATATAACTACTAAAATGATAGCAAAAACAGACGATTTAAGTAAAGGGGCCGCCCCCCTCAAAACTTCTCCTTCTCAGGATAACACAAAAAATGGTAATCGTTCTCAAGTTTTCACCCCAAACATTTATTTAGAGCTTGAGAAGAAAATAATCGGGTCAATCTTGCTACAGCCAGACAGCGAAAATGGCCCAAGCTCGATTAGTCGATGCCAGGAGTTGGGCCTAGAGCCACAGCATTTTAGCCTACTGGCCCATCAGACAATTTACCGGGCCTTCTTACATCTGGCAAAAGAAGAGAAGCGCACCGACCCCTACCATACAACTGTACTGCTTCATAGTTGGAATCATCCGTATGGAAATAGTCAGCTTTTTGTTGCCCGCTTTCTTGAAGAGTTCAGCTTTGGCACTCATAACCTAGATATTTGGGCCAAAGACCTCATAGAAATAGCAGAGCGGCGTCAATCTATCACCCCAGAGAACGAAACGGAGCGACAATTAAGAGGTTTTCAAGCCCAAGCCCGCGAATTGTTGATGGATGATAAAATTACCCACAGCGAGCGTTCTTTGAGGCTAGAAGCATTGAAAGAAGAATACGAACTGACCGGGCAAACCTTTAATAATTTAGTCAACCCAATAAAAAAAGAAGTCAACAATCTTAAATTGAAGCTGGAAATAAAAGCGCTTTTACAAGAAAGCGATCCAGTCGAAAAAGAATTTAAGATTCGAGAGATTGCCGAAAGCTATCGAATATCTCAAGGGTCGATTAAATCTTTATTAACCGCCCTCAAAGCTCAAACAGAAACAACTAAAGCCAGTTGCTTATCGCTATCGGAGCTATTCAATGCAGAATCGACAGCGATTAACTGGTTAGTGCCCGGTTTGCTTCCAAGGGGGGAAACAACTTTATTGTTAGCTCCCCCAAAATGCGGCAAAACTTTAATGAGCGTTGACCTGGCTTATTGTTTGGCAACTGGTGAGGATTATTTTTTAAATAGCAACGAGTTTAAAACCTCACCGGGTAAAGTCTTATTGATTAGCGTTGATGAATCATCCCAATCGACTAAAGCCAAATTGTTTAACCGAGGGTTTCGAGATGACGACCAAAATATACGGGTCATGTTGAATTGGAGCATTAATCAAACTAAAGCTCTCGAAGAAATCTTAGAAGATTTTCGACCGGACCTGGTAATCGTTGACAGTCTCAAGCGGATAAATCACGGGTCGCCTATCTCGGAAAATAGCGCCGAATTTGCAGATAATATTTACACCCTCAAAGAATTGTTTAACCGCTATGGCGCGGCGGGGATATTGATTCACCATAGCTCTAAGGACAAAGACCAACAGGGAGTTTATCGCAGTCGTGGCAGTAGCGCGATTACCGGTGCTGTTTGGGGAGTTTGGCAGTTAGATCAGATGCCCAAGCCCGACCCGGACAATCCTAAAAAACAAATCACGGACCCCAACGACCCCAGGCGTCGCTTTTATGTTTACTCCCGAGACGACGTTGGGGGGTCTTATGTCTTGGAGTTCGACCCTGAGAATTACTCATTTGCTATTACTCTTGAAGGCTTAGACGAAAAGAGCCAAGCTGACAAGTCTTTACCTGAGAAAATCCAGAAGCTTTTACAGCTAAATAAAGGCAGTTTAAAAGGTCCAGAAATTGTCGATTTACTTAATAAAGAAGAGGCAGGAAAATACGAGAAAAACAGCGTTTACAAAGCTCTTAATCGGTTAGTCGGTAAACGGGTTGTTGGGGTCAAACAATGTCCCGAAAACAAGCGCATCAAGATTTACTATTTGCCCGATTTCAAGGGACGGCAAGATACTACAACAGAGAAAGTGGCCCAACCTTGTAGTACGCAAAATGATTTTAGTACCCCCCCCCTCCCCCCGATGTCAACTATTGGCGTCAACAATGCTGTAAGTGTTGATGAGTCTGGAAAAAAAATACATGACACAATACATGACGCCGCCCCCGAAAAAAGCATGACACAGACAAGTGTCACCGAAAACAGTCCCAAAGTCAGCAGCGATAATGCTACAGAAGTTGAGGACATAGACCATTACAAAGAATCTGGCCTAACTCCAGAGGAAGTAGCAGAATTAGAACGAGAAGCTTTAGGAGATAAAGACGCTTCCAAACCAGAGCCTAAGCCCAAGAAAAAATCTAAGTCCAAGAAAGATTTTAAAGTTGGCGATCGCGTCAAAATTAGCACCAGTGGATATGGGAAAATTAAATCGATTGACAAGTCAAACAACAAGTATGAAGTGCTAATGGAGCCAAAAGTTAGTTGGATGGATGGAAAGCAAGTAAAAACCAGAAATAAGCTAACTGTTACCCTTGAGCAAATAAGCAACAAATCGCATAAACCAATGCCTAAAGAAAGGGAGTTCTCTGTAGGAGATTGGATAATAACACCAGATGGAAGGTATGGAGAAATAAAAAATATTGACCCTAGCGGTACTGTTTCTGTACTTCCAGAATGCGACGTTAACAAAACACCAGAGAAAGAAATCGAGATTGAGTTTGATGACCTGATGTAGGAGTCATAGCGGGTGACGGTTCCGTACAGAATCGCCGCCCGCTGTCGCCCGGTGTATTTTCCCTTTCCCCTTTGAAATGCAACAAATAGCATCAAAAAGTTGGGGATGCTCAAAATTCAGCAAACCTCGCAACCGCAAGAAATAGAATAACTTTTGCCGTTCTCTCTGGCTCCCGCCGATTGGCAAAAATCATCTGTAGCAGCTCTAAGTTAGAACCAAGGCAGTAGCTCGATGTTAACGTCCCGCTTACGGGAGCGATAAACCTGTTCAATAATGTTGTCGCTGTTGCCGCACCAATCGGCTATGGTGATAGTGTCGATGCCTTGGTCTATGCAAAAGTTGATAAACGTATGGCGAGTGTTGTAGGGGGGTAAGTATTGGAGTTCGCCTTGTTTGGCCAGCGCTATTACGATGCCATCCTTATTTTGATATTTATTTTTAACGTCCGAGTTCCAAGCTCTAGTGGGAGCATCACGGCACATATATTTTTTCTTTTCACCTGGAAAAACTAAACTTTTGTTAGAAGACTGCTTGAGAGAATGTAGCCAGTCAGCTAGTTTGCTATTAAGAGGAAACTCTCGGTTGTCTTGCGTTTTAGTTCCTGGAGATAAACCAACAGTGTCTAAATAGGTTTTGTTAAACACAATAACCCCTTGCTTAAACTTAATATCATCCCAGGTCAAAGCGATCGCCTCCCCCGGCCTGCAACCAGTAAGAAACTTGAACTTATAAAAATCGTGGTACTTGCTACGTTTCTCGTCTTGTAAAAATGCACTCAGGATTAACTCAGCTTCGTCTTGAGTAAACGCAACGAATTTATCAGATAAACCAGTTACCTTGTTTAAGCGCTTTTTACCAGGTTTTAAGCCTTCATCTGTTCCCTTAAACGGGTTTCTGGCTATTAATAATTTTTCTTCACTCATGGCCCAATCAACAGCCCTTATAAATAGCTGTAGCGCTTTTTTACTTGTACTGGTGGGGGCATCCAAAAACGCTCCCCGCATTTTAGAAGCCGTTCCCCGGTCGATTGGCTTATCCCAAAAAGGTTGGAGTTTTTTAGCGTAATTGTTCTGATAAAGAAATTTAGTTGAAGGAGCTTTACCCGGCAAATGATACTCCAAGAAATCCTCCCACAGTTGTCCGACAGTTAGCTGAGTAAAAGTGGCGATCGCCAAATTTGGGTTAATATCATCAGAAACTTTAACATCCAGATATTTTGCGAGGGTGGGGTCAAGCAAATTATCTGGATGGTCTATGTCAGCTTGAATGCGAGCGGCGATCGCTTCCGCCCAAGGTCGGTTAGACTCTCCTGTATTGGGGTCTATCTCTCGCTTCCCAAGGCTTTTATAGCGAGAAAACTTAACACCCTTGACCGCGAGCGAATCAATCAACTGTTTAGGAAACTGTAACCTAAGTACGCCCCTATCTGTCTTGACCTGTATCTTGTTAAAGGTGCGGGTTGATTTGGACCTGGTGTTTTTTCCCATTTCTTTGTTGACGCTATCAAAATTACTATCAAAATACTATCATAAACCAGGAAATTAACCCCTCAACCATCTTATTTTCCTTACTATTGCTTTGAAACTGAAAACCCTAACGTTTTCGGATTAGTCGGCGGTGGCGAGGTGGGCACAAAGTAAACGTCTATTTCC
>CAZSTZ010000233.1:6016-10936 GCA_964609515.1 uncultured bacterium | reverse complement strand
AAAAAATGCCAATAACAACGCAAATATTAAGCCAATACAAACAACAAGGACGTAAAATAACCGCTTTGACGGGTTACGATTTCGCGATCGCCCAATTATTAGACAATGCCGGAGTCGATTTAATCCTCGTCGGCGACTCTCTGGGAATGGTAACTTTAGGTTACGAGACAACCCTGCCCGTTACCCTCGACGAAATGTTGCATCACGCCAAAGCAGTCCGTCGCGGAGTAAAAGAAGCGTTGGTGGTAGTAGATTTACCATTTCTCACCTATCAGGAAAGTCCCCAACAAGCGATCCACTCCGCAGGCAGAGTCTTAAAAGAAACGGGGGCGCAAGCGGTGAAACTGGAGGGGGGATACGAAGCTATGGCCGAAACCGTTCATAAATTAACCTTAGCAGGGATCCCCGTTCTCGCTCACGTCGGCCTTACTCCCCAGTCGGTGCATCAATTTGGCGGCTACCGCAAACAAGGCACCACTGCCGATGGAGGCGATCGCATCTTAGCGGAAGCGGTTGCTTTGGAAAAAGCGGGTGCATTTGCGATCGTATTAGAACACATTCCCCCAGATTTAGCCAAGACGATTAGCGAAAAATTGACTATTCCTACTATCGGCATCGGTGCCGGTCCCCACTGCGACGGTCAGATTCTCGTTATTAACGATATGTTAGGCTTATCTAGCTGGCAACCGCCCTTTGTGAAAACTTATGCCAATCTAGGCGAGGCTATTACTAAGGCAGTTAAGGATTATTGTTTGGAAGTTAGGGAGGAAAAGTTTCCTAGTTAAGGGCAGGTCTTAAAACCCGGTTTTGTCAAAAAAGTTGAGTTGAAAAACTGGCACAATTAAAAACCCGGTTTCGTTTTCCTAGCAACACGAAACCGGGTTAAGCATTTTCTTTTCATTTAGGATTCTCTTATGCTAATGCTGAAATTTCATCAACTACTTTCAAACGTCCTCTGCGCAGGGATCTAAGCAGTCTATTGATGCAACGCATTTCTTCTTCTTCTAAAGATTCGTCCATAATGGCGGCCTGGAGTCCGTAGCGATCGGCTTTGGTAATGCAACCGCTTTGATTGACTCGGGCAAATAATTCGCCAAGGGCAGATTGCAAGAGACAGATAGAGGATTTCATACTTAATAACTGCTTTAACTTTACATCTTCTATTATGTCTGCTTCTGGAGCTTCTCGCTGCGATCTTGATAGAGTTTGGGGGAGATTGCGATCGCTACAATTCTGTGACATCAAATTTCCTTTTTCGTGACCAAGATCGCTCTCTCTCACTAAAGACGTAGAAAAATCCTATTTGAGTTGTCCCAGCAACATCTTAGACCCGAATCCTTTACCCTCCCCCACTCAATTAATAACTGACAACTGACAATCATTAAACCAATTTCAAAGCGCTTACTGGCACTTCATCCCAAGACTCGACAGTGCGCAAACTGGCAACCCAACCTTCTTCTTTTTGTGCTTCGGTTAAATTGTTCTTAAATTCTTCGTGACATTCTTGGGCTTGTTGTTCGTCAGTACAAGCAATGCAGGAATAGAGAATACCGCAAGGATCGAGCTGCTCGTTTACCCAGATAGTCATAATTTTTTGCTCCTTTGTTATTCGAGTTTACAATTTATTTGTACCAGATAATTAGTATTTGCACAAGACATTAGCTTACTTGACGAACAATTATATCAAGTCGCAATAAACAACCGTCCAAGAGTTCCACGCCAGAGAATCAATTGTTAATTGTTAATTATTATGGCAATTATTGAATCTATGAGGTACAAATTCTCGATCCCCCCTAACCCCCCTTAGGAAGGGGGGAACTTCAAAGTCCCCCTTTTTAAGGGGGATTTAGGGGGATCGCATAAGTACCTCATCCTTATGAGAAATGCTATAATTGTTAATTGATATTATTAGCAAGTTGGCGCATCCAGAAGGCGATCGCGCTTAAAAACAACAATCCCATAATACCTGCTAAAGGGCGATCGACACTAACTATTACTGGGGGAACCTTGCCGGCATCTGCCACCAATTCTCCTACGTTAATAATATAGTATCCCCAAATCAAACCAGCATGAAAACCCATTGGCATTCCCAAGAGTGCTGGTTTTTTCTTAACAGTTTGGTTCGGGGAATTTCTAACGGTGGAACGTTTCGCCCAAACCAAGATTAAACCTAACAAAAACAAGGCGGGAAACTCTGGCAAAGTGCGGATAATTTCTGCCACTGGTTTAATAAAATGTAGCAGGGCAAAAATTAAGCTGCTAACCCATAAAGCCACATTTGGCTTGTAATCTCGTTCTAACTCGTCCAGCAACCAACCTCGAAACAGCAATTCTTCTGCAAAACCCAAGCCACAAGCTACTAACAAACCTTCTAAAATATACCGCAATAATTCATTTGGCGGGGGCTGCCAGACTACCCATCCTAAAATTCCTTGTAAGAGAAATAGAGTAAATAAACTCAATAAACCAATTGTTAAACCTTTGAAGAAAAATTGGCAATTTGGCCAGCTTATTTCTAAACCGTAACTCCGCAATAATTGAGGTTGTTTGTAAATATGTTTGCCCCAATATTTGAGCAGAAAAATAAATTCTATGTAAAGAAGAGAAAGAGTTAAAATATTAATTTTATTAGCATCTGTTTCTAACCAATAAATAGGCACTGTAAAGGGCAACCAAATTAAAAGTAAAGTTAAAACAAAAATTCCCAGCCTTAGTGGGGCCGGGTAATGGGCTATAAAGCCTAAATTTAATTTAAGCATTGTTAAAATTTCAAGGAAAAATTGCTAATGGTTAATTGCTAGATAACCGCTCTATAAACCCGGTTTTTTCAGTATCCCAGAAACCAGGTTTTTTCAAAAAACCTGGTTTCTTGACCGATAACAATTAACAATTAACAATACCATTTATTCATCTGGTTCGATGGTGCTGGTCAAACCGTGATTTTTCAGAGTTTCGCAATAGAACTCGGCGTGTTCTAAAGCGCAGGTAATCACCAAAGCTATGCCATTGGTATGAGCTTCCATCATAATACTGACCGCTTGAGGTTGAGTCAGACTCGGCACCGTTTGTAACAACACCTGCACCACATACTCCATACTATTAAATTCATCGTTATGGAGCAGAACTCGATAGCGAGGTGCAGGCTTACGGACTGTTGATGTTGAACGTTTTTCAATAGTTTCGACAGACACTCTTCTATCTTCTCCTCGATCTACTACTAATTATTATTTTCTGGTTTTCGAGCTAGTTTAAGGTTTTTAGTATCTCAGAAACCCGGAATTTCTGTAAAAACCGGGTTTCTTAACCGTTTCTAAAAAGAGCTAGCATTTAATTGCTAGCCCTAGTTTGAAGGCAGACAAGCTGAAAAAAAATGTTGTTTTAGTTAAACCAAATTTTTGTCAGGATTTTGACAAACTTGTACTGTGCCGATTATAACATAACACTCTACTTCAGGGTCCAAGCAGATCGAAAAATTTCAGGAATTAGGGGCCAAGTCAAGGTGGGCCATTTTTCTAAGAATGGCCAAAACCAGGGGTTAAAAGAAAATGGCCATTGTTGGGCCCGCTAAAATCAGTTGGCTTCAAAAAACTGGCCCTCGCTGGGTGTAGTTTTCCCCGCAAGTATGTTTTAAAATCAGAAGTAGTAGATCGCGATCGGATGCATCTTATATTTAGAACTCTAGTAAATCCTAATTTTTTATGAATCGTAAAAGTCGAACAGTTCCCGGTAAATCCTCTAGTTTTAATTACGCAACTTTAGCAATTTTAGCGGGAGTTTTTCTCTTAGGTATTGGCGTTGGTATGGGCTTTAGTTCTACCGCCAATATCTCCCCACAAAATGTTGCTTCCAGGGAATTTATAGATCGCAGCGCCCCTAACCCGGAACTCTGCGTTCAATATGGGGCAAGCGCTATGGTAATGGATCTGCGACTGTTTCTCACTTTAAATCCTTTTAACGTTTATGTTTCTCAACCTACTATGAAACCTGGATGTGTTTTGCGTAGCAATAACTGGGCAATTTTAGAACAAAGAAGGTTGATCGATAACGAGCAAGTTCGCGAATGTAAAAATCGCATGAATACTTTTGGTTTCACCGGTCCCTTGGAAGGAGAGCCAGAAATAGATTGCATCTATCAAAATGATAGTGCCAAAAATATGTTCTTGAACCAACCGGGACTTGGAGTTACCCCAGAAAGCGATCGATTTTAATCTCTTTTGGGAATGGGGAATGGGGAATGGGGAATGGGGAATAGCAATTGACAATTAACAATTACCCATTACCCATTACCTATTACCTATTACCCAAAAATACCGACTGGGGTAAATCGTCGGTTAAGCGAATTTCGACAACTTCGGCGGGTTCGAGGGTGACGGCTTTAGGAGAAGTGGCGTAAACGGCACCGGCCCCGGCGGCGGCACCTCCTAATAAACCCAAACCGCTATCGGTTAACAATAATAAGGCCAAACCGCCAGCAGCACTAGCCCCTGCTAAAATCCTGGCATCCACCCGTCGGCTACCTTCGATGATGTCCGATCGCCCCGCTAAAGGAATAGTGCGACCGTAGAAGTAAAGAGCTCGGGCGATAAATCGACTGCCGTTGCGGCTGCTTTCAAATCCTCCAATTACAGGGGTTTTGGCCGGAACGACGATGCGACCGAATCGATCCAGGATGGGAGAACGCAACAACAATACTTCCTGTAATTCGATACCCCTTGGCAAGACAATATTTTCCCCACGGGGAAAGACTAATTCTAAAGTCTCTCCTTCTTCTAATACCAAAAGCGATCGCTCTAGTGGCGATCGGGGCAAAGGCTCTGGCCACCGGATCGTTCCTCGGTTTCCATATGTGGACCGAGGCTGTTCAAACTGAACCGGTCCCTGGTTTACAGGCAGGGGCAAAGGTTGTTCAAACTGAACCGG
>CAZSTZ010000233.1:0-5916 GCA_964609515.1 uncultured bacterium | reverse complement strand
ACTGAACCGGTCCCTGGTTTACAGGCAGGGGCAAAGGTTGTTCAAACTGAACCGGCCCCTGGTTTCCCGACGGGGGCAAAGGTTGTCCGAAATCAATATTTGCTAGTTCTTGCGGTTCCCGGGAAGGAAACGGCGGTTCGGTTACAGTTTCTTCAACTCGGGGAACCGTTATCTCCACCGGGCGATCGCTCGATTCTAATACAACTACTTCCTGGTTGCTTTCTGGGGGTAACTCAAACAGGGGCGATCGGGTTCCTCTCACTTCCAGATTTGGATTAAGTTGGCTCAATGGCAAAGATTCTCCGGTACTCCGGGCGATTAAAGGTCGCAACAGCCAGCTATTATCGCTTCCCACCCGTTGCAGTTGTACCAGATCGGGAGATAAAACCACGTCGGGCGCGAACTCGATAATTATTCTCGCTTGTTCTGGGCCTATTTCTTTGAGACTTACTTTACGCACCGCGCCATCCGGGTATAGCTCCGTCACGTTAGTTCCCACCTGGGTATCGGATATATTGACAATTAAACGGGGAGCGGGCTCTCTGGTAACAGAATAAGTCGGACTAGCTCCCGGGGGCAGGGTAAATTGGAGCTGCCGTCGTTGCGGATCGAAACGCCAGTTGCTCAAATAAGCGGCCCAAACCGGCCCGCAAAGTGTCGGGAGAATGCTGGCGGCGATCGCTCCGACCAAAGCCAACCTTGTCAGTGGGGGCGCGTTTTTTCGGTGTTTGTTAAACATGGGTCATCAGTAATTACAGCTAATTTTTTTGGATAATAGCACTCTTTTAGCAGATTAGCTCGTCATTGGATAGTCCGGTATGCTAATTTACCTTATTGAAGGGGCAAAATCTGTACAATTCAGATTCGACCCCAGAAAAAACCTTTTGAAGATAACTAACTGTTGATGGTACAAGCTCCCCCAAAGATAACTGCTACTGACTTAGCTCCCCTAGCTATCGATTTAATTCGTCGGGCAGGGTGCGAATATGGCGATATCCGTATTTGTAGCTATCGTTCTTCCTCGATGGCTGCTCGCGATCGCTCTCCGAACACCCTCGCGGATAACCTCAATTCCGGCTTTGGTATCCGAGTTCTCCTCGACGGTGCCTGGGGATTTGCTGCCAGTCACCGCAAAACTCCAGAAGAAATCGCCCGCATTGTCGCCCTGGCAGTGGATATTGCTAAGGGCAGTCGTCTGACTCAGCAAACTCCAGTGCGGTTGGTGCCAGTGGAAGCTTACCGCGACACTTATATTACTCCTATTACCATCGACCCTTTTACGGTGCCGGTGGGGGAAAAGGCAGATTTGCTGCTGAGTCTGAACGATAAGCTTTTGAGCTACGGCGATCGCGGCATTAAAAAAGCCTCTTCTTTTCTTCGGTTTCACCGCGAAGATAAGACCTTTGCTTCCACGGAAGGTTCCCTAATTTCTCAGACAATTTACCGCAGTTACGTCGGTTTTAATTGTACTGCCATTGCCAACGGCGACGCTCAAGTTCGCGGTTACGATCGCCCGCCCCTGAATGCCGGTTACGAGAATATTAATCCCGAGGACTTATTCTCTCAAGTGGATCGGGTTGCCGAGGAGGCGATCGAAAAGGTTCGCGCCCCCAAAGGCCCCTCGGGCGTTCGTTCGACCTTGATTTTGAAGCCTACTAATTTGTTTTTAACCATCCACGAATCTGTAGGACATCCCACGGAGTTAGACCGAGTTTACGGTTACGAAGCCAACTTTGCCGGTACGAGCTTTGCCACTACCGATAAGTTAGGCAAGCTGCAATACGCAGCGCCTTGGGTGAATTTTAAAGCCGATCGCACTCAAGCAGGCGGTCGCAGCACTCTCGGTTACGACGATGAGGGGGTGAAAGCGCAAGAGTGGTACGTCGTTAAAGACGGCATTTTAACGGACTATCTCACGGACCGCGAGACCGCTTACCGCCTCGGACGCGACAGCAGTAACGGTTGTGCTTATGCCGATAGTTGGTCCAGCGTGCCGATGGTACGCATTCCTAACTTAGGTTTGGAACCGGGGCCCGACGCGGGCAGTCACACTGCCACTTTAGAGGAAATGGTCGCCGATACGGAAGACGGGATTTTAATCGACGGCATCGGCAGTTTTTCCATCGACCAACAGCGCCGCAATTTTCAGTTTGGCGGCGATGCTTTTTGGCAGGTGAAAAACGGCAAAATTGTCGGGATGTTAAAGGATGTGACTTATCATTCGATGACTGTCGATTTTTGGAATAAAGTTGACGCGATCGGACCTGCTTCGGAGCTGATGCAATGCGGCACCGATGTTTGCGGTAAGGGAGAACCGATGCAAATCGCCCAAATGACCCATGCTTGCGTGCCAGTAAGGGTGCGCGATATTCAGATCGGCGGTGGCGTTTAACGGTTCGTAGCAAGCACGAAGAGTGCTAAAAAAGTAATGGGCGAACGGGCCAGATGCCCGTTCGAAGTTGGACCGCCAATTTTGTCAGAGCGATCTCTTGTGTTCTCAGAAACCCGGTTTTTCTAACAATACCTTCGCCATTTTTTTGTAGGTCGTGGGGACCGGAGTGGAACCCGACATCTTCGTTGGGTTCCACTAAAATTTTACTCTTTTTGATTATTAATTTGATTAAGGGACTTGCAATTTAATAAAATACTGGCGTCGGGCTCCGGTTCGCGGCATCGAACCTACAAGAGATTGGTAGTTTATTTTTGCACAAGTCCCTAACTCCATCGGAACCATCCGCCAAGTAGTTTAATTCATACCATTTATCTGATTTACGGTTTTACTTTTAAGAAAAAAAAATTTATACCGGAGCGCGATCGCTTTTTTTATCTGGTAAGATAGGATTTTAGAACTTTCTATCGTCGATAATTACTCAAAACTATGAACGAATCTTTTGCTAAAAACAACCAAAAAGATAACCTTCGGGGAATTACGAATATTTCTATAACGGGCTATAAGTCTCTGGAGTCGGAGTGCAATATAGAAGTGCGTCCGCTGACGATTCTTGCGGGTGCCAATAGTTCGGGAAAATCGAGCGTTATTCAACCTTTATTGTTGTTGAAGCAAACTTTGGAGGCGACTTACGATCCTGGCGCTTTGAAGTTAGACGGACCTAACGTTAAGTTTACTTCTGCCAGTCAATTTTTCTCTCGGATACAAGGGAAAACTGGGGGCGATCGCTTCTCGATTAAACTAACAATTGATGGCGGTCTTTCTCTTACTAATATTTATGGGAGAAGTTCCGATGGGGTTCTGGAAATTTTGGAATCAACTGTTAAAAAAGAAGAATCTGTCAGCAATCTCTTTAGTCCTTCTTTATTTGCACCTCCAATTCGTCGATTAATTCACGTTCCAGGATTTCGAGGCAACCCAGAGAGAAACTACAAACTAACTGGAATTAGTTCGGCGTTTCCCGGTACTTTTGAAATCTACACTGCCTCGATAATTAATCATTGGCAAAAAACCGATAATCCACGACTAATAGAGTTGTGGAAAGCAATGGAAACTCTGGAGTTAACTTCAAAAGTTGTCGCCAAAAAGCTGAACGATATAGAAATAGAATTACTTGTCAGCGACTTACCAGGAAAAGACGACGAAAACCATCTAATAAGTATTGCCGATGTTGGTTTTGGCTTGTCTCAAATTTTACCAGTAATTGTCGCATTAATAGTAGCCGAACCGGGACAATTAGTTTATTTAGAACAACCAGAAATACATCTCCACCCTCGGGCGACTGCAGCTTTAGGCGACCTCTTAGTAAAAGCAGCAAATCGCGGTGTTAAAGTAATTGCAGAAACTCATAGCGATTTGTTACTTCGGCGAGTTCAATCATTAGTTGCCGAAGGTAAAATTGCTCCAGAAAATCTTAAACTTCATTGGTTCCAATTAAAGGAGAATGGAGTAACAGAAATTAATAGCGCAGATCTGGATGATGCGGGAGCTTATGGAGAAGATTGGCCGGAAGATTTTTCCGATGTTGCTCTCGACGAAGAAAGTCGCTATCTCGATGCAGCAGAAGCTCGTTTATTGGTGCGTTAATTATGGTAAAAAAAGTTTCTAAACGTTTGGTTATCGATGCTTCGGTTGCCCGTGCGGCAGGTGGAGAAGAGGCAACTAATCCTACTGCGGAAAACTGTCGCGATTTTCTCAAAGCAGTTAAAAAGATTTGTCATAAATTAGTAATGACTCCCGAGATTAAAGAGGAATGGAACGAGCATCAATCTTATTTTGCTAAGAGATGGCGTTCTTCAATGGTAGCTAAAAAAAAGTTTGTTTATCGTCAGGATATTGCCGTGGATAATGAGTTATGGAATCTCATAAAGGCATATTCTGAAACTGAAAAACAGCAAAAGGCGATGGAGAAAGATTTACTGTTAATTGAGGCAGCGATCGCCACCGATAAAATAGTAATTTCTCTGGATGAAAGGGTGAGGGAACTTTTTGTTAAAGCGGCAGCAGATATCGAACGATTAAAACAGGTAGCGTGGGTTAATCCAGATGTGGAAAATAGAGAAGAAGAGGGGGCGATCGCCTGGTTAAAAAATGGTGCTGAAATCGAGTCTAAATATCTACTCGGAGGGCAAGATGAATCGGAAAGTTAAATATATTTTAGTAGGTTGGGTGGAGGTTGTCAAAAAGCGTCCAACAAACCCAGAAACCCGGTTTTTGCGAACAACCCGCCACCACCCAGAAACCCGGTTTTGCCGAAATTACCGGGTTTCTTAATCTCGGGCATTCGAGGAATTTGTAGGGGCAAATGCATTGGGGCAATAACATTTGATAAAAAGCATCAATGTTTCTGTCCGAATACTTTGCCCCCACTCCGCTGAAAAAAGCGATCGCTCGTTTCTAATCTAATCCTACGACAGTTCCAAAGTGTATTTTAACGCTTGCTCCAAAGTCAACAAATAATCGGGAGAAAGAGTTCCCAACTGTTGCTGCAAGCGCTCTCGATCCAAAACCACAATCTGATAACATAAAGCCACAGAATCATAACTGAGTCCGCCCTCTCCCGCCGGAATCAAAAAAGTCCCTGGGATAGCAGCGCGACGCAAATTTCGAGTTACCGGCACTACTATTACCGTGCGGGTAAAGCGATCGAGATTATCAGTTTGTATCAAAATCGCAGGCCTAATACCAGCTTGTTCCGAACCTCTGCTAGGATTGAGATCTACTAAATAAACATCTCCTCTCATTAGGCTTTATCCTCTTCCTGCAATCTGGATAAATAATTCGATAAAACACCCTCTGCCAGTTCCAAATCTTCCGAAGCAAACTCCGCCTTTAATGCTGCTGCTTCTTCGTCCGAAATAGACTCCCACTGCTGAGTTAATTCTTGCTGCCGGAGGGTTAGGGCATAATTTAAGACTAACTCCTGTCGGCTTGGCGATAGTTCTGTCAGGGTAATTAGCAGTTGTTTTTGAATGTTATTTGTTACCTCTTTTAGCATGGTTGATGCCTCAATAACAGTTTGTAATCTAAATCAGTTTATCGCTTTTACTTAACTTTTGTCAAGAGATAATATCCATTAACAATTAACTTTTTCCCAATTAAAAAGCGATCGCCCCCACAAAAACTATAAAATTAAGAAACCGGGTTTTGCCGCAAAACCCGGTTTCTGGGCACCCTCGCATCTCCTGGAAGTTTGAGAAAAGAAACCCAACAACAATTTAATTTGCTGCTGGGTTTCTTTGGTGGCGCGGTTTTTTAGAGCGATCGCCTAACCTTGCACTTGTTCTTTAAGTTCGGTTAGGAAATCAGCAAACTTGTATTCGTCCCAACCGCTCTCCAACATAGTGTTAGATACTTTTCGAGAGCTAGACGAGTTTAAGTTTGAGTAGTAAGCATGCTCAACGTCTGAATACGCCGGCCTCCAGATAATTGACCGATCGGTCAGCAAGATACCGTCTTTAGCATTG
>CAZSTZ010000232.1:0-11018 GCA_964609515.1 uncultured bacterium | reverse complement strand
TAAAGCCATAGTTCGACATTTAGATAAAAAGCGCGTAATTTTAATACGATTCAGTATAAACCAAAGTCCGACCTTCTCAGTCCCCCGACGCCATCTTAGCTTAAACTGCAATCTGTTTCTCTCGCAAATTTACCCCCAAACAGCCATGAACCAAAAAATCCAAACCATCCTCTTTATATTGTCAAAAACTCGTGCAATTCTTCTAGAGAAAGTGGAGCGCTATAAATATTAGTTTCGGTTTCATAAACTGTCATAAAAGATTCGATCGCTTCAGTCAATTTCCGAACAGCATCCTCTTGAGTCGAACCTTGCCCGACAATGCCGTTTTCTAAACATAAAGCTACCCAATAGCCTGCACTTTTTCTGAGAACAGCGGTGTAAAAATCCATTGTTTTTTGTTTATTAGTCGTGAGGTGCGCGGTGCGCTTTTTAAGGCAAAAGGCAAGAGGCAAAAGGCAATAGTAGGCAAGAGGAAAAAGGGAAAAGTGGATAAAAAACAGCTAGGTTGCGATTTTTTCCGTAAGTTAAAACCCCCAAACTCCCAACTCTTGCCTATTGCCTCTTGCCTCTTGCCTTTTGCCTACAAACGAAGAAATCTCTCCGTCACCTTAACAGGGCTGGCCTTACTCTATTTACTTAACTTATAGCTACCGGGCAAAGATAATTGAGGCTCGGAATGAGGTTTATCTCCGTTGGTGGAGCTCGTCTTTGACTGCTGCGCTTCTAACATCTGGCGAATCAAACGCGCGATCGCCTTCTGAGTCAAACCTCCTGCTACCTGCTGCCCCATCTTCTGCATTTCCGGTTTGGCTAACAAAGTCGGCAAAATCTGCACCAACTCCATCCTGTCAAAACCCGGAGTGTTTTCTAAAATTTCCCAGATCCGTTGAATATGCTCTATACTCTTCTGCTCTTGGGAAGCCTTCCCATAAGTTATAGCCGCAGGTGTTGGCTTTTTAATACCCAACCACTCGCCAATTACAGCCCGGGCGTTAGCAAAAGTATTGCGAGACCAGACATCCACCCCATTAACCAACTCGTCAACAATGCGATCGCGAATAAAATCCCCCCGTTGAGAGAACAAAAACTCCAAAGCCTGATTCAAAACCTTACTAATATCGTAATCGTCGCTATTGCTAGCATTGCGCAACAAATTCTCCAAACGGTTCCACCGGAAACTGCCATCCTGAAACAAAAGCTCTCGCAAAGACACCCTCAACTCCGGCGCCGGATCGCTTAACAAACGCTTCGCCACATAAGGATAAGCCTTGCTCAAAACCTTAAAATTGGGATCCACATTAATCGCAATCCCTTCTAACGTCACCAAAGAGCGAATAATCAAAGCATAATAAGCAGGCACCCGGAAAGGATACTCGTACATCAAAGCAGATAACTTATCCGTAATGCTCTTAAAATTCAACTCCGCAACGCTAGCCCCTAGAGCATCATTAAACACGTCCGCCAAAGCAGGGATAATAGGCGTCAGCTCCGTCTCGGGAGTCAAAAACTCCAACTTGATATAATCATTTGCCAAACCCTCAAAATCCCTATTCACCAAATGTACCACCGCCTCCAGCAAACCGTATCGCTGATAGGGCTTAACCTCGCTCATCATGCCAAAATCGAGGTAAACTAACTTACCGTCAGGACTTGCCAAGAGATTCCCCGGATGAGGATCCGCGTGGAAGAAACCGTGTTCGAGCAACTGGCGCAGGGAACATTGCACCCCCACCTCGATTAAATGTTTGGCATCGATGCCCTTAGCCTTGATTTCTTCCAAAGCAGTAAGTTTAGTGCCAGTTACCCACTCCATCGTCAAGACGCGACGACCGGTATATTGCCAGTGAATTTTGGGAACGTAGATATCTGGGAGATGACCGTAGAGTTTTTTAAAGCGTTCCGCATTGAGACCTTCTTTAGTGTAGTCCATCTCTTCAAAGATCCGCTCGCCAAACTCGTCCATAATTGCCACCAAGTCGCTGCGAATTCTGCCTATATTTTTTTTCGCCCAAGCTGCCAGACCTCTTAAGATATATAAATCCAGAGCGATATTTTCCGCCAATCCCGGTCGTTGTACTTTAACTGCTACTGATTCTCCCGTTTTTAACTTACCTTTATAAACTTGTCCGAGAGATGCTGCCGCTATCGGACTTGCCGTTAGTTCTTCGTATAGTTCCGCCGGCGGTGCCCCCAGTTCTTCTTCTATAAATCGATAAGCTACTTTGTTGGGAAATGCAGGCAGTTGGTCTTGGAGCTTGGCCAACTCTTCCAAATAGAGAGGCGGCACTAAATCCGGTCTCGTCGAAATGGCCTGTCCCACCTTGATAAAGGCCGGGCCCAATGTGGTAATAAATTCCCGCAGTTGGACCGCCCTCTTCAGTTCGTTTTGGACCACCCGATTTCTTTTTTTATCCCACCAGAGAGAGATGGCAAAAATCGCGAAATTCCATACTATTTTTAATTGCCTTCGCCAAACTTGGAGGGGGCGCTTGCGGTAACGGGCGGCGATCGCTTCTGGATTATAGCGCGGGCCTTCTGTTGCTGGTCTCTCTTCTCCTGGCGAGACCAAGGGCAGAGGCTCCTCTGGGGAAGTTTCGGCTTCCACTTCTACGATTTCGGGTTTTGCCGTCTCTGGCAATTGGACTTTTGCTCGCCCGTTTTGGGGACTCCCGTCTAAATAAGTTTCTCTTTTAGTAGGGGATAGTGTTTTGAGATTCATAAATCTTAAAAAATCTAAACAAATTTTGTTAATTATTGTAACAATTTCTCATTGAAAAGAAACAGGCCATTAATCTTGAATTTGAGCGATCGCTTTCCCTTCTGACACCTTGGCTAAAACGATCTGTGCCTTCTGTTCGTAGTCAGAACGAGTAGCTATATTCAAAGAAATTTTGGGTGCATCTAAATTTTGAAGAGGACCAAGAATTTAACGCTTTTTGGGAATGGGGAATGGGGAATGGGTTCATAAAGTCTGTCCAAGCAAAAAAAGCTCCCAAATTCCGGTAAGATGTTTTTTCAGTAGGTGGCCCTAAAAACTGCCCTCAAGAAAAATTAAAAAAGCTTGTTCGAGTTAAAAATCTAAAAAACTATGCTAAGAGACGATCCACTTTGGTTTAAAGACGCCATCATCTACGAAGTCCCAGTACGAGCCTTCGCCGACAGCAATAGCGACGGCATCGGCGACTTTGGAGGACTAAGCGAAAAGCTCGATTACCTGCAAGATTTGGGAGTCACGGCAATCTGGACCTTACCATTTTTCCCATCGCCCCTCAGAGATGACGGTTACGACATAGCCGACTACAAAAATATCAACCCCATCTACGGCAGCCTGGAAGACTTTCAAAAACTGTTATACGAGGCCCACCAAAGAGGAATCCGAGTCATCATCGAATTAATCGTCAACCACACCTCAGACAGACATCCCTGGTTCCAAAGAGCCAGACGGGCACCCAAAGGTAGCAAAGAACGCGATTTCTACGTTTGGAGCGACACCCAGGATAAATTCCAGGAAGTCCGCATCATCTTCCAGGACTTTGAAAACTCCAACTGGGCCTGGGATCCAGTAGCTAAAGCTTACTACTGGCATCGCTTCTATTCTCACCAACCAGATTTAAACTACGAAAGTCCCGAGGTCCAAGAAGCAGTTCTAGAGGTAGTAGATTTCTGGCTGTCAATGGGAGTAGATGGACTGCGGATGGATGCAGTGCCCTATCTTTGCGTCCAAGAAGGAACTAGCTGCGAGAACTTACCCGAAACCCACGCCTTCCTCAAAAAGTTAAGAGCCCGCGTCGATGCCAAATTCCCCAACCGAATGCTGCTGGCAGAGGCCAATCAATGGCCGGAGGACGCGGCCAAATATTACGGTGCCGGGGACGAATGCCACATGAACTTCCACTTCCCCCTGATGCCGCGACTGTTCATGGCCCTGCGTTTGGAAGACAACTTCCCCATATCCGATATCCTCAATCAAACACCCTCCATTCCCGATAACTGTCAGTGGGCGTTGTTTTTGCGCAATCACGACGAACTCACCTTAGAAATGGTCAGCGACGAAGACAGGGATTATATGTACCGTGTATATGCAGAAGATACCCAAGCGAGGCTGAATCTGGGCATTCGCCGTCGGCTGGCACCTTTGCTGGGGAACGATCGCCGCCAAGTAGAACTGCTCAATAGCTTGCTGCTTTCCTTGCCGGGAACGCCAGTATTATATTACGGCGACGAAATCGGTATGGGAGATAATATTTATTTAGGCGATCGCAACGGAGTGAGAACCCCCATGCAGTGGAGCGCCGATCGCAACGCCGGATTTAGCCGCACCAACCCCCAAAAGCTCTACGCACCGGTAATCCTAGATCCAGAATATCACTACGAAAGCATCAACGTCGAAGCCCAACAAGGAAACTCCAACTCTCTCTGGTGGTGGATGAAAAAACTCATCGCCACCCGGGAGAGGTTCCAAGCATTCGGACGGGGAACCTTCGAGCTCCTGCATCCAGAAAACCGCAAAGTTATAGCCTTTACCCGCACCTACGCCGGACAGCATATCCTAGTAGTAGCCAACCTATCGCGCTTCGTCCAAACCGTAGAACTAGATTTAAGCGCCTTCCAAGGCATGATGCCGGTGGAAATATTTGGCCGCACCAAATTCCCCGTAATCGAAGAAGAACCTTACTTCGTCTGCCTCGGTCCTTACGGTTTCTACTGGTTTACTTTACAACTTCAACAAAGCTTGACCGAAGGTTGGAGGAAGCGTCCCGAACCGCCCACTCTCACAGTAGTAGGTCAGTGGCAGAAAATCTTCTCCCAACCAGAACTCAAAACTAAAGTACAAGTTTTACTGTCAAATTATCTGTACGGCTACTCCTGGTTTTACGGACAAACAAAAGTCGTTCAGTCTGCCGAGATAACCGAAGTCATTCCTATTTCCGAAAAACAAACCGACGCGGTCCTAGTATTCTTAGAGCTCCACTATACCGAGGGTGCGCCGGAAACCTATTTAATGCCCGTAAGCTACGAACCCGTCAGCGAGAAAAAACAGCCGCCGATAGATTCAGGGGAGATAATAGCTTATTTAAAAACGGACAAGAGCGAACTGAGCGGAATTATCTACGATGCCACGGGGGATAAAGAATTTTTAACCCTGCCCCTGCAAACAATAAATAACAAAAAAAGCTATGCAGGACGTAATGGCGAACTAAAAGGAACGGCTACAGAGATGTTCTACGAACTAGCCAAAAATGTTGGCTATCTTCAGCCTCAATTGTTAGAAAGCAAACACAATAAAACGCCTATTGCTTACGGCAGTAGCTTCATCATCAAGCTCTATCGAAAATTAGAAGCGGGGATAAATCCAGACTTAGAAATAGGACGATTTTTAACCCACAAAGCTACTTCTCAACTACTGTCTTTAGCCGAGCATATTCCTCTTACCTTGGGAGCTTTAGAATACAAGGGCAAAAACTCTCAGAATTACACCGTCGGCGTTCTGAAACAACAGGTTTCAGATCCCATAGACGCTTGGTCCTACACCCTAGACAACCTGCGCAGTTACTACGAAAGAATAACGGTAAAACAGCAGAGTTTAAGCGAAGTAGAGATTCCGTCTCTTTCGGTAAAAGCGATTTTAGAGAAGCCAGAAGTAGCAGAAGTGGTAGGAATTCAGAGTTCGGAAACGGAAACAACAGAAACGGAAACAAGAGAAACGCAAAAAACAGAAACGGAAACCACGGAACTAGCCTACGAACTCATAGGTCTTTATCTAAATTCTGCCCAACTATTAGGAGAGCGAACTGCAGAAATCCATAAAGCTTTATCGGATTCAGAAAATCCCGACTTTGCCCCCGAACCGTTTACCTCTTTTTACCAGCGGTCTATCTATCAATACAAACGAAATCTAGCCGGGCAAGTCCTCTTAGATTTGAAACAAGAAATGCCCAAACTTTCGCCAGAAGTTCGGCAACTGGCACAAACAGTTATCAATCGCAAAGAGCAATTGATGAGCAAGTTTGCCTCAGTATTAGACCTAAAAATTACCGCCATGCGCACCCGCTGTCACGGCGATTTTCACCTAGAAAACGTTCTCTACACGGGTAAAAACTTCGTAATTATCAACTTTGAAGGAGAACCGCCGCGCCCCTTGAGCGAACGACGCATGAAGCGATCGCCCCTGCGCGACGTAGCCGGGATGTTACAATCTTTTTACTACGCAGCAACCATCGCCCTGCGCGAAGAAATTAAAAACGGAACCATTCGTTCGGAAAACGTGATGTTAATGGAACAGTGGGGGCAATATTGGTATAGCTGGGTTGGCGCGACTTTCTTAAAAAGCTATCTAAATTCCGCACGCTCGGAATCTTTCATTCCCAAAACAGAAGAAGAAACTCAGATCCTCTTAGATGCCTATATGTTAGAAAAGGCAGTTTACGAACTGAGTTACGAACTAGAAAATCGTCCCGAGTGGCTCGAAATCCCACTAAGCAGAATACTTCAATTAGTAGAAGGGTAATAGTAGGCATGCATGCATGCATGCAAAAGTAGGGAAGAGGGAATAGGAAATAGAAACGCAGAACCTGACTCTTGCCTTCCGCCGGCCTTTTGCCACCATTTGCAAGAATCTCAAACTTTTTAGAAAGGAAATTGCTATATGTATGTACCACTTTGGCCCGGAAAACCTTATCCTCTTGGATCGAGTTGGGATGGCAAAGGCACAAACTTTGCCCTCTACTCAGAAAATGCAACAGGAGTCGAACTGTGTCTGTTCGACAAACAAGACAACGAAACCCGTATAACCTTAACCGAAGTCAGTAACTTCGTTTGGCATGGCTACCTCCCCGGAATTGGTCCGGGGCAGAGATATGCTTTTCGGGTTCATGGACCTTACGAACCGCACAACGGACATCGTTTTAATCCCAACAAACTCCTAATAGATCCTTATGCCAAAGCCTTAGATGGCGATATTCAATATGGTCCGGAAGCCTTTGGCTACGTTTGGGAACATCCAGAAGAGGATCTAAGTTACTGCGAAGAAAACGACAGCCATCTAATTCCCAAAGCGATAGTAATAGACGAAACCTTCGACTGGGATAAAGACGATCTCCTGCGGATCCCCGCCCACGAAACCATCATCTACGAAACCCACGTCAGGGGTTTTACCCAACTCCATCCCGATATTCCCCAATCCTTGCGGGGAACCTACGCCGGACTGGCACATCCTGCAGCGATCGCCTACCTGCAAACCCTGGGCATCACTGCCGTAGAACTGATGCCAGTCCACCACTTCCTCCGCTATCCCGGACACCTGCAAGAAAAAAAATTAACCAACTACTGGGGATACGACTCCCTAGCCTACCTAGCCCCCTACTCCGGGTACAGCGCCAGCGGTAATAATGGCGAGCAAGTTAGGGAATTTAAAGAAATGGTCAAAGCCCTGCACGCAGCAGGTATAGAAGTCATCCTGGACGTAGTTTACAACCACACCGGGGAAGGCAACCATCTAGGACCAACCCTCTCTCTCAAAGGCATCGACAACGCCGCCTACTACCGCCTAGTCGAAGAGGAGCCTCGCTATTACATGGACTTCACCGGTTGCGGCAACTCCCTTAACGTCCGCCATCCCCAGGTCTTAAAATTAATCATGGATAGCCTCCGCTACTGGGTGATAGAAATGCACGTCGACGGCTTCCGTTTCGACCTCGCTTCCGCCCTCGCCCGCGAACTATACGAAGTCGATAACCTCGCCGCCTTCTTTGATATCGTTCACCAAGATCCGGTCATCGGCGACGTCAAACTCATCGCCGAGCCATGGGATGTGGGCGAAGGCGGCTATCAAGTCGGTAAGTTCCCCTTGTTGTGGTCCGAGTGGAACGGAAAATTTCGCGATACGGTGCGGGACTTCTGGCGAGGAGAAGACCAGACTCTCGCCGAATTTGCCTACCGGTTCACCGGCAGTTCGGATCTCTACGCAGAAAACGGACGGCTGCCCAACGCTAGCATCAACTTTGTCACCGCCCACGACGGCTTTACTCTCAACGACTTAGTGAGTTACAACGAAAAACACAACGAAGATAACGGGGAAGACAATAAGGACGGAGAAAGTCACAATCGTTCCTGGAATTGCGGCGAGGAAGGGGAAACCGACGACCCTAAAGTATTGCGACTGCGCAACCGCCAGCGCCGCAACTTCTTAGTAACTTTAATGCTTTCTCAAGGGGTGCCGATGCTGCTGTCGGGGGACGAAATCGGACGGACTCAGGGGGGTAATAATAACGCCTACTGTCAGGATAACGAAATATCTTGGTTGGATTGGGATTTACAAGACGAAAACGCCGCCTTGCTAGATTTCGCCCGCCAGTTAGTTTACTTCCGCCGCCAGCATCCCATATTTCGCCGTCGCAAATGGTTCCAGGGACGCGCCATCCACGGTTCGAGCGTTAGCGATATCGGTTGGTTCAATCCCGATGGGGGAGAGATGACCGAGGAACAGTGGAACGATGGGTTTGCTAAAGCGATCGGCATTTTCCTCAATGGCGAAGAAATTCCTACCAGTGGAGAGCGCGGGGAACGGATTATTGATGATAGTTTTCTGCTTTTCTTTAACGCTCACTACGAAAAAATTGAGTTTACCATTCCACCGGGATTGCAAAATCGCCAATGGAGTTCTACTATCGATACAAACAAACCTCGCTTTGTGGAGACAGGAAAGCGCTATACAGGGGAGATGCCCGTGCCCGTAGTAGAGCGTTCCGTAGTCGTTTTGCGACGTTTGTAGTAATCGCTTTAGCGATAGAGATGTAATTGATTGAACGTTTGTAGTAATCGCTTTAGCGATAGAGATGTAATTTGGAAATCGCGCTCCGCGATTACTACGAACGATAAATCGCGCTCCGCGATTACTACGAACTAAATCGCGCTCCGCGATTACTACGAACTAAAACGATAAATCGCGCTCCGCGATTACTACGAACTAAATCGCGCTCCGCGATTACTACGAACGATGAATCGCGCTCCGCGATTACTACGAACCATTTTTTTTTATAAATTTATGAAACTAGGCAGTCAATACCAAGGAAACAATAAAACTAAATTTACCGTGTGGGCACCGATGCGCGATCGCGTCTCTGTCCGCATCGTTTCTCCCGAAGAACGGTTTATCGAATTAAATAAAGATGAATGGGGTTACTGGCAAGGTGAAGCGGAAAACGTTGCTCCCGGTACTCTCTATTTCTATCAATTAGATGGAGAAATAGACCGTCCGGATCCGGCATCCCACCACCAACCCCAAGGAGTCCACGGACCGTCAGAAGTAATAGACCAACAAAGTTACTCTTGGAAGGATGGCGACTGGCAGGGTATCCCCTTGGCAGAAATGATTATCTACGAACTCCACGTCGGTACTTTTACTCCAGAAGGAACTTTTACGGGCATAATCGAAAAATTGCCCTATTTAAAAGACGTGGGAGTTAACGCGATCGAAATCATGCCCATAGCGCAATTTCCGGGAAGTCGCAACTGGGGCTACGATGGCGTTTACGTTTATGGAGTGCAAAACTCCTACGGCGGTCCGACAGGACTCAAACAATTGGTAGATGCCTGTCACCGAGAAGGTATCGCCGTCGTTCTCGATGCAGTCTACAACCACCTCGGACCCGAAGGCAACTACCTCTGGGATTACGGTCCGTATTTTACGGATAAATACAAAACTCCCTGGGGCAGCGCCGTCAACTTCGACGATGCCCACAGCAACGAAGTGCGTAACTATTTTCTCGAAAACGCTCTTTACTGGTTGGAAGACTACCACATCGATGCTTTGCGGTTGGATGCCATTCACGCCATCTACGACATGAGCGCCCGACCATTTTTGCAACAATTAAAAGTTCGGGTGGGCGAATTAAAACGTCCCCGTTATTTAATTGCCGAAAGCGAACTCAACGATATGCGAGTGTTGCGATCGCCAGAGTTAGGAGGTTTAGGTCTCGACGGACAGTGGTGCGACGAGTTCCATCATACCTTGCATACCCTCCTCACCGGAGAAAGGGACGGTTACTATTGCGAGTTTGGCACGATGGAGCAATTAGAAAAAGCTTACAAACAAGGGTATGTTTACGACGGCATCTATTCCCCCTTCCGCAAGAGAAATCACGGTAATTCCCCAGAAGGCTTTGCCAGCGAGAGATTTGTGGTCTGCATTCAGAACCACGACCAAGTAGGTAATAGGTTTGGGGGCGATCGCTTGTCAACATTAGTCGATTTTGAAGCATTAAAGCTAGCTGCCGCCGCGATGTTGCTTTCTCCTTTTGTCCCGATGCTGTTCATGGGAGAGGAATTTGGGGAAGAAGCGCCGTTTATGTACTTCGTCAGTCATACCGATCCCGGTTTAATTGAAGCAGTGCGTAAAGGCCGGGCCGAAGAGTTTAAGTCCTTCGGTTGGGACAAAGAAGTGCCCGACCCCCAGGGTGAAGCAGTCTTCATGCAGTCTAAGTTAAACTGGGACAAAATCGAGGAAGGCAAACATGGAGCGTTGCGATCGCTTTACAAACAGTTAATTCAGCTACGGCAAAAAACCCCCGCTTTAGCTAAACTCGATAAAGGCAACCTCGAAGTTAGCAGTTTAGAGGAAGAAAAAATCCTCTGGGTAATTCGCCAGGCCCCAGAAAGCAAAGTCCTTTACATAATGAATTTTAGCAACCAACTCCGTACTATTTCATTGCCTATTCCCCAGGGTTCCTGGGGCAAAATTTTGGATACTTCAGACCAACAGTGGATGGGACCGGGAACGCAAACCCCAGATAAACTGTCCCCCGGAGAAACTTTGAAGCTGAACCCTTGGAGTTTGAGTCTGTACCGGCAGGGGGAAGGCAAGAGGCAATAGGCAAGAGGCAATAGGCAAGAGGCAGGAGGCAAATTGCCTTCGGCCTCCCCGTAGAACAGGCAACATGAGCTGTTCCTGGCAATAATAGGCAATTAACAATTCCCAATTCCCAATTCCCAATTCCCAATTCCCAATTCCCAATTCCCAA
>CAZSTZ010000231.1:0-11029 GCA_964609515.1 uncultured bacterium | reverse complement strand
AACCGTCGGCGTCCGCAACTCCCGACTCTTCCTGCAACCAGATTTCTTTCCAAGTTCCCGTCTCATCTGGCAGCGCCCCCTTGCGCAGAAACCAAACTTCGGTACCCGCTTCTACATCTGCCGGTGCGGGAATTGCCAGTTGTGCCGCAATATCTAACTTATCATCTTCTATTTCTAAATCAAACCCAGCGGCAAACTCGAACCCTTCTGGTACTGGCAGGGATAAATCTTGCTGTTGCAAAGATGTCAGGTTGACTAGAGATTCTTCTGTTAGCGCCCCGGGGCCAGCATTACGAGGGAACCGTCGCTACCTTCAACGATGCCGCCGATGGAGTCAACTACTGCCGGGCCGGTTTCTGGAGGTGCTACCAATACCGGTATCGTTACTTCGGCCTCACTATATTGAACGGTTATATTAGTTTCGCCCCCGGCAAGACCGGTTATCAAACCCTCGGGACTTACTTCTAAAATATCTTCATTTTCAACGACGTAACTAATATCTCTAACATCCGCCGTCAATTCTGGAGACTCCAACCATCCATCAATTTTTACCGATAGCTGTCGGGTACCGTTTGGAGGTAAAGTTAGGGCATCGGGATAAGCATCCAGTCCCGAAATTCCAGCCATTGATTCAATTTCCGGCCCCAACAAATCCTCTTCTTCTAATGTAAATTCAAACTCAAATACTGCCGAGTCCCATCCTTTTTCGTCGGTGGCGCGTAAATAAATTGTATTGACTCCCAAGGGCAAAGTTTCTTCTAAAACCTCTTCCAAAACTTCTCGGTTTAAGACAAAACTGCCGTCGCTTTCTAAGGAGGAAGTTACCTCAACAAAACTGTCGCTTTCTCCGGTAACAGCTCATGTTGCCTGTTCCACTTATCTCGAAACTAACAACTTCGCTTTCATCAATAACCGTTCCAGTTAAACTCGGGTCAATAGTAATTTTATCCGCATTATCCTCTCCGGTATCGTTAGCTAATTCCACAGTAATAGTTGGCGCTTCCCTATCCCCATTAACCAACTCGCCAACAACTTCAAAAAACTCCTGCCCGTTATCTGAAGAACGCCAATCTTTTTTAGGATTAATATACTCTTCCACAGAAGCGGCATTACCTTCTACCCCGCCTACTGAAAAGACCAAATCGTTATAATCTCCATCAAAATTCGGTCTATCTGCCCTGATATCTTCAAAAACAAATACCTTTCCGTCTCCGGTTAAATCCACAAATTTCCCCGGCAAAAACGTATCTATTTCTGGCGATGAAGTTAGAGAAAATACCGGACGTTTCGACCCCCCGCGATTCGGTTTTTCAAAAACTTCCTCCACCGTACCGTTGGGAACCAACATAAACCCGTATTCTTCTCCAGGGTTCAGAGAAAAAGTTTTTACTCCCAAATATTCTCCCGAATTTCGACTCTTTTCTCCCAGTCTTTTTGCGTACTAGATTATGCCGACATGGAAGGAGCAAATCTCAAAAGCGCCGATGTAGCCGAAACTCATTTTTACAAAGTCAACCTTAAAAATGCCGACATAGACAATTGGAGAACTCGTTCTTGGTTCGTCAATACCACTATGCCTGATGGCGAAACCTTCACAGACGATTGGTTCCCAGAAGCGATTTTTCCCGAACAATAAATCTGGGGTTGAGCAAGATAAGTGCTTCTTCTAACGAGACTAATAAAAAAGGACTCTTGCGTTCCTAAACCGTTACTAAAATCCGATCGAAAGTCAAACGAGTCTTTGCTATAATCGTATTGTCAATGAAAATTGGAGTAAAGCCATGGCGAAAAAAATAATGACTTTAACAGAGTTTTACGATGGATGTGATGCAGGCGAACGGGACTTCACTGGCGTGAAGCTACTAAACCCTGAATTAATCAGATTTCATGATATTCCCACTGGCATTATTCTTAAGAAAGCTTACCTCAACGGAGCTAACCTTGAGGAAATAGGTATCCATGCTGTAGATTTGAGCTATGCCAAATTGAGAAAAACTCGTCTCGGTGAAACATGGTTCGTTGAAACTAACTTGGAAGGTGCTGACTTCCGGGGGGCTAATTTCTGCGAGACTTCTTTTTACAAGTGCAACCTCCGTCGTGCTAATTTTAGTGAAACTGACGTGCGTGCAATTCTTTTCAGAAATGTCGATCTCAGTTATGCGAGCTTTAGGGGCGTTAGTGATTTCGGCACTCTCTTGTTCGATCGCGTTATTTTCCATGAAACCATAATGCCTGATGGAAGTATCACGAGTGACAACCCTCGCGATAACTGCTGATAAAATTTTGTTAAAAATCAAACCGAAGTATTGCTATAATTATATTGAACAAAAACCATTTAAGGAGAAAATAGATGAGTTCTGCCGTATTTAAGAATAAAGCTGAATAAAGCCAAGCGCTATGAGGATGGTGTTTGGGAGTTTGTTCGATTTCAACTGTCGGGGCTGGTTTGTCCCTATAAAAACCTCGAACGAGCCCGGTTTAACCACTCCCATCTTCCAGGAGCCTGCTTCCAAGGCACTAACCTTCGCGGTACAGAATTTATTTCTGCTAATCTAAGAGGGGCGGTGTTTGATGAAGTTCGATTGAACGGGGCTAATTTAGAGGCTGCCAATTTAAACGGTGTCAAGTTGATTCGGACTTATCTTAAAGGAGCAAATCTCAGTCATGCGAAATTGAGGGGTGCTATTTTAGAAAAAGTCATTCTCGCGAATGCCGATTTGAGCTATGCGGATTTCAGCGGTGCTGCGATCGATGCTGACTTGACGGGAGTTATTTTTCAGCAAACGATAATGCCCGATGGTTCTATTAAAAGCAATAATTAAGGAGAGAATATATGAGCGTTCCAATAGCTAGCGATTTTACTGAATTTGAGAAGCGATATGGGGATGGAAATTGGGAATTTACTGAATTTTATTTACCGGGCATTAATTTGGCAGAAAAAGACCTCCGAGGAGCGTGTTTTAAGCGTGCTTATTTGACGGGAGCTAACTTCATAGAAGCTACGCTTTGTGATGCCGATCTAACTGGTGCAAACTTAAGAGGTGCTGCATTTGCGGAAGCCGAATTAAATGGGGTTAATTTTGAAGGAGCAGATCTCAGCGGTGCTACATTTCATCAGATTTCTCTTAAAGGAGCCAATCTGAGTCATGCAAAATTACGCGGGGCTATTTTAGAAGAAGTCAACCTTGACAATGCTAATTTAAGTCATGCGGATTTCAGCGGTGCAATGCTTGATAGTGAGACGATTATGCCAGATTGAAGTATTGATGCGCGATCGCTGCTGAAGCCAGAAATCAGACATCTCCAGAAAATCAATTTCTGGAGCAGATTTAACCGATCGCAGTCAGCCAACTATTCCCAAATCTTTTTGTTTCTTTTTTTTGAAATTTTTGGAGATACTTATGGACAGACAAGAATTACTTCAAAGGTACGCTGTAGGAGAAAGAAATTTTGTCGGAATCGTTCTAAAAGCATTCGATCTAAGCAATGCAGAACTGAGCAGCACCGATCTTAGCGATGCCGATCTTAGTCATACTCACATGGTTCGTACTGACTTCAGGAATGCTAATTTGAGTAGAGTCAATCTTAATAGTTGCCGTCTGGTGAGTGTTATTTTAACTAAGGCAAATTTAAGCGGTGCAAACTTCAGAGATAGCAATCTTGAAGGAGCTAATCTGAGTTATGCTAACCTAGTAGATGCTAATTTAGCTAACGCAACTTTGAAATTCGCCAACTTAACTGGTGCTAATTTGACTGGTACAAACTTGACTGATAGCAACTTAACTGATACGAACTTAACTGATGCTAATTTGACTGATGCCGATCTGACAAATACTAACCTCAAAAATGCTCTTTTTTGCAATACTGTAATGCCAGATGGCAGGATTGAAAACGACCCGGACCGAGTTATAACTGCTGAAGAGTTTCTAAGGCGTTATGCGGCAGGAGAAAGACAATTTGATGGGATAGTCTTGCGCGGTCTTGACTTAAGCGGTGCCAATTTGGAGAGGGTTCTTTTTGATAAAGTCAACCTGAGTAATGCGAATCTGGAAAATGCAAATTTAGAGTCTGCCGAGCTGAATAATACCAATTTGACCGATGTCAATTTGAATGGCGCCAATTTAGACTATACGAAATGGTATGGTTCTAACTTAACTAATGCGAATTTAACTAATGCTCGTTTAACTTCTATTATTTTCGATGGCGCTAATCTTACTGGTACTAACATGACCAATGCTGAAAACTTGACTGGTAGCGATGAAGGTGTTGTGTATTACAATACGATTTTGCCCGATGGAACTGTTAAAACCGATCCCCGTCATGCCTTTCTGAGAAAAATGTGGGAGCTAGGAGATTAAATCAAGATGCTTCTTCTATTGTGTTTAATGACCAGTTGGACGGGGATGGCCAAAGAAGTTGTCAATTTTTGATGTTACAAAAATCGCCAGAGAGTTCGCTCAGCGCCTCTAATTCATGTTAAAATTTTTGATGTCAAGCGATCGAAAAGAGAAATTATGGATGTTTCTGAACTGTACCAGCGCTATGCTGCCGGAGAGAGGGATTTCCCCGGAGTTGATTTGAGTAACGCTAACTTAAACATTGCTGGGTTAGAGGACTACGAGCCTGGTAAGAACGACTTGTCTGGCATCAATCTGAGTGGGGCCAATCTAGAAAAAGCTAGTATAAATTGTGTTAATCTTAGCGGTGCTAATCTGCAAAGTGCGAATTTGACTGGAGCTAGCCTATATGCTATGGCACTAATAGATGCCGATCTCAGCGATGCTATCCTCGATTATGCTGAAATTTCAGCCGACTTGACTGATGCTATTGTCAGAGGAGCCATTCTAGAATGTACAGGGTTTTATCGCGCTGATTTGACAAGAACTGATTTCACAGGAGCTTACTTTCTTGGTGTTAGTGGAGAGTCACCTTTAGAAATCTGGGATACTATCATGCCTGATGGCAAAATATGCAACAGCAACAATGAGTTCTGGTCACACCGTCTTCCCAGAATTCAAAAAAGACTTCTCGCAAAATGAAGTACACAGGTCAAATCCGTTCTGGTGAGTTATAATTTTTGAAGGCAAAATCGATTATAATCGCTCGACGAATTTAGGAGTTAAATTATGAGACAAAGGATGAGCGCAGAAGAGTTACTCCGACGCTATGCTGCCGGAGAAAGAAAGTTTATAGATGTCGATCTGACACGAGAATGTTTGAGAGGAGTATGCCTCTCTGAGGCTGTCTTCATTGGAGTCGATTTAGAGCGAGCCAATTTGGAAGGGGCTAAAATGCATTCAGTCTATTTCAGAGATACCAACTTGAGTTTGGCCAATTTGAGAAACGTAGAGATGGCATATTCTTTCAGCGAGGATGCCAATTTGACTGGTGTTAACTTCAACGGGTCGATTCTGCTTGCCTCGTGCTTTAAGAACGTTATCTTAACCATCGCTAACTTCAACGATGCCCTGCTGCGTCAAGTTGAATTTAACGGTGTGGATCTTAGTAGTGCTGCTCTGCGGGGTGCGATTTTCTCTAAAACTAACTTCGATCGCACAAACCTCGAAGACGCTAATTTCAAGGATGCCGATGCAACAGAAGCTTTTTTCGGCGAGGCGATCGATTTCTGTAACACTATGATGTCTGATGGTACAATTAAAACCGAGCTTGCTGTCAACGTCGAAAAATCTAGCCGTAAAGTTGTGAAAATGACTGCTAGCGAACTACTCGAACGCTACGCTACAGGAGAAAGTAACTTTACTGGAGTTGACTTAAGAGGAGCGAACTTAAATGGAGTAAATTTAAGTGGAACTTACCCGGTGAATCGCATTGATTTGAGCAATGCCAACCTGTGCAACGCCAACCTGAGCGATGCTAACCTAGCTGATGCGATTCTGTGTAATGCCAACCTTACCAACGCTAACCTCAGCAATGCCGATTTGGATTGTGCTGACTTAGAGGGGGCAAATCTGAACAACGCAAATCTCCAGAGAGCAAGACTGATAGGAATCAATTTCGGCTATACCGATTTGACCAATGCTGACTTGAGCAAAGCTACCTGGGGCTTTTGTTGCGAACACACAATGTTTTGTAATACCATTATGCCGGATGAAGCCCTTCTCACTGATTTGCCTTAATTAAAAGCCAGTATTAATTTGTGTTCTACTATTGAAGAAGTAAAATGTAGGGGTAGTGTTCTTGCGTATATTTCGTTAGAAAATATTTGGAACGCCCCTACATTTGTTTGTATCTTAAATCAATTATTACACAGCATCAAGGGGGATGACAGAACTAAAGTTGCCTTCAATGTCATCTTGAATTGGCTGTGGAATATTTGAGAAGAAATCTAGTTGAGCGAGCTCTTCTATTTCGTTGACTGTTAATCGCCAAGTCTGCCAATTTCTCCATTGCGCCTTATTTTCGATATTGGGACGATTTCCTCCCAGAAGTTGGTTGAAAGGATGGATTACCGGAGAAAGAAAGTCAGCATTATTGTTTATGCTACCATCTGGATTTGTTAAACTGCCATCGGGTGCCGCTGGACCTTGAAGCGGCTCTACTCCGTTAGGTGTCAAAATTGCGTAAGCCGGTGTATTAGCTGTAACATCTGCCACACCTTGGCCTGGACGATCCAAAATCAAAGCTACTTTCCAAGTCCACTCAGGTATTGTAATTCCTTTATCTATCAGTATTTGAGGATTGGTTAACCTTGTAGTTCTCGCATAATGACTGTAGCGCTGCGGATTGGGATTGCTGCCATAACCGCCCGCGATCGCATAAACCTCGTTTGCTGTATCGCCCGTTACTAAATTATGAAGATAATCTTCAAAATTCGCCCACGCTCCTTGATCTGGAGTTTCTCCCCGGAAGTCATCATTGTTATCAAAGTGCTGTGGCACTACGTTTGTCATCAAGAAAGTTGCGGCATTGTCTTTGAAAGTATTTTGTCGATCGTGGGAAGGTAACATATGCCCTTGTCTGTAGTCACTACGTTGATAATCCCCTTCTTTAATCCGACCCCAACTAGCAGGAATCATTGGGTCTTCTATAAAGATATTACTGCCTCGTCCTGTTGTTCCCAACCATGTTGGATTGAGTTGCCAACTTACCCATTTAGGAGTCTTATTTGAATTGTCGTAAGAAGTTGCAAACTGCGGTTTTTCTAGGAGAAAATTACGATCTTCATTGGTAGTGTTTTCATCAGAAAGCCCTGGATAGTATCTTGCTTCTGAGGGGTTGCCAAACTTGAGGTGAGCGCTCTTAAAGAACACATCATCCAAGTAAACCGTGCCATTATTTACTTCAAACTTCAGCGTTGCTGTTTTCCCCCGCAGTACATCTGGTATATCCATTTGAAAGGTTTCAAACCCTTGAGTTGCAAAACCAATTTTCTGCAAATCTTCTGCATAATCACTTCTGTGACCGCTTGCTCGCTCTAGGTTAACAGTCCCCAACTCTTGGTAATTTTGAAAACCTGGTGCATCTCCTTGGATTGAGATCTTAACTTCTCCAGCAGTAAGTTGAGGTACATGAATATTAAATCGTAATGCACCCCAATCAGGTACAACAAACCGATTGTGCGTAATGCTTTCTTCATTTTCTAGTCTCAGTGCATAGTTAGGTTCCTCAATCTTCAGTTGTTCTAGATACGTTTTCTCTACGATAGTCCCATCGATTCTCTCGAATCTGCGAGGTTCGTTCAATGCAGGAATATCCCGCCAATCTACCAAATTATCCGTAGGTCGCCTCAACGTAGAATCAGCACTGTTATGATAAGACCACCCCGGAATTTCCCGAGAAACCGTATTTCGCACCAACTCGTGCGGATTAGTAACCGCATCAAAATTCCCATTAAACAGAGTCGGCACCGCATAGTCGCCGCCCATTCTCTCATTAGAAGTATTGTCAAAATCCAGAGGAACCCGCTCCACATCAGTTTCCGGACGCAAATCTTTACCCCCACCTAACACCGAATAGAACCAACCAGTACCAATACCCTCTGCCGGGTCGAAATCAGTCGGAGGAAGCAGAGCGCTTGCTTTGTGGTCGGGCGCGTACCACGGGTTAAAGCGAGGCTCTCGTCCCAAATTGTAGAAATCTGTGTCAAAGAAATGCTCGCGATAAGCATCCCCCCGACGGCGGTAAAGAGCATCTGGCGACTCGGCGACAGCAAGATCGCTAGTACCGTCATACCATGTCAACACCCGTCCGTGAGTACCACCTTGACCTTGGAACAGTTCAATAGGTCCCAACCTAACTGGATCGGTTTCCCGAGTAAATCCCGCACTGCTAAAGGTATAACCAGTTTCGTTGCTATTCGTGCCCAGACGCAGACTCACATCCGGTTCCCCAAGCAGAGGGGCATCGGGATCGGGAAACTCCTTTCGCCAACCTTCTCGCGGCCACGGCGTACCGTAAGTATCCGTCACCGGCAGTCGCGGAACGTCCCGACCTGCAGGAGTGAAAGTATTAGTGTTCCTCAGCAAATCCGGTACGGTTTGATAGTAATTGTCCGCAAAAGTAATCCCTTCCCACACCTGAACCTTCGGCTCGAAGAAATTGCTGTAATCTAAAGCAATCCTCGGTCCGAAAGGAATTTGCACGGCAGCGACTTCCAAACTGGGTTGATTGAAATCGTGAGGGTCTAAAGTGGTCATCTGGAGGTCGCGGTTATTAGGATCGGTACCGCCCGCTTCAGGGAAAAACGTTCCCAAACGCTGAATTATTTCGCTATTAACGATCGTCCCCCGACTGAAACCAATAAAGTGTAGCGGGGAATCGAACAACGCACCTTGATTCCGAATCAAATTCCCCTCCTCGTCGTACAACTGTGGGGTAGGCTCGGTCGTACCAACGCTGCCACCAAGCCATTGGTCGAGTTGTACTAGGGAAGAAAAGATACTATCTGCTGCCGCTTCGGAAAAACCCGAATCTGGAATCGCCGACTCGTTATCGCCGGACCAATCCGACAGAAGCACCAAAGGTTTGGCGCGATATTCCTCTTCGAGGTTGCCCTCGCTATCGAGTACATATTCCTGCAAAGCCTCCTTGTAGCCATCACCAGGATTCCGACCTGCAGGAAAATCGCTGACGACTTGTCCTCGATCGTTAACGGGTATCCAGTAACCAGTGTCGCGATCGTAGCGCATAATTAAACCGCCATTATTAGCATCAGTAATATTGTCAGCGAGATCGTAGAAAGCCGTAGGAATCCCTGGCGACGAAACTACCGGAGGTTTAAAGCCGTGGGTCAAGATGCTAGCGCTGCTAAAAGTATTGCCTTCGACGGTTGGCGGTACTGGATCGAGGGTAAAAGAAGACGACCGGTAGTTTCGACCACCTCCGAGCCTGTAAGCCTCTACGCCCCAATAATACTCCTGACCGGCAGTTAAAGTGCGTTCGTCTCCCAAGCTAAATGTTTTAGGAGTTTCGTCAGTCTCTTCGATAACGCTGCCATCGCCCCAATACCAAGTTCCCCCCGTTCCAGTCTCGTTTCTTTTCCAAGTTGCGGTTAAAATCCGGTTGGGGTTGAAGTCCCTCGATCTCCTATAATCGGAAACATTCCAAGTTTTTGTCAGAAGAGCGATTTGGTCCCTTTTACTTAGTCCTTGTTCTGCCAAAAATTCATTTCCATCAGGACCGGACAAATCCACCGTTCGATCCCACGGAGCTAGACCTTCGCCCTCGTCGAATACGCTCACAAACAAGCTAATTTCATCAACAGCTACATCTTGACCGTCTTCTTTAAACTGCCAGTGAAGAGTCGGGGTGAAATCGTCTTTTTCAACAAGATGTTCCATGAGTTTGAGCCAAGGTGTCTGCGGTCTTTCTATCGCCCGAGGATTCCCCCCAATATTAATCGGACCTCGCGTCGAATCCTCTGGCACCCCAAAAGTAAACTGATTGCGAGGACGGTCCTCCAGAACAATCTCATAATCCGCAGCAATACTAATCTCGGGATTGATATCGTCAATGGGCACCGAAGCAAAATCCGCCTCCGTCACCACTCGCGACGTACTCTCATCAAAAAATGGAGAACCAACCCCCCGGTCTAAACCATCGATAACATAATCCGTCGGATTCTCCAGAGTCTCAACTATCTCCTCCACATCAAAAACAAAAACGTCCCCGCTAGCACTCAAATTCGGATTAGAAACATAGAGATACTTATCGTCGTTACTCAACACCAAATCGTAAGTCAGCCAATTGGGAATCGGTCGCGTCGCCGCCACCAAGCGAGGATTATCCCCCAACGGGTCCTCAATAATCCCGACATTACCCCCATCAAGAACCTCATCATCGAAGATACTTCCCAGCACGTTGCGACCCGCCACAAAAGCATAAGACGCATCTTTAGTTAGCGTTACCCCATAACCCTGCCTCACATCAAAATAATCGTTAGTCGAACCCAATCCCAAAGGAACATAGCGAATCTGGACCTCAAAACTCAAAGTATCGTCATTTGTCACCTCCAAAACCCCAAAGCCATTAAAATCAAGCCTGCTATTCCCGCTCGTAAACGTCATCATCTCAGAGGAGTTAGTAGACGCAATCCCCATCGCACCTTGTTCCGTCTCGAACCGACCTATCTGCTCGTGCCACTTATCAAGATTAATCGCTCCATCCTCCGGCTTATCTAACGGGTCGATATTTTTAGCATAAATATAACCATCCTTACCCGTCGCGAACAACCGCCGACCGTCGCTACTAATCCCCAACCGATTCAAACCCGCATTATTCTCCGTCTCTAAAACGATAGTCTGCAACACCTCGTGGTAAGTATCGGAAAACGGGTCTATATCCAAAACATAAACAAAAGGTCGAGCCTCATCCGCAATATAAGCATATTCATCCCTCAACCCCAGAGCAATATCCTGCGGGCGCGCCCCATCGGGCAAAGAAATCGGTTCCGCAACATCCGGCGTATCCGGTTCGTTATCCACTTGCGAAAGCGTAATGGGATCTACCACTGCCACCCCGCCAGAAAACTTCAGAGGCACATAAATCCGACTGTTATCTCCCGCGATCG
>CAZSTZ010000230.1:0-11116 GCA_964609515.1 uncultured bacterium | reverse complement strand
GTTTCAGTATCGCTCCCCCCAGAAACCCGGTTGGTAAAAAACCGGGTTTCTTAATCAAGCGTAAGGTGCGCGTTGCGCACCCTACATAAGCTAATTTAATTGTTTGCAATCCTCAATTAAATTCAAAATGGTTTCGTAAGCAAAACCATTAATCAAAGTCTCCAACTGCTTCGCCACCCCAGGGGCATGAGCGGCAATAGCATCTAAAGTGTTTTGTATCTCATCCCGGTCTAAAATAAACAATCCCTCCTCCAAAGTATCTAACAACTCCGACGGCACCGCAGCTAACGCCTTCGCTGTCAGCGCTTCTTCCTCTACCGGAGCCCCCTGGGTGGCACTCTCTTCGTAGATAAACTCTGCCCCTAAATGACGGGCGATCGCCTCCAATATCTCCCCATCTTTAAACGGTTTGCGAATAAAATCGTCGCAGCCTGCTTCCAATACTACGGCTTTCTCCTCTTCTAATATACTGGCAGTCACCGCTACCACCGGGCAAGGTTTCTCGCCGGCAGCAGCTTTTATCTGGCGCGTCGCTTCGTAACCGTTCAAGACCGGCATCCGCATATCCATTAAAATTAAATCCGGCTGCCACTCGCTATAGATATCGACCGCTTCCCGACCGTTGGCTGCTTCTCGAACTTCAAAACCAAACGGTACTAATAATTTGACCAACAACTGACAGTTTATCGGTTTGTCGTCCGCCACTAATAAACGATAGCGCGGTTGGTTTGGCGCTAAGGCGATGGCGCGGCGCTTCGGTCCTTTGCTCTCGATGTCTGCCTCGTCTGCCGTGGTGGCTTGTATATTGAATTTAAAAGTGGTTCCTCGTCCGAGTTGACTGGTAACGACGATATCTCCTCCCATTAATTGTACGAATTTCCGGGATATCGGCAGTCCCAAACCGGTACCTTCTTGGGATTGTTTGCCGGTTTCGGTTTGGACGAAGGCTTCAAATAAACTGTCTATGTCTTCTGGGGCGATGCCCGCACCGGTGTCTTCGATTTCGAATAATAACTCGATGTCCCCCTTGTCTCCCTTGTCCCCCTTGTCTTCCTTGTCCCCCTTGTCCCCCTTTTTCTGGCGAACTCGTATTGCCACTCCTCCTTCTTCGGTGAATTTGATGGCGTTGTTGAGGAGGTTAATTAAGACTTGCCGCAACTTCATTTCGTCGGTGTTGAGGTAGCGGGGGACGTTCTCGTCTCTTTCGCAGGTTAACTGCAATCCTTTTTCGGATGCTTTTAATCCTAATAAATCTTCGATGTCATCCAGGAGGCGATAGAGGTCGAAGTTTTTGGGGTTGAGGGTGATGCGCCCGGCTTCGATTTTGGATAGGTCTAATACTTGGTTTATCAAAGTCAGCAAGTGTTCCCCGCTGCGGGCGATGATGCCGACGTTTTCTTGCTGTTCGCGGGCTAAACCTTGACTGCGGGTTAGGAGTTGGGAGAAACCCAGGATGGCGTTTAGGGGGGTGCGCAGTTCGTGGGACATATTGGCGATGAAGGAGCTTTTGGCTTCGTTGGCGGCTTCTGCTTTGCGGGTTGCTTCCGCTAGTTGGGCGGTGCGAAGTTCTACTTTGTCTTCTAGTTCGTTGTAGAGGCGGGCGTTGTCTATGGCGATGGCGGCTTGAGAGGATAGCACTTGTAGGATTTGGGTTCGCTCTTTGGTAAATGCTCCAGTGGCGAGGTTGTTTTCTAGGTAGAGGATGCCGGAGAGTTTGCCTTGGTTGACTAGGGGGGTGCAGAGGATGGATTTGGGTTTGGTGGCGACGATGTAAGGGTCGCGGGTGTATTGCCCTTCGTTGGTTGCGTCGGCGAGGACTACGCTTTCTTGGGTGCGGGCGACGTAGTTGATTATGGCGGTGGAGGCGTTGTTGTCTATGGCTTGGGATTGGTTGGTGGTGACGGTTTCGCTGCGACCTTCTGCCTCTATCGCCCATTGGCCGCTTTGGTTTTGGAGGAGGAGGTAGCCTTTTTGGGCGCCGGCGTTTTCGATGGCGATGGTCATTAGTTTGGTTAGGAGTTTGTCGAGGACTATTTCTCCCGATAGCGCTAGGGAGGCTTTCATTACGGCTGCCAGGTCTAGCATTTCTCCTTTGCTGGTGCCGCTGGTGGTAGAAATGGTGGTGGTGGTAGTGCTTCCTGTTGGGGATTTTGTGGAGGGGAAAAATTCTGGGTAGCGGGTTTCTAGGTCTCGCACTTTAGCCACTGCGCCCCAGATTTGATAGCTTTGACGGGCTTTTCTCATGTAGGGTTTGGCAAAGTCTTTTTTCCCTTGGGAGAGCCAGAATTTAGCGGCGAGTTCGTTTCCTAGTGCTTCGTTTTGTACGAATTCGTGTTCTTTGGCCGATTCTATGGCGCGATCGTACAGGGCAAACGCTTCGCGCCATTGGTCGGAAATGCGAGCGATTTCGGCGGCGACGAGAAGATATTTGTGGAGGAAGTTTGCCGGGCATAGTTCCGCCCACTCTTTCATTTCTTTTTGGTTGGTTTCTATTTGTTGCCAGTAGCGCTGTTGTTCTTCTGGGGATGCTTCTGGATAACGAGCGATTAAGGTGAGAGAGTAGTAAAAGTTATGCTTGGCAATTGAGATGGTGGCTGGAATATAATCAAATAATTTTGCCGATTCTTCTAACGCACCGAGCTCGATGGGTTCGCCGTATAAGTAAAGGGCTTGGGCTTTTAGTATTTGATAAAAACAGACTGCGGCTAGGATCGGAATTTGCCTGCAATTTTCCAAAAACTCTGATTCTGTTAGGTCTTCTAGGTCAAAATGTAGTTTATCCGAACTTTCGCTCGCTAAATTCTTGACAACTATTTTTGCAGCAAGGATGCACTGAATTGCCCATAGGTTTTGAGTTTCTTGACTAAAATCAAGACTGCGTTCGATTTCGTCAAGCAGGGTTTCTAAATTTTTTTCTTGATATATTACGTTATATAATTTGTAGATTTTGGTATATCCCATTTGCTGCATATTTCCTGCCTGGAAATATGCATTAATTCCTCCGTCGCTAATCTCTTGAGAAAATTTAATATGCACTGCCCAAGGCATTGCCATATTGGCACGCAATGTATGTGTTAATCCCTTGGAATTTAAGTTTTCATACCGTTCGAGTAGTTTCATGCTAAGAGAACTAAATTCATAACCCGCACGATAGTCTTTGACAGCGTGAATCAAAACAGTGGCAAAGATACCGTAAGCCATTGGAGAAAATGATGTATGCCCGTATTTAATATTCAGATTCACGAGCTTGCTGCCAACAACACACATCAATATTGAATCGAATGCCCAAGCAGTAGAAAACAGATTTATCAGTAATTTAAAAATAGCTTGTTTGTCCAATTTTGTCATTTCAGAATTGTCTGACAATTCTGAAATCTCGCGATTTCCTAAGTTTTGGCGATATTCGCTTAATTCTTCCTCTAATGCAGCTCGGAAATTATCTTCTGGTAGATCGCCTCCAAGAGCTTGAAGGGCTTCTCGCCCCAAGTCGATCGCCTCTTTAAATTTCCCCTGCAATGTAAATTGAATAATTTGTAGTTGGTAAAATTCCGTGCTTTCAAGGGGCGATTTTATGCGCTGGATCGATTGTTTGATTAATGTTTGAGATTCGGCATAATTTAGATTGACATACTCAACCTCTACGAGTTCTCTGTAGAGATTTAGTGCCATTTCATAACGGTCTTTCCAAATATCTCCGGGAAATTCATTGCGAGCAGTCCGAAGATAATCTCGGGCCGCTGCGTAAGCAATGGATTCTTTTGCCTTTTTCCCTCCCTGTAAATTGAGTTCTAATACCTTGATTTTTTCCTCTTTATCTTCTATTAGCTCTAATCCTTTATTGAAATGATCGACCACAGTAAATATTCTTTCTTGTTGTTCCTCTGGAGCCAAGTTTGCCAATAACAATCGGCCAATTTGAAGGTGAACCGCTTTTCTGCCGTCGTCATCCATCAGAGCGTAAGCAGCCTGTTGGATGCGATCGTGCCGGAATTGATAATCTTGGATCGCCAAGGTAGATTCTACAGCAGCTTCCGAGGTCGCTTTTAGTTCCGAAGTAGGCTGTAGCAAACCCTCTTGTAGCGCCGGCAAAAGGTCTTGAAAAGTTTCGGCAGGGGATTTTTCGTTAATAATCGAGAGGGTAGCGAGGTCGAAATTACTGCCGATGCAAGCCCCCAAACGCAAAACTGTTTGGGTTGTCTCTGGAAGTTGTCTTAATTTACCGAGCATTAAATCGACAACGTTATCGGTAATGTTGAGGGCTTCTATTTCCGAGAGTTCCCACTGCCAAGATTCGCGATCGCGATCGAACCTTAAAAGATTTTCTCCATCGAGAGTTTTCAGAAATTCGTTGATAAAGAAAGGATTTCCAGAAGTTTTTTCTAAGATTAACTCTGCTAAAGGTACGACCGCTTTTTCCTGGCAATAGAGAGTTTCTGCAAGCATTTGGCTGAGATTGCTTAAGGTAAGAGGCTCTAGAATAATTTGATTGACAATGGCTCCCCGTTGCTTTAACCGCTCGATCGCGACTATTGTTGGATGATTGACATCTACTTCGTTATCTCGATAGGCACCCAGTAACAGCAAGGATTCGATTTGGCTGTCTGTCATCATTAACTCTATTAATTTTAGAGTGCCAAAATCGGCCCATTGCAAATCGTCGAGAAAGATAACTAAAGGATGCTCGTAGCGGCAAAATACCTGGATGAAGCTCTGAAAAACGCGATTGAAACGATTTTGAGCTTCTGTGGGTTCTAAGGGTTGAACGGGGGGCTGAGGACCGATAATTTCTTCGATTTCGGGAATTACCTCAACCAGAACTTGTCCGTTAGCTCCCAAAGCTGTTTCTAGTTTTTCCCTCCATTGAGCCAGTCGAGCGTCGCTTTCGGTGAGTAGCTGCCGCACGAGGGATTGAAATGCAGAAATTATCGCCGAATAGGGAATATTGCGCTGAAATTGGTCGAATTTCCCGGCAATAAAATAACCGCGCTGTTGGGAGAGAGGTTTATAAAGTTCTTGAATCAGGGCAGTTTTGCCGATTCCAGAATAACCGCCCACTAACATCATTTCAACCTGCTGTTGAGATGCGGTTGTTTCTTCTGGTTTAGTTTTTGTTTGGGTAACTCTCCTAAATGCCGCCATTAACTCCTCGATTTCTGCTTCTCGACCGTAGAGTTTTTGCGGTATTTGCAATCGTTCTACTAAATCGCGGCAGGCGAGGGGAAATTCTGTAATTTCTCCGGTTTGTTCTAACTGGAGGCGACAGTTTTCTAAGTCGGCTTTCAATCCCAAGGCGCTTTGATAGCGTTCTTCGGCTGTTTTTGCCAGTAATTTCATTACGATATCTGAAATCGTTTTGGGAATCGAACCGTGGATTTCATGGGGAGCGACGGGAGCGCGAGCGAGATGGCAGTGAACTAATTCTAGAGCGTCTTTGGTATCGAAGAGAAACTGCTGGGTTAGCATTTTGTAGAAAGTTGCACCCAGAGAATAAAAATCCGTTCTGTAGTCTAGGTATCGGTTCATGCGTCCCGTTTGTTCTGGGGACATATATGCCAGGGTTCCTTCTAAAACGTCGGGATTTTTAATGACCGGATTTTCTGTGGCAAAGACGCTAGAAATACCGAAGTCTATTATTTTCAGTTGTTTGGTTTCTGGGTTAAAGAGGATGTTAGATGGATTAATATCTTTGTGAATAATATTTGCCCCATGAATTGCGGCGAGGGCTTCGGCTGTTTGAATGGCGATTTCCAGAAACTCTAAAAGCTCAAATTTCCTGGCTTTCAACAATTGGTCTAAAGATTGAGCCTCAAAATCTTCTAAGACGATGGCAAGGGTATTTTGATAGGGAAGCAGATCGTAGGCAGCGATCGCTCCTGGAATGTTCAGGGAACGGGTTATCTGATATTCTTGCTTGTATCGGGTTAGTTCTGAGGGAGTGGGGTAATCGTTTTTGAGAACTTTGAGTATGACCGAGCGATCGTTGGTTTTGTGGTTCGCCCGATAAACTAAGGAGTTTTGACTTTCGTAAAGTTGGGTAATAATTTGATAATTGTCAATGGTAGTCATTTTTCTTTTTTCCTTATAGTTTGCAATTCTGAATGGCACCCTCCTAGTTTTTACCGTTGTTCCCAGGGAGGGGGGTGGGTAAAAATTAAGCTATTGGTTTAATCGTTACCTACGGCCTCGCTGCGAACAAAACGAAGATTTAAGCTGGGCTTATAGAAAAGGCGATCGCTTGTTTCTCAAAACCAAGCCCCTAAATATATTTAGAGGCTCGGTCTAGATCGAACAAGGATTTGCCAATCTAGGCAAGCTCAATTAAGTACAACTCAGGGGCAAATAGGGGTAGGGAGCAACAACATACTTAATTTGCGTTTGCTCCCATTCTGAAGATGGATTTGGAGGATAAAAAGGCAGAGAACCTTCACTGTCAGAAGCAAGTGCCCACTCTTGAATTTTACCCTGGGTTACGTTAAAATCGCTTGGCCGGGCTGGATAGCCTAAAGTAACTTGCGTGTAAGGTGGATTGGGATTTAGTCCGGACTGAGAAATATCGATGCGGGTTGCATAGAAGCTATCCCAGGATACGTCCATCGCATATTCCCAAATCATTTCATAGGTGCTGAAAATCCCATTCTCCAATCCGGGGATACTCGCACCAATTTTGCTATATTGCTGCATATTGGGAGTTTTGTAATATGCTTGACCGCAGAGTAACAAAACCAAACGAATCGAACTGTAACCCGTAGCACCTGGTTTTATCAGATAGCTCACATCCTGCGCGTTGTTCTCTTCGGCTTGCAGAATATTTTGTGTTAGCCGTATGCTGCTAATTGGATTGAGTCCCTGCTGGCTTAACAAGAAAGTTTCGGGAATAATGTTATAGGTGTGAAAAATTTCCCGAATGAGCTTTACTTCTAATTTTTGTTCGTCTGGAACCTCATTCTCGTTAACCCAGGTTAAAACCATCATTTGAGACAGTTTGCGACACTGTAACAGAAAGCGCACGCTAGAATATTTCGCACTCAGTTCGCCGGGTGGAATAAACCCAGATGCAACCTCTACCCCATTTGAAGGTAAAGCACTGATGCCATACTCAACTTCCAAACGATTTTTCTCCCCATATACCATTTTTGTGGTGGAGATGCCACTGTCATCAACATCAACAAGAAGAACTTGGAACCACTGTTGTTCGGATACCCTGGGAGGCTCTGATGTAGAAATTTCGGCAGCCGCCTTTAGGACATTCCCAGGAAAACCTCCTGAGTTGTGGCTACCTACCAAGTTGGTTAACTGGGCTGGGGTAAATTGCATCAATTACTCCTGATTTATTTGTTTATTTTTTTTCGGTGTATCTTTGGACCAATCGCTCATAAACTTCAACCAGTATATCATGGCAATTCGTAAAATTTTCTCGGATTATCCCACAAAATTTTCTGCACCGTTTCCCTCGATAAACTTTCCTCAAGAGCGATCGCTTCTTCAATAATGCCCGGCTTGTGGTCTGCATGGGGGTAGTCAGAACCAAAAATCAGATTATCCGCACCGATATATTGAATGGTTTCACCGATACAAGGCTCGGAGGGCTCGATAGCAATAAAACACTGGCGGCGAAAATACTCGGAAGGCTTCATTTTCACGCAGTCTTTCACCTCCCAGCGGAGGTTTTCATACTCTTCATCCAGTCGCCAGAGCCAATATGGCAGCCAACCGCAGCCAGACTCTAGAAAAGCTACCCTTAATTTGGGGTGTCGTTCTAATACCCCTCCTTCAATTAAGGTCAACAGGGCCATCATCTGTTCCATGGGATGAGAGCAAGCGTGCAGGGCAAAACGGCTTTCAAAGCGGTCCGCCCCTGCGGTAGGCAAACGAGAATGGCTGCCTTCGTGGATGCCGATCGCTATTCCCAGTTCCTCGCACTCGGTCCAAAATGGCTCGTAGGCCGGGTCGCTTAACAGCCGTCCCTTTACCGGGTTAGGGCGTGCAAACACGGCTTTCCAGCCAAAATCAGCAATTCTACGCAATTCCGATACCATATTTTCGGGAGCGTGAAAATTAACTATTCCTACTCCCCTGAGCATTTGAGGGTCGTAGCTGCAAAAATCCCTCAACCAATTGTTGTAAGCTCTGGCAAATACCCCGACTAACTGCGGTGGCATCGTATCGATGGATACAATCCAATTCGTGTAACTCGGATAAATCAACGATACGTCGATACCCGTTTGTTTCATTGCCCGGACGTGGGACTCCGAGTCGAAACCCGCCAGACTAGCCTCCGGGTAATTAACCGAAATTTCCCGAGACCATTGCGCGGGAACTTCATCAGACATTTGAAAATAAATCTTTTCTCCCTTGATGGTCATGTCTGGCGACAGTGCAAAACTTCTAAACGCCGGTTCGAGATACTGGCCCCACATATCCAGAGGCTCCCATACATGAGAATCTGCATCAACGATTCGATATCCTTTTAACATGACCTTACCCACCTAATTTTTTTCACATCCACATCGGAAAAGGATTGAGTCGCTCTTCCGTCAAAGGTTCTTTCAGCCAACCCATTTTAGCGGGCACTTCATAAAGCCTTCCCCCACCCAAACGCTTCCAAAAGTGCCGCATTCCCGGAACGATAACCTTAACCACTTTCAATCCGATATCCGGTCGCGTCTGGTCCAACACCAGCATTTCCATGCCCCGTTTCTCCACAATTTCCTTGCATTTCATCACATCTTCGTACAAATCGTCGCTGGCCAGTTGCAGATAATCCCCAGGGACTTTTGGCCCGATGCTTTCATCGGGGGCCAAATAAGGATGCCCCGCCAAGGTAGCCGTCTGCCACCACTCCACGGCCAGAGGGTCCGCAGAAGGAACGTATTGCGTACTGCCATCGGCCTTAGCTAATAATACTGAGGGAATTATTTGGTTGACCTCCGTCAGGGCCCTCTGAATGGCAATGGCAGGGTCGAAATGAGCCCCATAACCAAGCACGATATCCTCCACTTCCCGTTCTTTTCTCCTAGTTATAGCTGCAAAAGTAGGCACCTTCAAATCGCTGGTAAGGTCCAAAACCCAGAGTTCTCGACCCAGAGTTTGGTAATAGGCCTTGAGGGCTTGGAAGTAAGGTTCTTCAAAACTATCCAAATCCACCGCAGGTCTCTGGAGCCGATTGTACCACCACAAAGCCACGCTGTCCCGCTCCACTAATTCCATAAAACCTTGAAGGATGGCCTCTTCGAGAGTATTCCCCGCCGCGCAACCGTTGGAGTCCGCCCAACAATCGGGTTTTTCTGGTTTGGCATAGCCGTAATAGCAGTAAGCAGTCGGCAGGTACTTAAATTCCTCGGCAGTTAAAGACCAAACTGGAGTCCAGTCTCTCTCTCTTTCCTCGTCAAAAGGTTCGGGCACTTTTTGAAACCAACCGTCGCAACTGGCATTCCATTCCTCGCGACCTTCGTACTGAGCCTCGCTAAAATTCATACAAGCATTGGGGTGAATTCCTCGCGCCCCCAGTTGGCGGTAACTGGCTTTTTCTCGAATTTCCTCTCCCTGAAAAACCCCCGAATACCTTTCAATAGCTTCGCACAAACCGCTTACCCTAGCCTGTATGTCGCTCCTACCTTTGCCCGAACTCCTACCACCCAAGTTTCTGCCCAAAGCGATCGCATCGTCGAACGTAGTGGCGAAATGATGTTTGGCTAAATAAGTATGAGTCAGATCGTTAGAGCCCATAAACACCTTTTCTAATTCTCGAACCGCTCCCGTAATGGGGCTGATGTGGTGTTGATATTTTCTCAGAGTTTCTTGAGGCAAAGCGCAACGATGCCCCCCCTCTGCGGTGAAAGTTTTCTTCCGCCTTCCGAGAATTATCGGTTGAGGTTTGGGATTTTTCAATACCTCCATACCGCATCTGGAACATTGAGGGCGCTTTATTACTACATGATTTTTAGTCTCCAGAGAGAGAGTATCGTGGGTAACTAAGATTCCTTCTAACCGTTTATTTCCGATTAAAATCCACTTCAAAACTTCCGTCGCCGTCATTCCCAGAGCAATTTGGTTAGTGGAGGTTAGGGAATGAAGCGTCGGTATTAAAGGAGATGCAACATCCTTGCGCTTGCGAACAAATTCTTCAACGGGGCTGTTACCTCGCAACCGTTGTGCCAGACATTCCCAACAACCGGTTTTCCCCGGATAAAATATCGGTCCGAGCCAAAGAACGGTTCCCACTGGCTTTACCAACAGCCACGGATGCGAGTTTTCCAGGGCTTGCTGGTTAAAGCTATGGAGACCTTCTCGCAGATAGCTATCGGTTAAGACTACCGTTATATCTGCTTCATCCGCTACTCGAATTTGCAGCGATTCTAAGGTAGAAATTAATTCTGAGGAAGTAACGCTACCAAAAGTTTTTACTGCTACTTTGGTAGCTTCCAATCGCTGCTTTGCTTCTTTGGTATCGATGTTTAAAGTTTCGCAGAATGTAGTTAACTCAGTTGGCAAGTCTTCCTTACTTTCAACTATGTAGCCATACTTTTCCATCTCCATCAGAGCGTATTGGATTTTAACTCCCAGATCTACTGCTATCTGAAATGGATTTTGTCCCGGCTGCAAATTTAAGCTTGTTGCCTCCGTATTGCTGCGATCGACAAACAAATTTAAGAGAGCTTGGTCTATAATTTCTTCCGTGGTACGATTCCCGTCTATTAAAGGAGTTAATAGTTGATAGAGGGGGTCTTCGCTTAATAAAAAAGACCCTCTATCGGAGAAAATAAACACTCCTTCACCATCTACGCTTTCTGCTCGATAGCAGTTTTTAAACCTGGGTTTTTTTAACATCTTATATCAATTAAAGCCAACCTAAATCCTTCGCGATATCTTAGAAACCGTATCTTAACCCATTTAGGATTGCTATAACAATTAACAATTAACTATGGTTTGATTTTTGTTACCGGCAGCGATCGCTCTTGGCAAGCTAAGAGGAGGGAGACCAAACCTAAGATGAGGGAGACCAAACCTAAGATGAGGGAGGCCAAACCTAAGAGGAGGGAGACCAAACCTAAGATGAGGGAGGCCAAACCTAAGAGGAGGGAGACCAAACCTAAGATGAGGGAGGCCAAACCTAAGA